>CAZOCQ010000009.1:0-28146 GCA_964578335.1 uncultured Desulfobacca sp.
TAATGTTAAATTAATTTCTTCTATGATTAACCCTTAATTCAACAGCATTGACCCCAACCCTCTCCCCCATTGGGGGAGAGGGGGATAAGTGCTTCGTATCGCTTGGTTTTTTACTGACTACCGGTTGCTGCTACTTTTCAGGGACAGAAAAAAAGAAGAAGGGCTAACCATTCCTGGCTAACCCCTTGAAGTCGCTGGCGGGGACGACGAGACTCGAACTCGCGACCTCCGGCGTGACAGGCCGGCGTTCTAACCAACTGAACTACGCCCCCGGACGTGAGAGTTCAAGGTTCAAAGTTGATAGCTCAAAGTTAAAATCCAAACGTGCGCTAAGTTGCAAAAACTTTGAAGCCTTGAATCAAAAACCGCTTATCGCAAGTTCAAGGTTAAAACCTAAAGCTCCGAAGCCACCGTAACTTTGAACTTTGAACCTTGAACTTTGAACTACAAAAATTGGTAGGCGGAACAGGGCTCGAACCTGTGACCTCCGGCTTGTAAGGCCGATGCTCTTCCAGCTGAGCTATCCGCCCGCCTTTATTCATGCGGCCTTTAGGTGATTGCGTTTATTGGGTCGCAATTTTGGTCGCAACCATCCTCCATCAGTTCCGCCGTTTCCTGGAGCGCATTGAAGGCCAGCGACTGTAAATAGAGGGCCGTGGTGGTGGCCCGCTCATGCCCCAGGATTTGCTGTACATCGGTCAAAGCCGCTCCTCTGGCCATCATATTGCTGGCGGCCCGATGGCGCAAGTTGTGATAACCCATCCGGGTGACCCCAGCTGAGTCGCAAAGGGTCGCAAAAAATTTGTCCCGGTATATCCAGCGCCAGCGTTCAGGGTTATTTTGATATTTTATCACCATCTTTGGATTTGTGAAGACCCAGGGACTATTTTTTACCCTGTGCTTATATGCATATTGCAGGGCCTCCTTTACCCTGCCGATTACCGGCACCCACCTTTGGATCCGCTTGCCGCCCTTTTTCTTCCGGGCCCAGAGGCCGATGGCGGCATTGCCCTTGCCATCCGCATCCCAACGCACATCCTCCCAGGAGTTTGGAAATCTCGCTCATTCTGGCGGCGGTATAAGCAATCAAGGTGAGATATGCCCGGTCCAGGGGCTTGGCCAATAGAAGGATTTTGGCCACCTGGTCCACGGAGGGAATGAACTTGGGGGCGTTATCAGTGGAAAACTCAGGTATACCCTTAGTAGGGTTGGTCGCCAACTTGCCTTCAATGATGGCATAGTTGAATGCCGTCTTAAGGGCCACCAGATGCTTGTTGACGTTAGCCGGAGTCAAGCCATCCTCTTCCAGGAGTTTCTTTAATTTACCCTTAGTCATGTCCCAGGTGATCTCTTCCACCGGCAGGTCGGCCCATTCCGCAAACCGGGTCAAGCGTACCCGGTTATTGGCATACGTTTTACTAATTTTTTCGTGAGGGTCCTTTACGGGGAGTTTCTGCCCTGAGCGGCCTTTCTTGGCAGGCAGAAAGCCAGAAAGCATGAAAACCAGAAAAGCGGAAAGCCATGGACTTCAAACAATTCTTATCGAGCTACCGCGGCCTCCGCAGCGAGAACTGGTTTTACCGGGTCCTCTGCGGGGCGTTGCTGCTCTCCAACTTGATATTGGGAGTGGCCGTCTTTTCCAGCAAAGAGACGGTGGTGCTGGTGCCGCCGGTTTTAAGGGAGCCGGTCCAGGTGGGCCTGAAGCAGGCGGACCGGAAGTACCAGGAGTCCTGGGCCCTGTTTTTCGCCCTGCTGCTGGACAACATCACCCCCAGGAACCTGGAGTTTGTGGCGGGGGAGATCGAAAAATACCTGTCTCCCGCCATCTACCAGTCGGTGATGCAGGACGTGGTGGAGCAGGCCCGGGGCGTCCGGGAGGCCAACATCAGCACCACCTTCGAGCCCCGGGAGTTGGTTTACGACGGCAAGGTTTGACAATCGAGTTAACTTGGCTCCGGAGCTATTTTCTGATCAGTGTTTGGAGCCACTGCTTTGCGGTGTCAGATTGGTGAGCGAAGAAGGGTAAGCAAGATAGTTCCAAGCCGGTTTGGAGGCGCCAGTCCACTTCCTTGTTGACCTGAAACCAAATCAGTCCTTGCACCTTCCAGGCCTCTAAAACCGGCATAGCTTCTTTTATCCAGGTAATATTGTAGCCTCCTTGAGAGGCCGAGGCGGTTTCGAAGACCAGCAGGGGCTTGCGAGGCGCCAACTCTCGCAGTTCCCGGTGCAGCGGGGCAAAGATTTCCTGGAAGGATTGCCAGCGGCTTTGCCAGCCATTTTTGTCCTTTGCCTGAGTAGTGCCCCAATTGTAACCGTCCATGCCCAATAGATCCACGTAATCATCCCCCGGGTAGTAGTTGCGGGCTTGATTCCAGGAGGCGGCGGGGTCTCGGGCCGGGTTGGGCAGGGATTCGGCGTTGGGACAGAAGGCCCACAAGACTTGACGTGCTCCTTCCTTTCTAAAAATATCAACCACATAACGGAACAACTGCTGATAGATTTCCGGACTCC
This sequence comes from uncultured Desulfobacca sp., assembly GCA_964578335.1. Lineage (GTDB taxonomy): Bacteria > Desulfobacterota > Desulfobaccia > Desulfobaccales > 0-14-0-80-60-11 > JAPLJC01. Next base: position 2,512 of record CAZOCQ010000009.1, read on the forward strand.
GGGAGCCATAATGATCCTGGTCCGTGCCCCAGTGGTACCTCTTGAGGTTCATTTCATGGGCCAGCCGGATGATGAAGGGTTTACCCCAGGCCGCGGCCTGCCGGGCAAAGGCAGTGAGATAGGCGTCGTAACGGCCGGCGGCTATCTCTTCGTACAACACCATGACTTCCTTGCCGTCTCGATAATACATGGGTTCCCAGGTGAGGCAGGGCGCCGCATTCTGTTGCCAGATAGCTTCCAGGCTTGCGCGGGGAAACGCTCCAGGTTCGCCCGGAGCCGGCCATTGCAAGTAGAAAAGCACTATTGCGGGGCGAAATCCCATCTCCTGCTCGACCTTCTCCAATTGCGCCGCGGTGATGGGATAACCCTCCAGGGCCACGCCCCAGAAACAGGGAAATTGCAGCTCCGGCTTACTCGAACACCCGAGCGTCAGCAGCAATGGGAACATCAAACCCAGCAGCACGATCCTCATGGGTCATCCGCTCTCTTCGGGGAAGTTGAAATAAAGCACGGTGGCAAACAGCAGGAAATGATACAGGCACCAAATATTATTCACCAAAATCGCGTAAAAGGGCTCCCGTTCATAGATAAGCCGCAGCACCCCCCAAACCAGGGCGCCGAAGCTCAAGGCGGCGGTAATAATTTGCGGCCACAGGGCCCGGAGAGGCAGGGCCCGGCTCCGGCCTTTAGGGGTCACCGCGAAGGTGCCCCGCACCCCCAGCATGGCCAGGGTCGAGGCCTTCATGAAGACCGGGAAAGAGACGGCGTTGAGGAGCATGCCCTGAAAGATATCTTTGACCCGGTAATGTCGGAGGCGCAGGGTGGCGAAGAACAGAGTCAGGGACAGGACGAAGTAGGGTACAAAGAAGGCGAAATAGACCTCCGGCCGGGCAAAAAAACTGGGGATGTTCAGATAAAGGTAAAGAACCGGGCAATAGGCCATGATAAAGAAGACCCAACCCACGAAATACCAGGTGCCTGACAGAAAATATTCCCACCATTTGGCCGCGCTGAGCCGGAAAGGATGGCGGAAAAACTCCGAGAGGATGGTGCGGAAGAGGCCCACGGTGCCCAGGGCCCAGCGGAACTGCTGTTTGAAGTAGCCCCCCAGGTCTTCCGGCCCCAGGCCGAAGGCGCACACCCGGTTGAGGTAGGCCGAACTCCAGCCCCCCAGGTGAAACTTCAAGGAGGTGGCGAAATCCTCGGTTACCGAGGATTCGTCAAAGCCGCCCACCGCCACCAGGGCCTCCCTCTGAAAGACCACGTTGGTGCCGCAGCAGAACATGGCATCGTCGATGCTCTTGCCTTCACAGATATATTCGTAAAAGACCACCTGTTGGAGACCGGCAGCCCGGGCCACCCGGTTGCGTTCAAAGTTGGAATAATATTGGGGGGTTTGGACGAAGGCCAGCTTGGGGTCGCTCTCCATGAGGGCCACCAGCGGCTCCACGAAATCCGGGAAGGGATTCATGTCGGCGTCGAAGACGAAGATATATTTCTCCTTCTCGGTCCGTTTCTCCTCGGCGAAAGGCAGAAAAGAAAACCCCGGTTTGGGCCGGCCTTCGATGAAGTCCAGGAAATCATTGATCATGCCGGCCTTGGCGCCCCGCCACTGCCGCCGGAAGAGGTTCACCCCCAGGCGCCGGCACAGGTCGTCGATCTGTTCCCGGTAAAGGACCATTTCCCCCGGGTCGTATTGGGGCAGGTCATAGCGGGTGTCATCCAGGAAAAACAGGTGCTTCCTGGGATAGGTGAGGTTGTAGAAACAGGTGAGGGTGTCTTCCACCACGCTCAGCGGCTCTTTGAAGGAAGAGACGATGATGGCCACCGGCGGATAGGATTTCAGGGGCGGAATGGGTCTGGTGATGCCGGCCACCGCAGTGGGATGGGTGAGCACGTGGAGAATATCGAAGAAATATCCCAGCCCGTGCACCAGCAGAAAACCCTCGGCGCACAAAAGCAGAAAGGCGACAATTTTTTCGTACCAGGGGTAATCGGCTATAATAAACAGCACGGACCTGACTATTAGATAAGAAAACATCAAGATAATGGTCACCAGGACCAGCAGGGCCAGGATGGTGGCCTTCAGGGACATTTTTCTCAATCTTGGCGACATGTCGAGGTCGGCGCCTTAAAATTGATATTGGATGGAGGCCCAGGCGGCGTTGGCATCCCATTGGTTGGAACGGTTCAGAAAACCTTTGGCGTTAAGGGACCAATGTTTCTTGAATTCGTAATTCCACTCCGCTTCGAAGCCGTAACCTTTGTTCCCGGTAGTGTCATTGGACAGAATGGTGCGTATGGCATAATAGTGCTTTTCGCTGCCGCAAAAGAAAAATTTGGAGAGATCGTGGTACCACTCCAGGACCAGCGCCCCGCCCAAATAATTCCGCGGCGTCCAGTAGGGATGGATGATGGTCAGCAGTTGGTCGCCCTGATAAATGTATTCGTTGAGTTTGGCGGTGTCCCGGTATTCTCCCTTGAGTTTGACCCGGAAGACCCGGGGGTGGTCGGTGAAGTCGTAACTGGTGGCAAAGGCATAGACCTGTTCATTGTTGCTGTCGTTAAAGCTGATATATTTGGCCTGGGCCTCCACCGCCAACTTCCGGGTCAGATAAGATGACAACGACACCCAGAGGTTATCCGCCTGGGTCCCCTGCTGAATGCCGAAGGTATTGTAAATTTCGTTGGTGCGTTCATAGCCCAACCCCAACTTGGCGTAATCGCGCAGATTAAACCAGAGCTTGACATGGCCGGTGTTGCGGTCGGGTATGGAGCTCTCCTGGTAATATTTCCGGGTCCAACTCAGGTCATATCGGAAGTAGGGGGTGAGCAGGCCGTTCAGACCCACGGTGTGGCCGTTGGCCCAGAAACGGCTGGGGCCGTCCTTGGGCCGCTCAAACCAACGGTGGGCGCTGATTTGCAGGTGGTGCCGGCATTTGATGGGCACGTCCATGGTCCAGTCAGTGATATTGCGGGAGATTTGCGACACCGCATGCTGGCCGCGACCCTTTTCATCCCAATAGGTGTGGCCCATCTTCAAGGCCGGACGGCTGCGAATTTCCTGGCGCTCCAAGGCCAATCCGGCCAGGTTGTGCAGCGGGTCAATCAGCAGCAGTTCCCGGTATGTCCGGCCTTCCCGGTCGCATAACCCCAGGGAGCACTCCGCCTGGGCGTAATCGAATAGGGCCTCCTGGTTGCCCGGCTGGAACTCCACCAGTTCCTGGTAAGTGTCCAGGGAGGGGGTTAACCGCTTATTCCAGGCCAGCCACTTGGCTTGGCTTTCCAGGGAGGCCTCCTTTTGAATTTTGTAGGCCGGGAGCAGGTCCACCAGCACCCGGTCAACTTGCGTCTTCGTCTCCGGCGGCAGGGTAGCCAACTCCCGAGAAACCGAGTCATATCCCCGGTAGATGGAGTCCGGCGGGCGCCTTTGCAGTCGGTCAATCAGCGGCTGCAACTCCGGGTCAGGCTTCTGGGTTTGCAGGGTCTCCAGGGCGGTCAGCAGTTGCCGGTCCACCGGCTGCTCCCACAAGGAGGCGTAAATCCGGCGAGCCTTGGGCATCATCTTGCCCCAGGCCGCGGTGCGGGCCATTTCCCGGGTCGGCACCGGGTCAGCCCGGTTGACCCGATGAATGGCGTCGTAAACCTCCAAGGCCTGAGCATAGCGCTTGGACCAGGCAAACACCCGGGCCCGGGAAATCCAGATTTTTGAATCTCCGGGGAAGTCTGCCGCCAGGGCCTGAAACATTTCTAAGGAGCGGTCATATTGATGGTCCACTCCCAGGATTTCCGCCAGCCCCAGGCGGGCCGGAAAGCATTGGGGGTCCTGGTCCAGCGCCGTCCGGTAGGTCTCGATGGCCCGGTGGTTAAAGCCGTCGGCGGCCAGGAGCTGGGCCCGGCGGACCAGTTGCATGGGGGTTTCCGCTTCCCCGGTGGCCTCTTCTTGGAAGGCCCCGACCGGGGCCGCGGCCTCCAGGTAATAGCGGGCCTCGATGTTTTTGGGATCCAGTTTTATGACCTCACTGAAGGTGGTGGCGGCTTTGGCGGTCTGCTTCTGCTTCAGCAGGGCTTTACCGCTTCCTATCAGGCCCTGGACCTGATGGCCATTGATCTGCGAGAGGCGCCGGTAGCTCTCCAGGGCATCGGGGTAGCGCTGCAAGCGCAGCAGGGCCTCGCCTTGCAAAGCGAGACCTTCGGGATTATCCGGATGGACCGCCAGCAATTCCTGGACCTGCCGCAAGGCTCCGCGTAGATCATTTTCCGCCAGCCGCAGCGACGGCTTCTTCCCATCGGCCTTTCCAACTGAGAACCCGAGCCAGATTGAGGCGCGCCGCCCGGTGGTCCGGATGGGCCGCCAGGATCTGCCGGGAGAGCTCGATGGATTCGTCATAATGCTTGGTCCAGCCCAGCAATTCGGCCAGGTTTAGTTTCGCCGGAAGGAAGGCCGGATCTTGCTGCAGGGCCTGCCGGTAAAGCTCCTCGGCGGCGGCCAGGTCTTGCTTGCGTTTGTAAAGATCGGCCAAGCGCAGCAGGACAGCCGGCCGGCCGGCCCAGAGCCGTTGATGCCGCCGCAGCAGGTCGATGGCTTCGTCCACCCGGCCGAACTGGTCATAGAGCGCCGCCAGTTGGTCCACGGCGGCGGGGTTCTGGGGATAAGACCGGACCAGTCTCTCATAAACCGGCAGGGCCTGGAGAAATTGTCCGGTGGCCAGGTAGGACTCTCCCAAATGGATGAGCGCTTCGGGGCGCTTTAAGCCGCCCGCCAGGGCCTCCTGATAAGCCGGGATGGCCCGGGCGAACTGCCGGGAAAAGAAGTAGGTTTCTCCCCGGCGGTAATGGACCCATTGGGAATAGAAATGCCAGTAAGCGGCCACGGTGAGCAGGGCCGTCAGCCCCAACAGAGTGGCAAAGGAGAGGTATTGCCTGGTCTTCAAGTCCCAAGCCATCTGATTAGATCCGCTATCGACCCGGCCGGTCCACCATCAAGACGGGCTCCCTTTCCGGCGATTTTTATACATGGTCAGAATATTGATGCCGCCCTCGGTCCGGTAATCCACCCCATCCATCACCTTCTGGATGATATGGAGCCCCATGCCCCCTTCCGGAAGATTGGCCCGATCGGTGGGATCAAATTCCAGCGGCTTCCAATACAATAAATTCATAGCCTGGCCAGTATCCATAATGCGAAAGGTAATACGGTCGGGATCAATGGAGATGGTTACCGTGGCCTCATGGCCGGGCCGGCAGTGGTAGGCATGTTTAATGACGTTGGCCACCGCTTCCACCACACTGAGCTGAATCCGATAGGTCTCCACCTCGTCAAAGCCCGCCTCACGGCACAGGGTCTGGACGGCCAAACCCACCAGCCCGATATTTTCCAGGCGGCTGTTAATAGTCAATTTGATATCTTTGACCTGGGTGGACATCCGGGCCGTTATCCCATCGAGGCCTTGAGGGCTTCCACCTGGCTGGGAAAAATCTGAAAAACCCGGTTCATCCGGGTGAGTTGAAAGAGGCTCATTACCGTCTCTTTCAGGCCGCAGATCAGCAGATCGCCCTGCCCCCCCAGGGTCTTGAGGCAGGAAACGATGGCCCCGAGGCCGCTGCTGTCAACAAAATCCACCCGGGAAAGGTCCAGAACGATGCGGTTGTGGCCGGCATTGATCCAATCCAAGATCTTTCCCTTGAAGTCGGCGGCCACCGCCGCATCCAGACGCTTTTCCAACGGCATCACCACCAAAAGATTATCCACCTGCTTCCCCTCGATTTGCATGGCTATTCCTCCGCGGACTTTTCAGGGATAGGGTTGGAGACCCCAAATCTCCCTGGCATACTCGGAAATGGTGCGATCACTGGAGAATTTCCCCATCCGGGCGACATTCAACACGGTTTTGCGGGTCCAGACGGCAGGGGTCCGGTAATCTTTGCCGGCCCGTTCCTGGGCTTCCAGGTAAGGCAGAAAGTCGGCTAGGTGAAAATATTCATCACCCTGTTCCAGTAATTTATGCCAAAGCCAGCGAAATAAGCCGGGTTCGCCGGCACAGAAAAGGTCGCGGTTAAAGGCGTCCAACACCCGGCGCAGCTCCGGCTGCCGGTCGTAATAATCCCGAGGGCGGTAAGCCCCGGAGCGCCGCAGGGCGGTGATCTCTTCCACCCGCAGGCCGAAGATGTAAATGTTATCGGCGCCCACCTCCGCCAGCATCTCCGATTAACTCCCGAGGTGATCCATGATGCGGCGGAAGTGGCGCGCCGGGCCCAGGAACTCACCGAGGAACTGGGCTATACGGTGGCTCCGGGCTTCGAAGTCTTTGTGGCCAAGGCACGCCGGGGAGGGCCGGACGAGAAAGAATGGACCTACATCCGCAAGGACGGCAGCCGCTTCCCGGTCCTGCTCTCCGTTACAGCCTTAAGGGATGAGCAAAATCGACTGACCGGATTTTTGGGAATCGCCAGCGACATCACCGAACGGAAGCGGGCTGAGGAGGCCATGATGCGCTTGGCCTCCATTGTGGAGTCTTCCGACGACGCCATCATCGGCTCGGACCTGGACGGCTTCATAACCAGTTGGAATCAGGGAGCTGAGCGGATTTATGGGTACACTGAAGCCGAAATCCTGGGACGTCACGTCAGCCTGCTGGCCCCTCCGGATAAATTAGCGGCGCAAAATGACAACCTCAATAAAATCAGGCAGGAAGAACGGGTTGACCATCAGGAAACCGTGCGGGTGAGAAAAGACGGCCGGCTTATTGATATTTCCTTAACCCTCTCCCCCATCAGGAATGCCCAGGGACAGATGATCGGCATCTCCTCCATTGCCCGGGATATTACCAGGCAAAAACAGGCGGAAACCGAGTTGCGCAAGTTATCCCGAGCGGTGCAGCAAAGCCCGGCCACGGTGGTGATTACCGACGCCCAGGGCAATATTGAGTATGTCAACCCGAAGTTTACCCAGATTACCGGCTATAGCTTCGCGGAAGCCATTGGCCAGAACCCGCGCATACTGAAGTCCGGGGAAAAGAGTCCGGAAGAATATAAGGAATTGTGGGACACTATTACCTCCGGCAAGGAATGGCGGGGGGTCTTCCATAACAAAAAGAAGAGCGGCGAACTTTATTGGGAATCGGCCTCCATTTCTCCCATTGAAGACTCCGCAGGGGTCATTACTCATTTTATTGCGGTGAAAGAAGACATCACCGCCATCAAGGAAGCCCAGGACGAACTGGCCAAGCTCTCCCTGGTGGCCAGCAAAACCGATAATGCCGTGGTCATTACCGATAAGGACGGGCTCATTGAATGGGTCAACGACGGCTTCTCCCGGATGACCGGCTATACCTTGCCCGAGGTGGCCGGGAAAAAACCGGGACCGATCTTGCAGGGACCATTGAGCGATCCGGAGAGCATCGCCCGGATCAGGGCCAACTTAAAGAAAAAAGAGCCTTTTACCGAAGAAATCTTAAATTACCACAAAAGCGGCCAGCCCTACTGGGTGTCCATGGATATCACCCCGATTCGCAATGACCGGGGGGAAGTGGTTAAGTTCATTTCCATTCAGCGGGACATTACCCCAAGCAAAGAGGCTGAAGAGGCTTTACGCCAGGCAAAAGATGCGGCGGATGCGGCCAACCGGGCCAAAACCGAATTTTTGGCCAGTATGAGCCACGAAATCCGCACCCCGATGAATGCCATCATCGGCATGGCCGAACTGTTGGATGAAACTCTCTTAAACCCGGAGCAGCGTAAGTTTGTGGATGTGTTCCGCTCCGCCGGGGAGACCCTGTTGAATATCATCAACGATATCCTGGATCTCTCCAAGGTGGAAGCCGGCCAGATTACCCTGGAGAAGATTGATTTTGACCTGGGGGAACTGGTGGAGAAGGTCTGCGAGGTCATGGCTCTGCGGGCCCATGAAAAAGGGATTGAACTGGCCTGCCGCCTCCTGCCGGAAGTCCCCGTCCATCTAATGGGCGACCCCGGACGGCTGCGTCAGGTGCTCACCAATCTGCTGGGCAACGCCATCAAATTTACCGAAAAAGGCGAAGTTGTCCTGGAGGTAGGGTTGGCAATGCCCACCCAGGTGACGGTCCCGGAAGAGGAACCGAGTCAAAGCACGCTAATATTTACTGTCAGAGATACCGGTATCGGCATCCCACCGGAGAAGCTGGATTATATCTTTGAAAAATTTACCCAGGCCGACGCCTCCACTACCCGGCGTTATGGAGGCACCGGGTTGGGTCTGCCCATCACCAAGCGCCTGGTGGAGTTGATGGGGGGAGAGATCAAGGTGGCGAGCCAACCCGGCCAGGGCAGCATTTTTTCTTTCACCCTCACCCTGGCAGTACAACCGCAGCCCAAAAAGCCTGAAATCGTCCCGGTCACCGATCTGCAGGGGTTTGGTGATATAGTCCACCCCACCCAATCGCGGCGAGGTCCTGGCCCGAGTCCGCACCCAGCTTAAGATTCGCCAGCTCACCAAAGAGCTGCAACAAACCAATGCCGAATTACAGCAGAAGAACCGGGAATTGGCAGAAGCCAATGCCGTCATCACCCAATTGATGCGCACCGATGCGCTGACGGGGCTGGCCAACCGCCGTTATTTTTTAGAGGTGTTGGAGAATATCATGTCTCTGACCAGAAGACACCAGACCCCCTTAACTCTAATTATGGCAGATCTGGATCATTTCAAGGTCATTAACGATACTTACGGCCACGCCGGGGGCGATCAGGTATTGAAGGGGTTTGGCGCCTTGCTCCAAAATACCATCCGCAGGGAAGACCTGGCGGCACGTTTAGGCGGAGAGGAATTTATCGTAGCGCTGCCGCATACGGATTTATCTGAGGCCCTGAGCATCGCCGAAAGAATCCGGCTAGGCCTGGAGGAAATGAAGTGGGAGCAAATCGAGACCCAAATCACCGGGAGCTTCGGAATTAGTCAATTCCGGCCCGAGGACACCGCGGATTCTTTGATTGAGAGGGCCGACCAGGCCTTATACCGGGCCAAGGCCGCCGGCCGGAATCGGTTGATGGTTGGCTAGCGGGAATAAAGATGACCGATAAAATTCTAATCATTGATGACAGTGTCGAAAACCGCCAGTTACTCTTCAGGACCCTGAGCCGGGCCGACTATGAAATCGTTGAGGCGGCTGATGGACAAGAAGGCCTGAGCCGGGCGCTTGAACTGCTCCCCGAACTGATCCTGCTGGACATCGTCATGCCGGAACTGGACGGCTATCAGGTTTGCGAAGCTCTAAAACAAGATTTACGCACCGCCGGCATCCCGGTCATTTTTTTATCAGCCAAGAGCGAGACCAGGGATAAAATCAAGGGCCTGGAAATCGGCGGGATGGATTATATCACCAAGCCCTTTGATCGCGGCGAAGTCCTGGCCCGGGTGCAGACTCAACTGAAGATCCACCACCTGATGAAGGACTTGCTGGATAAACAAAAGCGCCTGGAGGAAGACCTCAGGGCCGCGGCCTCCATTCAAGAGACCCTGCTCCCCACCAACCTGCCGGGCTGGCCGGAACTGGACATTGCCTGGAAGTTTCTGCCCTGTGAACTCATCGGCGGCGACATCTTTAATGTAATCCCTTTGGATGAGACGCATTTGGGTTTTTATATGTTGGACGTGAGCGGTCATGGGGTGCCCTCGGCCATGGTCACGGTCTCGGTTTCCCAACTCATGACCCCCCACAGCGGTTATCTTAGCAGAAAGATTTTATCTCCGCCCTTTCATCAGCTCGTTTCTCCCGGAGAGGTCCTGAAGGGCTTGGATGCAGAATACCCCTTTGAGCGTTTCAACAAATTCTTCACCATCGTTTACTTGCTGTTGGATATCCCCCAACGCCGGATCGCTTACAGCAGCGCGGCCCACCCGGCGCCGCTCCTGTTGCACCGGGATGGTGGCCTGGAACTGCTGGATAAAGGGGGGACCATCATCGGCTTGAACGGGGTGATGGTAGTTAGCCTGGAATTTCTCCAAAGTCTGTAGGGGCGGCAAATAATCTTTTTTTGCAATCGAATGTGATTATCATTTTCCCTCCACAAAGGCGCTCATACCCGGTGAGTGGCCCATTCCCCCTGCATCTTCAAAACTTCGCCGGGCAACGGAGCCATGAAGTTCCCCACCACGGTCACCAGGTCGCGGCGGCCATAGACCTTGACCTTGGCGACGGTATACCCGTTTTCTTCATTGGTGTATGTGATTCTTTCGGTCTGGCCCTGGAGGTCGGCGAGCATGGTGAAAAACCCGGATTACTGGCGGTTATGGGAATCCTTATACCATGAAAAGGGTTTAAACTGGCGCCAGATTTGCTCCATCGGGGCGAGTTGTGCAATCCAGGGGATTTTTCTGTCCGCGCTGAAAGAGATGGTATTGCCGAAGTTAACGGCTAAGGGAGGGCCAGACCGAACTGAAATCAGGTCTATCTGCCGCTCATCAGCGATTGGATGAAGTGGCTGCCCGTTTGGTGAACCAAAGTCGCCGCATTGATGCACTGAGCGGAGGCATAGAGAGGTCTTTGGCTGAAAGCTGAAAGCTGTCCGCTGACCGCTCAATGCGCCTGGATTTCCTCCACCGCGGGCACCTCGGCGGCCAGGAAGGCCGGTCCCGGGGCCGGCGGCGGCTCCTTGAACAGGCTCTCCGGGTCCTCCAGCACCAGGGCTTTTTTCAGCACCTCATCCATGTGGTCCACGGTCACCAAATCCACCGCCTTGAGGATGCGGGCCGGAATTTCCTTGATGTCCTTTTCGTTGTCCCGGGGGATGAGCACCGTCTTGATCTGATGCCGGTGGGCGGCGATGATTTTTTCTTTCAGGCCGCCGATGGGCAGCACCCGGCCCCGCAGGGTGATCTCCCCGGTCATGGCCACTTCCCGGCGCACCGGAATCTTCAGGAGGGCCGAAGCGATGCAGGTGGCGATGGTGATCCCGGCGGAAGGGCCGTCCTTGGGGATGGCGCCTTCGGGCACGTGGATATGGATGTCGATCCTCCGGTAGAAATCCGCCGGCAGGCCCAGGTATTCGGCCTTGGAGCGCACATAGCTCAGGGCCGCCTGGGCCGATTCCTGCATGACCTCGCCCAGTTTCCCGGTGATGATCAGTTTGCCCCGCCCCGGCAGGATCACCACTTCCGTCTGCAGCAGTTCGCCGCCGAATTCGGTCCAGGCCAGGCCGGTGGTGAGCCCCACTTCGTCCGCTTCTTCGGTGCGGCCGAAGCGGTACTTGGGCACGCCCAGGTACTTGGGCACCGCCTGGCTGTTCACCTTCACCTGGTGGTCCCGGCCCTTGGCGGCCACTTCCCGGGCCACCTTGCGGCTGATGGCGGCGATCTCCCGCTCCAGGTTGCGCACCCCGGCCTCCCGGGTGTACTGGCGGATGACCGTCAGGATGGCGTTTTCCGAGAACTGGATGTTATCCTCGAACAGGCCGTTGGCTTTGCACTGCTTGGGAATCAGGAACTGCTGGGCGATGAGCAGCTTTTCCACTTCGGTATAGCCCGGCAGCCGGATGATCTCCATGCGGTCCTGCAAGGGGGCCGGGATGGAGTAGAGGTTGTTGGCCGTGGTGATGAACATCACTTCGGAGAGGTCGTAGTCCACGTCCAGGTAATGGTCGTTGAAGGCGAAGTTCTGCTCCGGGTCCAACACCTCCAACAGGGCGGCGGAGGGGTCGCCCCGGAAATCGGTGCTCATCTTGTCCACTTCATCCAGGCAGAAGACCGGATTGTTGGTCTTGGCCTTTTTCAGGGACTGGATGATCTTGCCCGGCAGGGCGCCGATATAGGTGCGCCGGTGGCCGCGGATCTCCGCCTCATCCCGCACCCCGCCCAGGGAGAGGCGCACGAAGTTGCGCCCCAGGGCCCGGGCCACGGACTTGGCCAGGGAGGTCTTGCCCACCCCCGGCGGCCCCACCAGGCAGAGGATGGGGCCTTTCATCTTCTTCACCAGGGTCTGCACCGCCAGGTGCTCCAGGATGCGCTCCTTGGGCTTCTCCAGACCGTAATGGTCTTCATCGAGGATGCGCTCGGCCTCTTCCAGGTTGTGCTTGTCCCGGGTCTTCTCAAACCAGGGCAGCGACAGCAGCCAGTCAATGTAGTTGCGGGACACCGTGGCTTCGGCGGACATGGGGCTCATGAGCTTGAGCTTCTTGAGTTCGTGCTTGGCCTTGGCGGTGGCCTCGGCGCTCATCTTTTTCCGCCGGATCCTACGCTCCAGGTCCTGGATTTCGCCCTTCAGGTCCTCCTTTTCCCCCATCTCTTTCTGGATGGCCCGCATCTGTTCGTTGAGGTAGTACTCCCGCTGGGTCTTTTCCATCTGCTTTTTGACCCGGTTCTTGATGCGGGTTTCGATCTGGAGGATTTCGTTTTCCCGGTTGAGCAGGGCGATGACCGCCTCCAGGCGGCGGTTGGCGTCCAGGTTCTCCAACAGGGCCTGTTTCTCGTCGGCCTTGATGGAGAGGTGGCCGGCCATGAGGTCGGCCAGGCGCCCGGGTTCCTCCAGGCCCCCCACGTTCTGCAAGGCCTCCTGGGGCACTTTCTTGTTCAGCTTGGCGTAGGTCTCGAACCCGGCCACCGCGGTGCGGCGCAGGGCCTCGGTTTCCGAGGTGATTTCCCAAAATTCGTGCAGTTCTTCGGCCTCCACCTGGAAGAATTGGGAAATCTGCTGGAACTGGCGCACCAAGGCCCGGCCCTTGCCCTCCACCAAAACCTTGACGGTGCCGTCCGGCAGGCGCAGCAGTTGCAGGATGGCGGCCAGGGTGCCGAACTTGTGGACTTCGGATTCCCGGGGTTCATCCTTGCGGGGGTCCTTCTGGGTGCAGAGCAGAATCTGCTTTTCCTGCCCCATGGCGTATTCCAGGGCGTGGATGGAGCGCTCCCGACCGATGAACAGGGGCACCACCATGTGGGGAAAGATGACGATGTCCCGCAGGGGCAGCATGGGCACGGACAGGAAATGGGACCGGCCCGTCTCGCCCAGCCCCCTGGACTTGGGAATTCTAAAAATCATTATTGCACCGCCAACCCGGGTTTATCCCAGGACACCCCCTCCTGAGTGCGATAAGTCAGGATCGGGGCGGCATGTTTGATGATGAAATCATCGGTGATCAGGCACTCCTTGACGTCCTTCAAGGAGGGCAGTTCGTACATCAGGTCCAGCATGGCCCGCTCCAGGATGGCCCGCAGCCCCCGGGCCCCGGACTTGCGCTTCAGGGCCTCCTTGGCCACCGCCACCAGGGCGTCGTCGGTGAATTTCAGGTTCACCTGGTCCAGTTCCAGGAGCTTCTGATACTGCTTCACCAGGGCGTTTTTGGGTTCCTTGAGGATGCGCACCAAGGCGTCTTCATTGAGTTCGTCCAGGGTGGCCAGCACCGGCAGGCGGCCGACAAACTCGGGGATGAGCCCGAATTTCAGGAGATCCTGGGGCTGCACCTGCACCAGGATTTCCCCCAGGGGCCGGGAGGCCCGGCTCTGGATATCGGCCCCAAACCCCATGGATTTGCGGCCGGTGCGGGCGCCGATGATATCCTCCAGGGTGTTGAAGGCGCCGCCGCAGATGAACAGGATGTTGGTGGTGTCCACCTTGATGAATTCCTGTTGTGGGTGTTTGCGGCCCCCTTTGGGGGGCACCGAGGCCAGGGTGCCTTCAATGATCTTCAACAGGGCCTGCTGCACCCCTTCGCCGGAGACGTCCCGGGTGATGGAGGGTGAGTCGGTCTTGCGGGCGATCTTATCCACTTCGTCAATGTAGACGATGCCCCGGGAGGCCTTCTCCACGTCGTAATCAGCCGTCTGCAAGAGATTGAGGATGATGTTCTCCACGTCCTCGCCCACGTAGCCGGCTTCGGTCAAGGTGGTGGCGTCGGCGATGGTGAAGGGCACGTTGAGAATCTTGGCCAGGGTCTGGGCCAACAGGGTCTTGCCGGAGCCGGTGGGGCCGATGAGCAGGATGTTGCTCTTCTGGAGTTCCACCCCGTCCAGGTCGCTGCCCGCGTTGATGCGCTTATAGTGGTTATAGACCGCCACGGACAGGATCTTTTTGGCCCGCTCCTGGCCGATGACGTATTCGTCGATCTGCTTTTTAATGCTGGCCGGTTCGGGGATGGACAACCGGGCGTGTCTGGCTTCGTCTTTTTCGTACTCCTCGGCGATGATGTCATTGCACAGCTCGATGCATTCATCGCAGATATAGACCCCGGGGCCGGCGATGAGCTTCTTCACCTCGCCCTGGCTTTTGCCGCAAAAGGAACACAACAGATCGGCATTCTTGTCGATGCCACGCTTACTCATTTGTTTCAACCTCCCCAAACCTGGCAGAACTGCGAGGTCTTGGCCAGGTTAGGTTTAACTTTGTTGCTGTAGTTATGCCCTTCAGCCATGAGGATATCATAGCATAAAAAGACGCATTTATTACTTTAATAAATATCGTCATTCCCGGCGGATACTTCAAGCTTCGTGAACACTTTCCCTAAGGCAGCGCCCGCGGACCGAGTTTACTCCCGCTCCCGCACCGGAAAGAGCTTGGCCGCTTCCCGCTTGACGATCACCTCGTCAATGAGCCCGTATTCCTTGGCCTGCTGGCCGGACATGTAAAAATCCCGTTCGGTGTCGCGGTTGATCCGGTCAATGGGCTGGCCGGTGTGCTGCGCCATGATTTCGTTCAATTCCTCCCGGAGCCGCAGGATTTCCCGGGCCTGGATGTCCACGTCGGTGGCCTGGCCCTGAAAGCCCCCCAGGGGTTGGTGGATCAAAATCCGGGCATGAGGCAGGGCGAACCTTTTCCCCTGGGCGCCGGCGGCCAGCAGCAAGGCCCCCATGGAGGCCGCCTGGCCCATGCACAGGGTGGCCACCGGGGATTTGATGTACTGCATGGTGTCGTATATGGCCATCCCGGCGGTCACCAGGCCCCCGGGGGAATTGATGTAAAAGTTGATCTCCTTGTCCGGGTCCTCGGCCTCCAGAAAAAGCAACTGGGCGATGATCAGGTTGGCCACGTCGTCGTTGATGGCGGTGCCCAGAAAGACGATGCGGTCCTTGAGGAGACGGGAGTAGATATCGTAAGCCCGCTCCCCGCGGCTGCTCTGTTCCACTACTATGGGTATCAACGGCATCTTATTCGGTAGCCTCCGGGGCGGCGGCGGGCGGGGCGGTGTTGACCTTGGCCCGGTCCAGCAGCAGCTTCATGGTCTTTTCATCCCGCAATTGCCGCTTGAGGGCGCCCATGAGGTCCCGCTCCTGATAGAACTGGCGCACCTCGGCCACGTCTTTGCCGTTGTGCACGGCGATCCGGGCCAGGGTGGCCTCCACTTCAGGCTCGTCCACGGTGAGACCCTCCTGGCGGGCGATGCGCTCCAGGATGATTTTCACCCGGGTCCGGCGGTCCGCCATGGGCTTGATGGCCTCCAGCATCTTGCTGTGGTCCATCTGCGCCGGGTTCACCCCGTATTGGGCCAGGCGCTCCCACTGCTCCCGGAAGATATTCTCCTGTTCTTGTTGGATGAGGGAGGGCGGCGCCTCAAAGGTATGCCGGGCCAGTAACTGGTCCTGCACCTGGTTTTCCAAAAGGGCCTGGCGCTCCCGTTCTTTACCTTTAATAATATCCTCTCGCACCGCCTCGCGCAAGTCGGCCAGATTCTGAAAGTTCCCCCCCAAGCTCTGGGCGAAGGCGTCATCCAGGTCCGGCACCACCTTCACCTTTACTTCGAGAATCTTTACCTGGAACTCCACCGACTTGCCGGCCAGCAGGGGGTTGGCGAAGTCGTTGGGCAAATCCACCGGGAAGCGGCTCTCCGCCCCTTCGGTCAAGCCAAGGAGGCTCTTCTCGAAGTCGGGGTTGAACTTGCCCCGGCCCACCTCAACATAGGCGCCTTCCGCCTTGCCGCCCTCCGCGGCCTGGCCGGCATAGTAGGCCTGGTAATCCAGCACCACAAAGTCGCCTTCCTGAACGGGACGCGGCTCCGGCGGCGGCTTCAGCATGGCGTTGTGCTGGCGCACCTCCTCCAGGCGGGCCTCCACCTCTTCATCGCCCACCGCCACTTCGGGAGCGGCCAACTCCAGGCCCAGGTAATCTTCGGCGGTGAACTCCGGGGGCACCTCCAGTTCCACGCTGTAGCGGTAAATTTCGCCCGACACCGCCGCCGGGGGCGGCTCCGGCCAGCTCATGTTGACCGGCTCCAGTTCCTTATCCTTCAGGGCCTCGCTCAGGGTGCGGCGCACCAGGGAGTCCGAGACCTCCTGCTCGATCTGCTTGTGGTAGTACATCTCCAGGACCGACCGGGGCACCTTGCCGGGGCGGAAGCCCTTGACCTTGGCCCGCTTGCCCAACTCCTTGTAAGCCCGGTCCACTTCCTCGGTCACTTCGGAAGCCGGCACTTCGATCAGTAATTTCCGTTTAACTTCGCTCAGATTCTCAATCTCTACTGTTACGGCGCTTTCCGTCATCGTTTTGGCTCACAATCTTCCGGTTATTTGATCTGCTTCAGGAGGATAACCCCGGCTCTTCCCAACCTCCCCCGCCGGGGTGGTGCGAGAGGGGGGACTCGAACCCCCACGGATGAACCGCTGGATCCTAAGTCCAGTGCGTCTGCCAGATTCCGCCACTCTCGCGCTTAATCATCCAGTAATTTTATTAATTTTCCCGTCTTAAGTCAAGTTGATACTCCCCGGCGCCGCTATCAGCCCTTCCTTGTCGTCTTCTCCGGCCCCGTTCGGGCATTTTTCTTTTGCTTTTGTCGGCCTCTATGATTTAATATACCGGGTTTGTGAAAAGGAGGGCAAATTCTTGCCTAATGTAGCAGTGGTGGGCACCCAGTGGGGTGATGAAGGCAAAGGGAAGATCGTTGACCTGTTGACCGAGCAGGCCGCCCTGGTGGTGCGTTATCAGGGGGGCAACAACGCCGGCCACACCCTGGTGGTGGGCGGCGAGAAGTTTATCTTTCACCTGATCCCTTCGGGCATCCTGCACCCCGGCACCACCTGTTGCATCGGCAACGGCGTGGTCCTGGATCCCGCGGTCCTGCTGTACACCGAGATCGACCGGCTCAAAGAGCGGGGCTATAACGTGGGTCCGGAAAATCTCCGCATCAGCGAACGCACCCAGGTGATCATGCCCTACCACCAGCGCATCGACATGGCCCGGGAGGAGAAAAAAGGCGCCGCCAAGATCGGCACCACCGGCCGGGGCATCGGCCCCTGCTACGAAGACAAGGTGGCCCGCCGGGGCATCCGGGTGGCCGACCTGGTGGACCCCGAGGCCCTCCAGGCCAAGCTGGCCGAAATCCTGCCCGAGAAAAACTTCTACCTGGAAAAATTCCTGGGGGCCCAGCCCTTCACCGCCGAAGAGATTTTATCCGCCTACCTGCCGATGGGGGCGCGGCTGAAACCCCTGGTGGCCAACGTCTCGGTGCTGATTGATCAGGCGGTGAAAGCGGGGAAGAACGTCCTCTTTGAGGGCGCCCAGGGCACCCACCTGGACATTGACCACGGCACCTACCCTTACGTTACTTCCTCCAACCCGGTGGCCGGCGGCGCCTGCACCGGGGCCGGCGTGGGGCCGGGCCAACTGCACCAGGTCCTGGGCATCGTCAAGGCCTACACCACCCGGGTGGGCGGCGGCCCCTTCCCCACCGAGTGCCTGGATAAGATCGGCGACCACCTGGTGGAGTGCGGGGTGGAGTTCGGCTCCACCACCGGCCGCCGGCGGCGCTGCGGTTGGCTGGACACCGTGGTCCTGAAGGACGCGGCCCGGCTCAACGGCCTCACCGGGCTGGCCATCACCAAGCTGGACGTGCTCACCACCGTGGACCCGGTGAAGATCTGCGTGGCCTATGAAGTGGACGGCGTGCGGCGGGACGTCATGCCCGGCGCCATCAAGGAGCTGGAGCGCTGCCGGCCGGTGTTCGAGGAACTGCCGGGCTGGCCGGAGGATATCCGGGGGGTGCGGCGCTTCGAGGATTTTCCGGCGGCCACCAAGAATTATCTGAAACGCCTGGAAGAACTGGTGGGCGTGCCCATCCGCATCGTCTCCGTCGGCCCCGACCGGGAAGAGACCATTGTAATTAATAATCCCTTCAGTTGATTTGAAGGAAAATGTAGCGCCGCCGCCCCCGGCGGCGATTGGACAGCCGAGGGCGGCTGTCCTACACAAGATAATGATTTTTTTAAAGATTTTATTTAACCGTTGCCCAAGATTAATTCAGGATAAACTCCTTGGAACGGAAACCTAATGTAGGACAGCCGCCCTCGGCTGTCCCTCCTTCGGCAAAGCCAGCCAAAGGGGAATATCGCCGCCACCTCCCCCACCTCCAATACGAAGGGAAGACTTTATTTGTCACCTTCGCAACTTACAAAAGGTGGATTCTCCCCGAATCAATCAGGCCAATTGTTTTAAGGCATTGCCTGCATGATCGGGGAGTGAAATTGCTAATGCATGGCGTGGTCGTGATGCCGGACCATGTTCATCTGATTTTTACCCCTTTGCATGACGAAAACGGCATGCCGTTTGGCTTGGCGGAAATAATGAGCGGCATCAAAGGAGCTTCGGCGCACAGTATCAACAAGGCATTAAATCGCAAAGGACGGGTTTGGCAGGATGAATCTTTTGACCATATCCTGCGCTCGGATGAGAGTGCCCAGAGCAAGGTGCAATATATTTGCGAGAACCCGGTGCGCAAAGGACTGGTTAAGGAAATCGACGAATATCCCTGGCTCTGGCGGGAATGGCTGGAAGGCGCCGAGCAGGTGTAGCGCCGCCGCCCCCGGCGGCGCAAAAATCTAGAACCGCCGAGGGCGGCGGTGCTACCTAAGCGGGCTTTACAGGCTGTTAAAATTTCTGACAGGAGAATTTCGCCAGGCCAGTCCGACGTTAGCGGCGTCAAGGTAACTTAATAATTAATCAAGATAGTTAACCACAGCCATAATATTTTCTTCCCTGGCACGATCGATGCTCCTCTCCCCACCGAGATCAGGAATCACCAAGGCCATCATACGCCTTCACAAGGTGTACTTGGATTTTTGACTCGGAAAGTAAAAATTCGGAATATTTTCACGAGCAGCCTTTACCGGCAATTTATTAATGCTTAAATGAAGATGGAGCCGGGTCCGCCTGGCCCGGGGCAATCAGGCTGACCGTGCAGGTGGTTGGCCGCTTGTGCCCAAAGGCTTCTTTGTAGTAATTTATTGGACAGTAAAATCGCAAAATATCGGACTTTGTTTTCGGACCGGCGCTTGCGATAATTATCACAAGCATTAATTGCCCGATGGCAAATTAAGGTTGCTTCAGCCAACCTGAAGGAAAAGCGACATGATCGAAATCCGCTTTCATGGCCGTGGCGGTCAGGGCGCGGTGACTTCGGTGGAACTGCTGGCCCTGGCGGCCATTGCGGAAGGCAAGTTCGCCCAGGGGTTCCCCAGTTTCGGTCCGGAGCGCCGGGGCGCGCCGGTAATGGCCTTCTGCCGGGTGGACGACCGGCATATCCGCCTGCGCTGCAAGATTCTGCAGCCCGACGTGGTGGTGGTGCTGGACGCCTCCCTGCTCCGGATCCAAAACCCGCCGGGGGACCTCAAGCCCAACGGCATCATCGTCCTGAACACCGCCAAGAGCGCCGCCGAGATTCGCCGGGAATACGGCTACGCGCACACCCTGGCTCTGGTGGACGCCAACAGGATCGCCAAGGAAGTCCTGGGGGTGCCCATCGTCAACACCACCATGACCGGGGCCTTGCTCCGGGCCACCGGCGTGGTGCAGATCGATTCCCTGGAGGAGCCCCTGAAGGAACGCTTCGGCCCTCTGGCGGTGAAGAATTTCAACGCCCTGAAAGTGGCCTATGAGGCCACCACCATGGAGGAGCGCCAGTCGTGAGTAAAGCGTGGGATCAGGTGACCTGGCAGGAGATGGAAATCGGCGGGGTCCTGACTGAACCGGGCTCGGCCCGGGCCTACCGCACCGGAGATTGGCGGTCCATGCACCCGGTGTGGGACAAAGGGCGCTGCATCAAGTGCGGCATCTGTTGGACGGTCTGCCCCGAAGCCGGCATCTCCGAGGAACCGGACGGCTATTTTGACCTGAACGATTACTGCAAAGGCTGCGGCATCTGCGCCAAGGAGTGCGTCACCGGGTGCATCAAGATGGTGCCGGAGGAGGGCGCATGAGCGTGGCCAAAGCCCATCGTGTCGGCATGGAAGTTTCCATCGCGGTGAGCCACGCGGTCCAGTTGTCCCGGGCCGAGGCCATCGCCGCGTATCCCATTACCCCCCAGACCCACATCGTGGAACACCTCTCCTCTTTAGTGGCCAATGGTGAGCTGGAAGCGGAGTTCGTCACGGTGGAGTCGGAGCACTCGGCCATGAGCGCCAGCATCGGCGCCGCGGCCACCGGGGCCCGCACCTACACGGCCACCAGTTCCCAGGGTCTGGCCCTGATGCACGAAATCCTCTTCATCGCTTCGGGCATGCGCCTGCCCATCGTCATGACCGTGGCCAACCGGGCCCTGTCGGCGCCCCTGTCCATCTGGAACGACCACGGCGACATCATGGCGGAAAAGGACATCGGCTGGATCCAGATCTTCGTGGAGAACGGCCAGGAATCTTTCGACCACAGCGTCATGGCCTTCAAGATCGCCGAGGACCATCAGGTGCTGCTGCCCACCATCATCAACCTGGACGGCTTCATCCTGACCCACGTGGTGGAGGCCCTGGAGATGCTGGACCAGGAGACCATTGACCGCTTCCTGCCGCCGCTGGTCCCCTATCACAAGCTGGACCCCCAAAAGCCGGTGACCATGGGGGCCTTCGCCATGCCGGAGCTTTATACCGAGGCCAAGATGGCCCACCAGGTGGCCCTGACCAACTCCTACGATCACATTCTGGAGGTCTGGCGGGAATGGGGCGAACTCACCGGGCGACACTATAAACCGGTGGAAAAATATCGAACCGACGGGGCCAAAGTGCTGCTGCTGCTCATGGGGTCCCTGGCCGAAGTGGCCGAAGTGGCGGTGGACGAGATGCGGGAGGCCGGCCAGGCCGTGGGCCTGATCAAGCCCCGGTTGTGGCGGCCCTTCCCCTTCAAGGACCTCAGAGAGGCCGGGGCCGGGGCCGACCTGGTCATCGTCTGCGACCGGGCCCTGTCTTTAGGCGGGGCGGCCGGCCCGGTGCTGGCCGAGGTGCGCAGCGCCCTTTATCCTCTGGCCGACAAACCCCACGTCCTGGGTTATACCGTCGGTCTCGGGGGCCGGGATGTGCAGCCCCAGGTCTTCAAGGACATGGTGGCCCACGCCCTGAAAGAAATCGAGCAAGGACCCACGGAGGAATACTATCTGGTGGGGGTGAGAGGCTGATGGAAAAATTCGGTCGTGCGCAAAGTCAAAAATTCGATACCTATGCCTCCCGGATGCTGCCCCGGGAAGAGTATTTCACTTCGGGGCACCGCTCCTGCCAGGGCTGCGGCGAGGCCCTGGCGGTGCGCTGGGTCACCAAGGCCATCGGCAAGGACGCCATCATCGCCCACGCCACCGGCTGCATGGAGATCGTCTCTTCGGGCATGCCCCAGACCGCCTGGATGCACCCCTGGATCCACGTGGCCTTTGAGAACACCTCGGCGGTGGCCTCGGGCGTCGAAGCCGCCCTGAAAATCCTGGAACGCAAAGGCAAACTCTCCGGGAAAATGCCCAAGGTGGTGGCCATGGGGGGCGACGGCGGCACCAGCGACATCGGCCTCCAGGCCCTCTCCGGGGCCTTGGAGCGGGGCACCAACTTCACCTACTTCTGCTGGGACAACGAAGCCTACATGAACACCGGCATTCAGCGGTCCAGCGCCACCCCCTTCGGGGCCATGACCACCACTTCGCCGCCGGGCAAGATGAGCAAGGGGCAGGCCACCTGGAAAAAGGACATGACGGCCATCGCCGTGGCCCACGGCATCCCTTACGTGGCCACCGCCTCGCCCAGCTATCTCTTCGACCTCTTCTTCAAGGTGCGCAAGGCCCTGGAGACTCCGGGTCCGGCCTACATCACCGTGCTCTCGGTTTGCCCCACGGGCTGGCGCTCCGCCACCGACCTCAGCGTCCGCTTGGGCCGCCTGGCGGTGGAGACCGGCGTCTTTCCCCTCTTTGAGGTGGTGGAGGGCAAGTACCGCCTCACCGTGGAGCCTCCCAAGCTGCGGCCCGTCAAGGACTACCTCAAGCCCCAGGGCCGTTTCCGCCATCTGCGGGAGCCCGACGTTAATTTCATCCAGCAGCAGATTCAGGCCAACTATGAACTGTTATTGGAGAAATGCCAGGCTAAGTTCCCGGAATTCGCCCCGGTGCACCTACCCGAGGTAGCTTAAGATGATCAACCAGGAAAAGTTCGACACCATTCTATCCCGCTATGAGGGGCTGCCCGCCAATTTGATCCCGGTGCTCCAGGATATCCAGGACGAATTCAACTATCTGCCCAAGGATGAGTTGAAGGTGGTGGCCCGGCGCCTCCAGGTGCCCCTGACCCAGGTTTACAGCGTGGCCACCTTCTACAAGATGTTCTCCCTGGAGCCCAAGGGCCGCCATCAGATCCGGGTCTGCCTGGGCACCGCCTGCCACCTGCGGGGCGGCCAGCGCCTGGTGGAGACCATCTCCCGCCGCCTGAGTGTGGAAGAGGGCCGCACCACCGAAGACCTGCAGTTCTCCCTGGAGACGGTGGGCTGTCTGGGTTCCTGCGCCCAGGCGCCGTTGCTGATGATCGATGACAAGTATTTTGGGCGCATGTCGGTGGACAAGGTCCCCAAGATCTTGAAACCCTATAAAAAACAAGATTGAGATAACCATATGTCTAAGTTTGCCACGATGGACCGACTGGAGGAATATCGCCGCCAACTGCTGGCCGGCCGTGATCCACAGGCGCCCCAGGTCCTGGTCTGCGGCGGTCCCGGCTGCCTGCCCATGGGGAGCGAAGAGGTGGCCGCGGCTTTCCGGCAAGAGATCGAGCAGCGAGGTCTGGCGGCCAAGGTCGCGCTCAAGGAAAGCGGCTGCCAGGGCCTCTGCGCCAAGGCGGTCAAGGTGATGTTCCGGCCCCAGGAGATCACCTACCAACAGGTTAAAGCAGAAGACGTCCCCTTAATCGTCGAAGAAACCCTGGTCCACGGCAGGATCGTGGAGCGCCTCTGCTATCAGGACGAAGGCGCCGGGGCCGCCCTGGCCCATAAGGCCCAGGTGCCTTTTTACCAGGGCCAGCAATTCGTGGTCCTGGGCAAGATGGACCTCATTGATCCCACCAGCCTGGACGACTACCTGGCGGCCGGCGGCTACCGGGCCCTGCCCCAGGTCCTGGGAAAGATGAGCCCCGAGGCGGTCATCGAGGCGGTGGAGCGCTCCGGCCTGCGAGGCCGGGGCGGCGGCGGCTTCCCCACCGGCCGCAAATGGCGGCTCTGCCGGGCCGTCTCCGGCGCAGTGAAGTATCTCATCTGCAACGGCGACGAAGGCGACCCGGGGGCCTTCATGGACCGGGCGGTGATGGAGGGCGACCCCCACGCCGTGCTGGAAGGCATGGTCATCGGCGGCTTCGCCATCGGCGCCAACCAGGGCGTCATCTATGTCCGCCATGAATATCCCCTGGCGGTGAAGCGCCTGAACCTGGCCCTCGAACAGGCCCGGGCAGCCGGGCTGCTGGGCGCCGATATCCTGGGCTCGGGCTTCGCCTTCGACATCAACATCAGCAAAGGCGCCGGCGCCTTTGTCTGCGGGGAGGAAACCGCCCTGATCGCCTCGGTGGAAGGCGGTATCGGCGAGCCCAAGCCCCGGCCGCCTTATCCGGCCCAACAGGGCCTTTTTGGCAAGCCCACGGTGATCAACAACGTGGAGACCTGGGCCAACGTCCCCCAGATCATCAATAACGGCGCCGACTGGTACGCCGCCATCGGCACCGAAAAGAGCAAGGGCACCAAGGTCTTTTCCCTGGTGGGCGCGGTGAACAACACCGGCCTGGTGGAAGTCCCCATGGGCACCACCCTGCGCCAGATGGTCTTTGAATTGGGCGGCGGCATCCGCGACGGCGGCGACTTCAAGGCGGTCCAGACCGGCGGCCCCTCCGGCGGCTGCATCCCCCAGCAATACCTGGACTTGCCGGTGGACTACGACAGCCTGCAATCAGTGGGCTCCATCATGGGCTCCGGCGGCATGATCGTCATGGACCAGCACAGTTGCATGGTGGACGTGGCCCGCTACTTCATGTCCTTTCTCCACGACGAGTCCTGCGGCAAGTGCACCCCCTGCCGGGAAGGCACCAAACACCTGCTGGAGCTCCTCACCGCCATCACCAAAGGGGAAGGCCTGCCGGAGCACCTGCCCCTGATGGAAGAGCTCTGCGTCGCCATGAAGGACGCCTCTCTCTGCGGACTGGGCCAGAGCGCGGCCAACCCGGTGCTCAGCACCCTGAAATACTTCCGGGAGGAATACGAGGCCCACATCTTCCACAAAAAATGTCCGGCCCTGGTCTGCCGGCCCCTGCTGAAATACACCATCGACCCGGAGACCTGCACCGGCTGCCTGGCCTGCGTGCGGGAATGCCCGGCGGCGGCCATCCACGGCGAAGCCGGCGAACCCCAGGAACTCGACCAGGAACTCTGCGTCAAGTGCGGCATGTGCCACGCGGTCTGCAAGTTTGACGCGGTCAAGGTAGAATCATGAGCGAAATCAAGCTGACCATTGACGGCCTGAAGGTCCAATCCCAGCCCGGCCTGACCCTGCTGCTGGCGGCCCGGGAGCACGGGATCGAGATCCCCACCCTCTGTTACCACGACGACCTCAAGCCCGACGGGCGCTGCCGCCTGTGCGTGGTGGAGATCGGCGAACCCGGGCGCACCCGCCTGGTGAACTCCTGCACCTACCCGGTGGAGGAAGGACTCAACGTCCAGACCAAATCGGAAAAAGTCCTGGCCTCCCGGCGCCTGGTGCTGGAACTACTCCTGGCCCAGGCGCCGGCGGCGGAACTCATCAAGCAGATGGCCGCGGACCTGGGGGTTTACCAAACCCGCTTCAAACCGGGGCACCCGCAGGCCCGCTGCATCCTCTGCGCCCAGTGCGTCCGCACCTGCCGGGAAGTGGTGGGGGTGAGCGCCATCAGCATGGCCTTCCGCACCCCCCAGAAGAAGGTGGCCACGCCCTTCAACGAGGCCTCCGAGGCCTGCATCGGCTGCGGCTCCTGCGTCTTCATCTGCCCCACCAACGTCATCGCCTACGAAGAAAAGAACGGGGTCCGCACCGTCTGGGGCCGCCACTTCGAACTGCAAGCCTGCCAGAAATGCGGCAGCTACATCGCGCCCAAGGCCCAACTGGAACACTGGGCCAAAATCACCGGCGACCCGGTGGAGAGCTTTTTCGTCTGTAGAGATTGCCGGTAGTAAGGGAACAAACATAAAAAACACCGTAGGGGCGGCTCCCGAGCCGCCCCTTAATTTGCCCACTTTTTACTTCAAAAACTCCTCATGCCTGCCGCAACGCAACAGAGTGTACGCATCTTTTTCAATAAGGAAAAAGAAACGGTAGTCCCTGGTGATCCTTCCTTCGAAGACATTGCTGTATCCCTTTATAACCTCCCCCCTCGCTTTTTTAACCCGCAGTGAAGGATGATGGGGATTACTCAGCAACAACCTTAATGCCGCTTCGGTCCGGCGC
>CAZOCQ010000010.1:0-26976 GCA_964578335.1 uncultured Desulfobacca sp.
GCCAGCACCGCGGCCTGGTAGCCGGAGCCGGTGCCCACCTCCAGCACCTTATCCCCGGGTTTGACTTCGGCCCACTGGGTCATCAGGGCGACGATGTATGGTTGGGAGATGGTCTGGCCGCCGCCGATGGGCAGGGGGTGGTCGGCGTAGGCCAGGGCGGCCAGGGCCGGCGGCACGAAGAGGTGCCGGGGCGCCCGCCCCATGGCGGCCAGGACCCGGGCGTCGGTAATGTCCCGGCCCTGAAGCTGCCGGGTGACCATGGCGCGCCGGGCCTCGGCCTGGTCGGAAGCAGGCTCGCAGACCGCGGGACGGAAGCCCGCCGCCAGCAGGGTCAGGAAAATCCAGAAGATGAGGGCGGTCTTGCGTCGCATGGGTTGGGCTTTATTTGAAAAGATAATTATTTTCTCGCCAAGGCGCAAAGGGCGCAAAGAAAAATACTCTTTGCGATCTTTGCGTCTTGGCGAGAAACATTTTCACTTATTGTGCCGGATTTCCGCCAGCTTATCCAGATCCCGGATGAATTTCTCGGCATAATATTGGACCTCGTCTTCATTGAGCATGATCATGTCCAGTTGCCGGGTGTGGATGGTCACATACCCGAGGAGGCGCAGCCGGGAGAGCAGGTAGTCTTTGGCTTCCGCTTCCAGGCGGGCGAACAGGGCGTCTTCCTTGACGTCCACCTGGAAGTGATACCTCTCCAGGAGGTCCCCCACGAACCTGGCGCGCCGGACCCGGCGCGGGTAATCCGCCGCCCCGCCCTTGAAGGCGAAGCGGAGATAATTTTCGAAGTCCTTGTCCCCCACCAGGGCCTCCACCGTGGAAAAGTGAAAACCCAGGCGGGAAGTCAGGTTGCAGAAATCCCGGGCGATCATGAAATAATTGACATTGCCGAAGATGGTGCCGCCCGCGGTGGCCAGATTGGGGTCCGTGGCCGCGCCCATGACGATGGACATGAAGCCCCGGGTGTCCACCGGCGGCGGCCCTTCCCAGGGCACATAGGCAATCCCTTCCCAGAGGGCCAGCATGGGCTCGGAGGCAATATTGTCCAGTTCCACCTGCTTGCCCGCCACTTCTTCCTTGAAGCCGTCCTCCAGGTTGAGCACCCACCACTCCATGGCCACCGGGGTCACCAGTTTCTTAATAAAATAGCGTGAAAACGCCTGGTTCTTGTCAAAGGCGAACATCTCCTTGACCGCAACCTCGTGGGCGAAGCGGGTGATGTCATGGAGGGTGCGGCAGCCTCGGGGGCTGAAGTCGGGAGCCTCAGGGTTGGTGAGGTTAAGGGGAGTGATGAAAGTCATGACCGTCTTCAGGGTCTGCCCCACCGGAGTCTCCGCCATGAGGTTTTGCTTGGCGGCGGCCCGTTGCAGCAGCTCTTCCACCCGGCCGCGATAGATGCAGCGGCCGTCGGCGTCCACGGTGACGACTTCTCCGGGGGGCAGCGTGGCGGTGGCCTCACCGGTGTTAAACAGGGCCGGGACCTCGAACTCCCGGGCGACGTTGGCCAGGTGTCCGGTAATGCCGCCCCGGTCGGTGACCGCGGCCGCGGCCCGGTTCAAGAGAGTGGCCCAGGTGGGATGGGGGAACGGCGTCACCAGCACTGCGCCCTCGGGGAACTGCAAGAGGTCCAGGTTGTTGCGCACCTGATAGACCGGCCCGGCCGCCACCCCGGGGCTGGCGGTCTCCCCGCCCCGCAGCGCCACCGGGTAGTTTAGGACCGTGGCCGGAGGCTCCGCGGGCCGCCCGGCGGCCAATTGCTTTAAGGGCCGGCTTTGCAGGATGCAGATGCGGCCCTCCCGGTCCAGGCACCATTCGATGTCCTGGGGGGCCTGAAAATGCACCTCCAGGACCAGGGCCAGGCGGGCCAGCTCCAGGGCCTGCGCTTCATTGAGCACCGGCTCGGCGCCGCGCTCATCCTCCTGCTGCAACACTCCTTCGTTGGGCAGGCAGACAAACTTGACCTGTTTGTCCTGAATCTCCCGGCGGATGACGGTCAGGGGCGTTTCCCGGGAAACCACGTAAAGGTCCGGGGTGACGCTGCCGTCCACCACGGCTTTGGCCAGGCCGTGCACCGCGTTGATAAAGATCGCCTGGCTGTGGGGGTCGTGGGGGTCCCGGGAGTACATAACGCCGCCGCAAACCGAGTCCACCATGGCCATGCAGCCCACGCACATGGCCACGTCCTGGTCCCGCAGTCCCTTGTGCAGCCGGTAGCTCACCGCGGTGAGGGCGTATTTGCTGGCCAGGATTTCCTTATAGACCGCGAAAAGATTTTCCCGGCTGACGTTGAGTTCCGAGCGGTATTGCCCGGCAAAGGAGGTCTCGGCGGCGTCCTCGCCGATGGCGCTGGAGCGCAGGGCCACCCTGAGGGGGCCGGAGACTTGCCGCGCCAGGCGGTCATAGGCTTGGGAGATGGCCTCTTCCAGGGCCGGCGGCAGCTCACCGCTGCAGATGAGCAGCTGGATCTCGGAGCTCTTCCGGTAAAGGTCCGAGATCTCCTCGGCCTCCAGGGATTGCAGGCGCCGGTCGATCTCTTCCTGGAGGCCGTTGTGGGTTAAAAAGAGGTCATAGGCCGCGGCGGTGATGGCGAAGCCGGGGGGGACGGTGAGCTCCGGGAGCCGGGTGGTGAGGTCCCCCAGGTTGGCCATTTTACTGCCCACTCCGTCGGCCAGCTCCCGGCTCACCTCGGTCAGCGGCAGCACCAATTCCGTCAGGGCCGGCGCCTGCCGCTGCTTGAGCACGGCGTCGATCTGCCGCTCCAGCCCGGAGAAGACGGGCTCCAGCGCCCGGTACTTGTTGCCGGTCAATTCATTCAAGTACTTGATGATATTGAAGACGTTGACGCAGACCGCGGTGGCGCGGGCGCGGACAAAGGTCATGCCGAAGCTGTGTTGGCCGCGCAGGGCCGCCTCCATGTCGGTCATGAGTTGCAGGGCGGTGTTGTTGGCGGCCAGCAGGAGTTTGAAGGCGTGATAGCGGGCCCTGAAGGCGGCCCGCAGTTCTTCCAGGGAAAGAGCCGGAGCGGGCTCTCCCCCGGCAAATAGACCCTTCAATCTTTGCAAAAGGTTGGCCATGGGGATAAGAAGGTTTTAGGTTTTAGGTTTTAGGTTTTAGGTTTCAGGTTCCTTAGCCCGAAGCCCATAGGACGGGAAAACGCAGCGCCTCCCACCATAGAACAACATTCCGCTTCGGTCATTTTTTACTGACCACTTATCACTTATTACTGGCCACCTTAGCCCTCACCCGGTTTTCTCCCGAGCCGGGAGTCTTTCAGGATAATGCTTGCCGATCACTTCGGCGACCACCGCCTTCAACTGATCCGTATCGCCTTTCTTTTCCAGGAAAGCCGCGGTAATGGGCAACGTCAAGTTGGTGGGATATTCGGGCAGGAAGGTGTGGATCACCACCGGGAGGGGGGGCTGACGGTCCTGCAGCCTGGCCCAGACCTCCGGTTCATCCAGGAAGGGGATTTCCAGGTCCAAAATGAGGAGTTGGGGCGGGTCCTCTCCGTTGATGCGGCCCAAGACTTCCCGGGCGTCCCTGGCCACCTCCACCACATAGCCCTCCGCGGTCAACTCCCGACGCAATAAGTCCCGCACATTCCGGTTGCGGTCGGCAATCAAAATCTTGCAGCTATCGGCCACGCAGTTCACCCCTTGCCTAATCTCAGCAACCGCCGTGCCAAGCAGGAAACAAAACCATGCATGGATAACTATTTGATTGTTAAGCTATTATTCTGGGTGGGGCAAAATTACCCTTAAATCCGCCGGGCTAAACTGTCGTTATTTTTTACAGTTTGTAAAAGGGGAGGGATGGAAGGCGAGAAAAGATGGGGCTTCAGAAGAATGGCCTGACTAAAGTGCCAGGCCGTTACGGCGCTGACCGGTAACCATTCCATGCGCACCCTCAAGGCCCTTCCAGCTTGACGGAGGTCTCCACCTTGAGGCGGTACTTGTCGATTTTGGACAAGAGGGTGGGGCGGGAGATGCCCAGGAGCTTGGCGGCCCGGCTGCGATTGCCGCCGGTGAGGTCCAGGGCCTCGCTGATGACCAGGCCGGCAAAGTGATCCATGCAGGACTCAAAGACGTCCTTGCCTTCCCCGGCGGCCAGGGACTGCCGCACCCAGCGGCGGATAACCTTATCCACCTCAAGGTCTCCGGATTCCTTGACCGGAGTTTCGCCGCCGATGGCCCGGGTGATGTCCTCCGGGTGGATGGGATAACCCCGGCTGAAGATCAGGGCTTTCTGCATGGCATTGGCCAGTTCCCGCACGTTGCCGGGCCAGGGGTAGTTCTGCAGCACCAGCCTGGCCTCCGGAGTCATCCCCGGATTGGCCACCCCCATCTCCTTGGCGAAGCGGGCCAGGAAATATTCCGCCAGCAGGGGGATATCCGGCAGGCGTTCCCGCAGGGGCGGCAGCCACAGGGTGACCACCTTGAGGCGGTAATAGAGGTCCTCCCGGAAGCGCCCCTGGGCCAGGGCCGCTTCCAGGTCCCGGTTGGTGGCGGCAATGATGCGCACGTCCACCGGAATCGGCTCCCGGCCCCCCAGGCGTTCGATGCTCTTCTCCTGGAGCAGGCGCAGGATCTTGGCCTGGATGGAAAAGGGCATGTCGCCGATTTCATCCAGGAACACGGTGCCGCCGTGGGCCTGCTCGAACTTGCCTACCCGGCGGTTGACCGCGCCGGTGAAGGCCCCTTTTTCATAGCCGAAGAGCTCGGATTCCAGCAGGGTCTCGGGGATGGCCACGCAATTGATGACCAGGAAGGGCTTGGCCGACCGCAGGCTGTGCTGGTAAATGGCCCGGGCCGCCAGTTCCTTGCCGGTACCCGATTCCCCCCGGATCAGCACGGTGGCGTCGGTGGGCGCCACCCGGCCGATGGCTTTATAGACCTCCTGCATGGGTTTGCTCTTGCCGATGATGGCCTCCGCCGCAGCCGTGTCCGGGGCCACGTCCAGCTCCACCCGAGAGCGCATGAAACGCCCGGCTTCCAGGGCCTGGTCAATGAGGGCCAAAATGTCCTGGATATTCTCGAAGGGCTTGAGGACGTATTCAAAGGCCCCCAGCTTGGTGGCCTCAATGGCGGTTTCAGTGGTGCCGTAGGCGGTCATGATGATGACCGGGAGCTTGGGCTCGATTTCGTGCATGAGCCGGAAGGCCTCCAGGCCGCTCATGCCGGGCATGCGCACATCCATGATCACCAGGTCCGGGACTTCCTGCCGGACCAGGGTCAGGGCCGCCTCGCCGCTGGCCGCGGTCTTCACGGTAAACCCTTCGCCGGTGAGGATCTTTTCGAAACTCTGCCGAAGTTGCGCGTCGTCGTCCACGATCAGGATGTGCCCCATGATTCCTCTTTCTTCAAAGGCAGCGTGATAATAAAGGTGGCCCCCTCATTCTCTTGGGACTCCAATTCCAGGCGGCCGCCGTGTTCTTCGATGATCCGGGTGGCGATGCTCAGACCCAGCCCGGCGCCTTCCTCCTTGGTGCTGAAAAAGGGTTGAAAGACCTTGTCCTGCACGGAGGCGGGGATGCCCGGGCCGGTGTCGCTCACCCGGATCACCGCCGCCGGTCCCTGGGGCGGTCCGGCGACTTGCTCTTCCCGGATGGTGATGAGGCCGCCGTTGGGCATGACTTCACAGGCGTTGAGCATCAGGTTGACCAGGACTTCCTTCAACTGGTCCGGATCGGCCCAAATCTCCGGCAGCCGTTCCCGCCGCCCCAGCTTCACCTCCACCCCGTAGGATTCCAGGCGGTAGCGCAGCAGCACCAGGGCCATGTCCACCACGTCGGAGGGGCTCACCTGCTGCATCTTCAGCTTGGGCGGCCGGGAGAATTCCAGGAAGTTCCGCACGATGGTGTCAATATGCCTGATTTCTTCGGAAATGACCTCGAAATCCTCCTTCTGGGAGGCGGACATGGCCAGGGAGCGCTTCAAGGAAAAGAGCCGCATGTTCACCGAGGTCAGGGGGTTGCGGATGCTGTGGGCCACGCCGGCCGCCAGCTTGCCCACCATGGCCCACTTCCCCGATTGCAGGAGATGCTCCTGGCTGCGCTCCAGTTCGGTCTGGGCCTGATCCACGTCCTCAATGAGGCTGTGCACCCGGCTGCTCAGGGCCTTGACCTCATCCGGCACCGGGGGGCCCCGGTCGGCGGGGGCGGTCTCCAGGGCCAGCTGGCGGATGGGCCCCAGGATTTGCCGGATGAGGATGTAGGCCAGCAGGACCCCTAAGATGGCCACCAGGGAGACGCCCGCTAGGCCAAAGGCGTTGATGAATTGGGCCCGGGCCTGGCTTTCGGTGCGGACCCGGGAGATGACGTAATCCTGGGTCAGTTTATAGCGCCGGCAAAGGTTGAGGATATCGAGATATTGGCGGCGGATTTTCCAGTGCAGTTCGGCGCCCTCCTCGCGCCGGCCCTGGCGGTATAAGTCTATCACCTTTTCCCGCGATAGGGTATATTGCTGATATTCCACCGTAATCCGGCTGATAATCTCCTGCATGGGCTCAGTGTAGGCGGTTTTACGGGCCTTTTCCAGCCATTCCAGAAAGGCCTGGTTATATCGGCTGATGTCCTTGAGCCAGTCGGGGTTGCCGTCCAGAAAATAATAGGTCAAAAAACCTTTCTGCTCCAGGAGGGTTGACTCCAATTGCTCAGCGGCCTGATATGACGCGACGTTCTGATCGACCAAGGAAATCAGCAGCGACTCCATGGCGCGGTTGTGCCACAGGGTCGCCAGGCCTCCCCCGATGGTGGTGAGCACCAGGGCCGCCAACAACAGGATGACCCGGGCCCGCAGGCTGAGGCTCCTCCACATGGGTTTAACCCAACTCCTTCAGGTCAAGTGCGACAGGCGTGATAGCCCACTTTGATCACCTGGTCCGCCGGCACCCGGGCCGTGGAATCCGTCCGGTTGGAAGCCTCCACGATGCCGGCGCCCGCGGGCCGGCCGCGTTCGTCCAAAATGGCCACTTTGGCTCCGGGGCCCAGGCCGTGGGCCGTGCCCAAGCCGAAGCGGATCTCCCAGGCGCCTTCACCCCTGGTCACCCGGTAGATTTCCGCCTGCCCGGCCGCGGCCAGCAGCGCCTCCCTTTTCCCTGACAGCAAATAGACCGCGGCAAAGGCCAACAGGATCCCCGGCAGGCAGCCGGCGGCCACCCAGAAGGGGGAGGCCCCGAACCAGCGCCGGAGCATGGAGGCCGAGTCTTTCCGGAGGCTGAGGGCGTCGGGGAAGACCAGGATGCGAAAGTCCGGGGCCTTGCGGGGAGAAGCGCTCCGTTTGGGCAGCACCGCCAGGCCGTATTCCCCCGGAGCAATGTCCTGTTCGACGCTGAGCCGCCCCCGCCACATATCTCCGCCCAGGAAATAGCCCTGGTGGATGGCCTCGAAAATCACTTTAAACCGGTCCGAACTGCTGGTAAAGGTCAAATCTTCCACCCGGTGGGCTTCGTCGGTCAATTCTCCGTTAATTTCGACGCTCTGCCCCGGCAGGAGCTTGATGACGTGGGCCGGTTCCCGAAAGTGCACCAGGAGGCCGTCCAGCAGGCTCAGCAAGGCCAGCAGGCACAGGAGGCCCCCGGCCTTGCCGGCCAGGTCCCGCCACTTGTTCACTTGCCTTAAATCCATTATTCCATCCCGGCCCCGCCCGGCGCTGCCGGCCCTGGTGAGGACAACTTTCTTTTACCACAAAAACAAGAGAATCGCCCTGGGTTTCGTCATCCGGCAACCCCAGGGCGACTCTTAGGTTACCCCTATCCAGGCAGTGGGCTATTTCTTGAAAATATCCGTCCTGGTGATGTTCATGAACCTGGCGGCCTTGCCCGGCTCCTTGTAGTAAACCCGCACTTCGTCTCCCGCCTCCCAGGTCTGGGCCGGCAGGGCCAGGTATTCATCGGGCACCGAGAAGGTCACCAGCAGCCGCTGCCGGCCGGAATAGACCGTGATGGTCTTCTTCTGCTGGTCCACGACGGGGAACTTCTTGTCCACCACCAGGGGGTTGTTCTTGCCGACGTTTTCCTTTTGGTCGATGAGGGTGTAGGTTATCTTCTTCATACCCTTGGAGGCCGGATCGTAAATGACGATTTCCCGGGTCTTGGTGTCCAGCTTCATCCGCAGCCCGGCCTTGGGATCCTCGCCGCGCTCGCCGGGGTCTTTGGGCAGTGCGAAAGTGACCGGCGCCCCGCTGTAATCGGGATTGGCCGCGTCATGTTTGACATCATTGATGAAGGTCACCGTCTCTTTATCCTTATCAAAGGCGATCACCCGGCCTTGGTCCACTTTGCCCAGTTCGCCGCACCCCCAGGCCAGGACCAGGGGGAGCAGGGCGAATATGGTCAGCCAGCTAAGTCTTTTCCCCATGTTCAGCTCTCCTTTTGAACCACCCGGCTCAGCCGGCCACCGAGACCTGGGCCTTGGCCTTTTTGGCCGCTACTTCCTGCTTGGCCCCTTGCACCATGCGCACGAAGATATAAAGGGACATGCAGGCCACCAGCCCCAGGATGAGGACCGTGGCCGCGCCGTCGAAAAGATCGCCCCAACCGGCGACGGCCTTGGCCAGCATCTTCAGGACGATGGACACGGCGCAGCCGATGACGCAGAGCCCGAAGGCGATGCGGATGCCGTAACCCTTGATGTACTTGGTGGCCACGGTGCCCACCTGGGCCCCGATGGCCGCGCCGCACAGCATGATCATGGCGGCCACCAGTTCGGTGCGGCCCTTGTAGGTATAGGTGCCGGTGCCGTAGAGACCGGAAATCATCACCTCAAACAGGTCGGTGCCCACCGCCACGTGGGTGGGGCAGCCGATGAAGTAGATCAGGGCCGGCATACGGATCAGACCGCCGCCGATGCCCAGGATGCCGGCCAGCCAGCCGGTGGTGAAACTGATGAAGATGGGCAGCCAGGCGGAGCAGGTGAGCTGGGCCTCTTTGAAAGTGACCATGGGCGGGATCTTGATCTTGTGCAGGGTCTTGTGCCATTCCAGGCCGGTGGCCAGCTTGTCCACTTCCTTACCGCTGGCCAGGGCCTCCCGTTCTTTTCTCTTTTTCTTGGCCACGTCGGCAAAGACCATCCAGGCGATCAAGGCCAGCAGCACCAGGTAAAGATAGCGCACCACCTTTTCCACCGAGCCCAGGCGCTCCAGCCACATGACCATCTGGGCGCCGGCTTCGAAGCCCACTACCGTACCCACCAGCATGATGATGCCCAGTTTATAATCCACGTTGCCGAACTTGCCGTGGCGCATGGTGGAGATCAGGGATTTCCCCGCCATGTGGGCGATGTCGGTGCCGATGGCGAAGGCCATGGGAAAGCCCAGGATGTTCAGGCCCGGAGTCACCATCCAGGCGCCGCCCATGCCGAAGAAGCCGCCGATAATGCCCACGCCGACCCCCAAAATGACCAGACCCGGCCAGAATATCTTGATTCCCGCGATGGGCATCATAACATATAGCCATTCCATAATATTTTCCTCCTGCTGTTCTGCCCTTAGGGATTAGTGTTCCGCCAGGTCGCGAGACTTCAAATCAATGCCGATCCAGTTCATGACAATGTCCGCCAGGATGCCGAACATCAAGCCGACCACGGGGATGATGACCACGGTGAGAAGGGCGAAATAAAGGTGACTTTCATTGTATAGATTAGTCCACCAGGCTTCCCAGCCGGTAAATTTCCGGGTATCGGCCACGATCACCAGGGGCGCCGCCTCGGGCCCGGCGGCCAGGACCATCTCAGGCAGCAGCAGGCCGGCCATAACCAGCAACCCCGTAAGTTTTGCCCACCATTTACGCATTGCGCTGACCTCCTTTAATCTTGGTTACCTGACCACCGTAACTTCGCAGGGGGCATGGGCCACCACCTTGGCGGCGGTGCTGCCCATCAATATCTTCTCCAGGGCGTTCATGCCGGTGCTGCCGATGACGATGCGGTCATACTTGCCCTCCTGGGCCCGGCGGATAATTAAATTGGCCGGCACCAGCCCGGCCTCCAGCACCGTTTCCACCGGCAGGTTCTTGGCGTCAAACACGGCTTTGGCCTTTTTCAACGCCGCCCTGGCCTCGTCTTCCAGCTTGTCTTTGATGTTGGGAGGCATCCCTTCCAGGTAATCCGCGCCGTAATAGGCCACCGACATCAGGGTCACCTGGGCCCCTTGTTTTTCCGCCAGTTCCAAGGCCCGCTGCACCGCTTTCATGGAATGCTCCGAGCCGTCTGTGGCCACCAGTACCTTCATAATGACCTCCTGATCATGACTTGCATAAGTAAATCAGCGTAAATCCCAGCCGCGTTGCCACCTGTCCTGCCTTTGTCCTCAAAGGACCCCAAAGCAATGCCCGTGCCAGGGTAAAGATCTGGTTAAAAGGCCATTAACTATTTAATAAATAAAGATAAATCTGCCAGTAATCTTCAAGTGCGGGAGTTGCCTGCGCAACTTTTCTGTCAGCAAATTTTACAGAGTGTAAAGGGGGGACCAAAGAACAGACGGCGAGATCCATTGCTTATCCCTATCCCGTCGATACCCGGCAAGGAGGGTCTTTCAAGGCCATGGGCGTGCAGAGGGCAGCACTTGCCGAAGCAGTTTAATACACCGGCCGGGGGCGGCGGTGCTACGCCTGACTACTGGCCCCTGACCACTATTTTCTGGTATGATTTTTGATAGGTTACCGGTAGAGTGAACCAGCATGGAGACGCTTAATTTATTCCGGGAGATTTACCGCAAATTCACCGGGCGCCGAGGGGGGCCTTCCCGGGACGAGCTGGCCGCGGCCTTCCGGTTCCGCTATGCCTGCTTCAAGGACCTGCTGGACTCCAACGCTCAACTATTGAATATAATTACTGATATTGAAGAGAAACTCAAAGGCCGGCAACTCTTCGGCATGTCGTATGTGCGCTCCCAGGCGGCCCGGGGCGCGTTCCACGCCTTCCGCATGATCAAGAGCCTGGACGTCCTCTCCGGCCATAGGTATCCCGTGCTTTATCGCGTGCTGGAGCAGATCAACGGAGAAATCAAGGGACAGTTGGGAGAAAAAAAGGAAATTCCTTTCACCGCCCCGGTGCTTCCCTTATCCGAAGTGAACCGGGACATGGTGGATTGGGTGGGGGGCAAGAACGCCCATCTGGGCGAGGCCGCCAGGATCGGCCTGCCCATCCCGGCCGGCTTCGCCATCACCACCCGAGCCTATGCCGACTTTCTGGCCCACAACGACCTGGTGGACGAAATCAACAAGAAAAAGATGGAGATTGACCCCGGCAATCCCCAGACCATCCAGCAGGTGAGCGATGTCATTCAAGCCCTGATCAACGAGGCCCAGGTGCCCCTGGCCCTGTCCGAGGCCATTGGCGCCGCTTATGAGCGGATGTCCGCCACCCTGGGAGGGAGTCCGGGCGAATCGGGCCTGCGGGTCTCCATGCGCTCCAGCGCCATCGGCGAAGACAGCGAACTGTCCTTCGCCGGCCAGTACCTCACCATCCTCAATGTGCCGGGCGACCAACTGCTCCCGGCCTACAAGAAAATCCTGGCCAGCCTCTACACCCCCCGGGCCATGGCTTATCGCCTCAACAAGGGCATCCGCGATGAGGACATCGCCATGGGCGTGGTCTGCCTCCAGATGGTGGACGCGGCGGCCAGCGGGGTGATGTACACCCACCATCCCTTCAACGTCAGGGACGACAGCCTGCTCATCAGCGCGGTCTGGGGCCTGGGGCCTTACGCGGTGGACGGAGTGATCACTCCCGACACTTACCGGGTGGGCAAGACCGGCGAGCTGCCCCTCCTGGAGGTGAGGGTGTCTCACAAGCCCGTCCAGTTGGCGGCCTACCCCGAGGCCGGACTGCACGAAATCCCGGCGCCGGCCGGCCGGCAGGATCAGCCCTGCCTGTCTCCGGAACAGATCAAGACCCTGGCGGGCTACGGCCTCAGGCTGGAAGAGCATTATCACTGCCACCAGGACGTGGAATGGGCCCTGGGAGAAGACGGGCGCCTCCTGGTGCTGCAAAGCCGGCCCCTGGTCCTCCAGGCTCCCACCGGCAAGGAACTCCAGGACATCCCGGCGGTGACCGGCTACCCGGTGCTAATGGAGGGCGGCGCCGCCGCCTTCCCCGGGGTGGGCTGCGGTCCGGCCTTTTTGATTAAAGGCGAGGAAGACCTGTTGAATTTTCCCGACGGCGCCGTGTTGGTGGCCAAACATTCTTCCCCGAAATTTGCCCTGGTGATGGCCCGGGCCCAGGCCATCGTCACCGATTCCGGCAGCATCTCCGGCCACATGGCCTCCTTAAGCCGGGAGTTTGCCGTCCCCACCCTCCTGGACACCAAACTGGCCACCCAGGCCATTCCCCCGGGTCAGGTCATTACGGTGGATGCCTACACCTCCCGGGTTTACCTGGGGCAGGTGCCGGAACTGCTGGAGTTCCAGGCCCCCCGGGAATCCCACCTCAAGGACACCCCGGTCTATGAGACGCTGAAGCGGGTGTCCGAGTTCATCCTGCCCCTGCACCTGCTGGACCCCAAGTCGCCGGAATTCTCCCCGGACCATTGCCAATCCCTCCACGACCTAGGCAGGCTGGTGCACGAATATTCCTATGACGAAATGTTCAAGATCAGCGACCTGGTGTCGGCCCGGGAAGGCTACGCCCTGAAGCTGGACGCCCCCCTCCCCCTGGACCTCTACCTCATTGACCTGGGCGGCGGCCTGACCGGGGTGGACCCCCAGGCCGCCAAAGCGCGGCCGGACCAGGTGACTTCGACGCCGCTCTTGGCCCTGTTGCGGGGGATGCTCCACGAGGGCTTGCAGGGCCGGGAACCGCGGCCCATTGAATTGGGCGGGCTCCTGTCGGTGATGCGGGAACAACTGCTGGCCGCCCCCAATGCGGAGGAGCGCTTCGGCGAAAAGAGCTACGCCATCATCTCCGACAAATATCTCAACTTCTCCTCCCGGGTGGGTTACCACTACAGCGTGCTGGACGCCTACTGCGGCGCCACCGTGAATAAGAACTACATCACCTTCTCTTTTAAGGGCGGCGCGGCCGACGACGTGCGCCGCAACCGCCGGGTCCGGGCCATCGCCATCGCCCTTATGGGCCTGGATTTTGCCGTGGAGGTCAAGGGCGACCGGGTGGACGCCCGCCTGCAAAAATACGAGGGCCCGGTCATCCAGGAAAAGCTGGACCTCCTGGGCCGCCTGCTCATCTTCACCCGCCAGTTGGACATGCTCATGACCAGCGAGATCAGCGTCGAGGCGGTGGCCCAAAACTTCCTTAAGGGAAATTACCGCCTGGACCTGGAGGCCGTGGCCGCCTCCGCCGCGGCTGCGGCCCCGGCTGATTCCGGCTGAGCCACCCAGGCAGGAGAACCGCCCTTGCTTTGGAGTAGAATCAATTCTTTCCTGGCGCCGAAATTTGATTGGCTTCAGGTGGCGGTGAGCACCTATTGCAACGCTTCCTGCTTTTATTGTCCCCGGACGGTTTACCGGCGGCAGTGGCGCAATGAACATCTTTCCCTAAAGACCTTTCGTCATCTGGCCCCCGCCTTTGCCAAAACCCGCCTGATACATCTCCAGGGGTGGGGAGAGCCTTTTCTTAATCCGGAATTGTTTGCCATGATCCAACTGGCCAAAGACGCCGGCTGCCGGGTGGGAACCACCACCAATGGGATGCTCCTGGAGGCCGGGGTCTTGCACCGTCTGGTGGACCTGGAGGTGGATATTCTGGCCTTTTCATTGGCCGGGGTGGATGAGCAAAACGATCTCCGGCGCCGGGGCGCCAGTATTAAGAAGGTCCTGGAAGCCATGGGCCAGCTTAACCGGATTAAGCTGGAAAAGGGGAAAACCAAGCCGGAAGTGCACGTGGCCTATATGCTGCTCCGCTCCGGGATAGCCGATTTGGCCAAGCTCCCCTCGGTTTTGCAGGGACTGGGCGTCAGCCAGGTGGTGATCAGCACCCTGGATTTCGTACCTTCCGGAGATCTGACAACCGAGGCTCTTCTGGTTTCAGATAATCGGGAAGATTCTGGCCTGGAAACGCAATTGGCGGCATTGGTAAAGTCAGGGCAAGCCCACGGTCTCAAGATCCATTGCCAGTTCCGGAGCGGAACACGGACCGGCCGGGTTTGCACCGAAAACGTGCAGCGGGCCCTGGTGGTCTCCAGCACCGGCGAAGTCTCGCCCTGCGTCTTTACCAATTTGCCGGTGAACGGGGCGGTGACCTATGCAGTCCGGGGCCAGGAACGGCCTTACCGGCGGTTAAGCCTTGGCAACGTCCGGGAGCATTCCCTGGCGAAAATTTGGGGTCAAGTTTCCTACCGCAGATTCCGCAACTCGTTTTATGAGGGAGGACCGCCCCAAATTTGCCGATCTTGCCTTAAGCTTTAAAAAACTGCAAAATGGGGGTTGAGGACCTGGACAGAAAAGTGGGGTATGGCTAACTTATCGCT
Source organism: uncultured Desulfobacca sp. (assembly GCA_964578335.1). Lineage (GTDB taxonomy): Bacteria > Desulfobacterota > Desulfobaccia > Desulfobaccales > 0-14-0-80-60-11 > JAPLJC01. Next base: position 14,421 of record CAZOCQ010000010.1, read on the forward strand.
ATCCTTTCTGTGTCCTAATTCCTTATAATTCGAGTAAAATAGATGAGTTTTAAAATAATATTCTTTATCCCTACCTGAGAGGAGGTCAAGACCATGGAAGAAATCAGGAAAATCCTGGGATTGCCGCCCGATTCCCCGGATGAGGAGGTGAAAAAGCGATTAAAACAGCTCAAGGCCGAACACGAAGAATTACTGGGCCTGAAAGGCCAGTGGGAGGCCCGGGAAAAAGAGGATCTGCAAATGAGCCAGTGGCAGGCCCTCTATAAGTCCGAGGACTGGCTGGGCTGCTGGATCGGTCTGGGTATTATCGGCATAGCCATTCTCCTTTTTTCTCTTGCCGGTTTGAGCTATAAAGCCCCCGGCTTCCGGTGGACTACCGCGGGAGAATTTCAGTCCCATGTTACGGACATGGCCCCGGTGGTGGACCAGATAGTCAAGCAGGCCGGGAACAAGGGGGAAACGGCCTTACAGGCAGAGGCCCAGACCCTGCAACAGGCCATTACTACTAAGGACCGCAAAGCCATAGGGGCGGCCGGCAAAAAAATGGAGGCCGCCGCCAAAAAGGCCAAGGACAAGGACTTGAAAGCCAAGGCCGGAACTGTAGGCAAGGGTTTCAGCGACCAGGCCGGCCGACTCCCGGACAAAGTGCTGTCCGCGGACAACCTCAAATATTCTCTTTATATATTTGTAGCCTACTTGTTCATCGGCATCATCGGCATGGCCCTGATGGGCCAGCAGGTGGGCTTCTTCATCACCGGCTTTCCCTTCGTCTTCATCATCTCCTGGGCGTCCCTGTTCCTGGCCGGCAACTACACCATCCACGAATACGGCCTGGAGTACGTGCTCTTTTGCCTCATCCTCGGCCTGCTGGTGAGCAATACGGTGGGCACCCCAAAATGGCTGATGCCCGCAGTGCGGACGGAATTCTACATCAAAGCCGGCCTGGTCATCCTGGGGGCCCGGGTATTGTTCGGGGTCATCCTCAAGGCCGGCGCCCTGGGCATGGTGCAGGCCCTGGCGGTGGTGGGGATCGTCTGGTACGCCTGTTGGTGGCTCTGCAAGAAGCTGGGCATTGACGACGACTTCGCCGCCATGCTCTCCAGTTCGGTGTCCATTTGCGGGGTTTCGGCGGCCATCGCCACCGCCGGCGCGGTGAAGGGCGATCCCAAAAAGCTCTCTTACGTCACCTCCATCGTGCTGGTATGCGCGGTGCCCATGATGGTGCTCATGCCCATCATCAGCAAGGCCGTGGGCATGCCCGACGCGGTGGCCGGGGCCTGGCTGGGCGGGACGCTGGACACCTCGGGTTCGGTGGTGGCCGCCGGCGCCCTTATCAGCGACCTGGCCATGAAGGTGGGGGTCACGGTGAAGATGTCCCAGAACGTCCTCATCGGCGTGGCCGCCTTTATCCTCTCCGTGGTCTGGACCCTGAAAGGCCAGAAAGAAGGCGAGCAGGCCAGCCTGTGGGAAATCTGGTACCGCTTCCCCAAGTTCGTGCTGGGTTTCCTGGCCTCTTCCCTGCTGTTCTCCTTTATGTTGAGCGAGGCCACCATTAAAGGCATCGGCAAGCCCGTGCAGGCGTTGGAGGTCTGGTTCTTCGCCCTGGCCTTCACCAGCATCGGCCTGGAGACCAGGTTCATGGACCTGGCGGCCCTGGGCGGCGGCCGCCCGGCTGTGGCCTTCCTGGTGGCCCAGGGGTTCAACGTTATCTGGACCTTGATCCTGGCCTATCTCTTGTTCGGCGGCCTCATCTTTCCGGCGCCGGTGTTTTAAAACAGACTTAACTTCAAGGGGCCGGGAGACTCTCCGCGCTCCCGGCCCCATTTATGTCTTTCAGAGTGGGGTATTTTTTTAGCAGGACTTGAAAAAACCGCGGGCAACTGTTAAGCAAAGCCAGCGGTTATCAGGGTTTTTTTCACAAGGAAATTTTTATGGACTGGGCTGCCTGGGGATTGGATAAGCTGGACTGGGTGTTTTTCTTAGGCATCCTGAATATCGTCATCATTGACCTCATCCTGGCGGGAGACAACGCTGTGGTCATCGCCATGGCGGTGCGCTCCCTCCCCCGGACCCAGCGGCAATGGGGGATCATCCTGGGGGCCGGGGCCGCGGTGCTGCTCCGGGTGGTCCTCACCTTCTTCGTGGCCAAACTGCTGGTCATCTCCTTCATCAAACTGGCGGGCGGGGTGCTTATCGCCTGGATCGCGGTCAAACTCTTCATCGAAGGGGCCCCGGAGCAGCACGACCAGGAGGCCAAAACCCTCTGGCAGGCCATGTGGCTCATCGTGGTGGCGGACATCACTATGAGCACCGACAACGTCCTGGCCGTGGCCGGGGCCTCGCAAGGCAACCTGTTTCTGCTGATCTTCGGCCTGGCCCTCTCCATCCCCTTCGTGGTCTTTACCAGCAACCTGCTGTCCATGCTCATGGACCGGTATCCCGTCATTATCTACATCGGCGCCGCGGTATTGGGGCGGGTGGCGGCAGAGATGATCTTCACCGATCCTGCGGTGGTGGACTGGCTCCACCCTCCTAAGTGGTTCAACTATCTCATGGAGGCGGCGTTTGCCGTGGGGGTGATCGTGGTGGGCAAGCTCTGGATTCGCTTCCTGTTTCGCCGGGCCGAGACGGCGGAGGCGTCCCCTCCGGAAAATCCGCGGCCGGCGGAATCTGACGAGGTGTAGGGATGGCAATCCTGACCATATCCCGGGAATACGGCAGCGGCGGCCGGGAGATCGGCCGGCGGGTGGCGGCCCAATTGGGCTATCAGTACGTGGATAAGGAGCGGTTGTTCCAGGACCTGGAGCAGGGGGGGAAACGCTGGGGGCAGGTGGCCCGGGAACTGGACGAAGTCTGTCCCACCGTTTGGGAGCGCTTCGACTGGCAATATCGCGGCTATGTGGCCCGGGTGGAGGCCCTGATCCTGGAATACGCCGCCGCTGACCGGGTGGTGCTCATCGGCCGCGGCGGCTCCTTTTTGCTCCGGGACGTCCCTTTTTGTCTCCGGGTGCGGCTGGTGGCCCCCCTGGAAGCGCGCCTGGAACGTATCATGGTGCTGGAGAGCTTAAGCCGCGAAGCCGCGGAACGGCTCATCGCCCGGGTGGACGACGACCGGGCCTGCTATATCCGGGCCAATTACGGCTCCGATTGGGACCGGGAGCAGGCCTATGACCTGACCCTGAACACCGGCAGTCTCACCTACGACCAGGTGGTGGACGTGCTGGTGGAGGGTTTGACCGACAAGGACCGCCTGGCTACCCCGGAGGCCCGGGCCAGGCTCCAGGACCTGGCCCTGGCCTATCGGCTGAAGGCCCGCCTGGCCACCGACCCCCGGGTGATGGTTCCTACTTTGGAGGTCTCTTTGCAGCAGGACGCACTGGTGGTCTCCGGCATCATTCACACCCCCAAGGAGTTGCGCCTGTTGCAGGAAATCGCCCAAGAGGTCTGTGGCGAGAAAACCGTACGTTTTGACCTGCACCACCGGGTGTAAGGGTTTCAGCTTTCAGGCGTTGGCGGCGAAGAACTGGTCTTTAAGGATGCGGAAATGCCGCCCTGACGCCGCCAGGGTGATGCCCAGGGGAAGCTGCTGGGGATGGTGCAGGACCAGGCGCCCCAGGAAAGACCAGAAGGCCAGCCGGCCCGTCTCTTGGACCCCTAACGCCAGGATAATCCTCCCCATGGCCATCACGTCTCTACGGGTGGGAGATCGGAATGGCAGCAGGGGGTTGGGCCGGTGGTGCCCCAGGAAGGCGAGGACGCGCCGGTAGTACGGCGCTGGGGCAAAGAGCCGGTTCAGCAGGGCTTTGTAACCCTGCAGCAAAGGCTCCCGTCCCATCTTGGGGATGAAGTTCAGGGAGCCGGCATTCATGGCGGTGTCGCCGTCGCCGGCGCCGTCTCCCAGGAGACGCCCTTCCGCCTCCAGGCGCCGGTGCAGGCGGCTGCCGGGGGCCGCGGCCAACAGGTTAACCATGGCGGTGGGAATGGCGGCCTCCTCGATAAATTCCCCTTGCAGGTCGAAAACCGTGGGGGTGTCCGAATCAAAGCCCACGATGAAACCGCCGATGACTTCCATGCCGTGGGCCTGAATGGTCCGCACCGCCGCCACCAGGTCGCGGTTGAGATTTTGGCGTTTATTGCATTCTTTGAGGGAAGCCGGGTCCGGGGTTTCAATGCCCAGAAACAGGCCCACAAAACCGGCCTGGGTCATAAGTTCCAATAACTCCGGATCGTCCACCAGGTCAATGCTGGCCTGGGCCACCAAAAGCATGGGATAGCCGTGGTCGGCTTGCCAACGCTGCACCGCCCGCAGAATGTCCTTGGCCTTGCCGTGATGACAGATGAAATTGTCGTCGGCAAAGGTCAAAACCCCCCGCCAACCCGCGTCCAGGATCTTTTGGAGTTCGGTCACCACCTGGTCTGGGCCTTTGTAACGCGGAAAGCGGCCGTATTGCACAATGACCTGGCAAAACTCACAGTCGTGGGGACAGCCGCGGCACACCTGGAGCAACATATTGGCGTACTTCGAAGGGTCAAGCAGCTCCCAGGCCGGCGCCGGCGAGCCGGAGAGCTCAGGAAACCGGGCAGCCCGGTACTCCGGCAAGGCCCGGCCTTGGGCCAGGTCCGCCAAAAAAACCGGCAGCGTCTCTTCCGCTTCGCCGATGAAGAGGTGATCCACCGGTTCGAAGGGCTCCTCGGAGCTGAAATGGACCCCGCCGGCGCAGACTTTGACGCCGGCGGCCCGGCACCGCCGGATAATGGCGTCCGCCGATTGGGATTGGACGGTGTAGGCGCTGATAAAGGCCAGATCAGCCCAGGCCAGGTGGGCGTCGGTCAGGGGCTCCACGTTCAAATCCACTAATTTTTTGGACCAATCCCGGGGCAGCATGGCGGCCACGGTGAGGAGGGCCAGGGGTGGGGCGCAGGCCGTGACCCCCAGGAACTTGATGGCGTGGCGCAGGGTCCAGAAGGTTTCCGGTGATTCAGGGTAAATCAAGAGGGCTTTCATTTATCCTCGCAAAAGCGGATATTGGATATTAATGACTTGATGAATTATCGAGATTATGTGGCAGCCAAGCGGGGTTTCCCCAAAAATGATTCGCCCAGCTCAAACCCAAAAACTTCCTCCGCCAGGCAACGCTTCTGCTCTGGAAGTCCTCGTAGGGCGCGTCTCACGCGCCGAAACTGGTGCGCAAGACGCTGCGGCAAGCCGCCGAGGGTGGCGGTTCCACATTTTCATGGTTTTGGGCGTTCCTTTGGAACATGAATGGCTCGTCAAAAGTTATGTTAGCATAGCAAGGCTTAATGAAGCAAGTTGGGCCTTGCCGGACCAGCCGCGGGCGGTGGAGGCGGCGTCGGTCTTAGGCGGTTTTTAATGCCCCTCCGCCCTTGCCCCAGGGCGGCTTCGGCAATATCTTATATCAGTTTCGCATTCAGATGCATCAAATTCTCCAAGTAACATGTTGATATAACTTTATTTTTTTACCGAAAACCGAAAACCGTATTAATTCCGGACGTCTCGCCATGCCGCAAACTTCCTCCCCCTTTCTCGGCCTCTGCGCCGTGGGTTTTCTGGCCCGGACCTCCTACGCCCTGGCCCGCACCCCCGTCCTGGCCCTCTTCGCCGCCTCCCTGGGCGCCGGACCCGAAGCCATCGGCTTCTGCGTGGCCATTTCCACCATCACCGGCATCTTCTTCAAAATGCCGGCCGGCGTGGTGGCGGATATCCTGGGCAAGACCAGGACCCTCCTGGTAGGGTTGGCCTGTTTCGCCTTTGTCCCCTTGGCATACCTGCTGGTGGAAACCTATCCGGCCCTGGTGGTGGTCCGTTTTTTCCACGGCTTCGCCACCGCCATCTACGGCCCCGTGGCCATGGCGGTGGTGGTCCAGGTGGCGGGCAGCCGCCGCGGGGAGATGCTCTCCTGGTTTTCCTCCCTCACCATCCTGGGCAATCTCCTGGGCGCCCCCCTGGGCGGATTTCTCTTGACCCGCCTGGCTGCCGGGGCCGGCTCCGGCCTGAGCCAATTTCATCTGATTTATGCCGTGGTGGCGGCCTGCGGCCTGGCCTCCTTCCTGTTGGGCCTCTGGGTGCTGCGCCGCCAGCTCCAGGAACCCGCGGGTCCCCAGGGGCGGAGCCTGGCCGCGGTCCTGGGCCAGTTTAAAACCGGGGTGCGGGAAATCCTGCTGGACCGCCGGGTCTTCCTCACCAGCAATATGGAGGGGGTGCAGAACCTGTCGCTGGGCGCCCTGGAGGCCTTCCTGCCCATTTACGCGGTGCAGCAGGCCCACCTCTCGGCCTTCCAGGCCGGGCTGCTCTGGGGGGTGCAGATGGTGGCCACCATTTTCTCCAAACCCATCATGGGGCGCACCTCCGACCGCTATGGCCGGCAACCCCTGCTTTTCTGGGGCATGTGGCTCTGCGCCCTGCCTTTCGCCCTGATTCCCTGGTTCCGGGATTTTGCCGCGCTGCTGGCTCTGGCGGCGCTGTTCGGCCTGGGGGAGGCCGTGGTGACTTCCTCCGCTGCGGCCCTGGTGGCCGACTACTGCCGGGAAGACCATCTGGGTGCGGCCATGGGGACCTTCGGCACCATCTTCGATATCGGCCACGCCGCCGGGCCGCTCCTGGCGGGCGCCTTGATCGGCCTCTGGGGCGGCCGGGATTACCGGGCCCCGTTCGCTCTGATCGCCGCCCTGTTAATCATCACCGCCTTAGTTTTTCGGGGTTTCGTAAGGGCCGCCGGAAGCGAGGGACGCTGAAGAATTACCGGCTGAACTGCTGGTCTTCCAGGTAATAATTGAGATTTAAGAACCGCAGAGTTGTAGGGCGGGAAAGCGAAGCGCATCCCGCATTCGGCGATTGGGTTAATCTTGATTTTTACCGCAATATATTCCGCATTTTTTACCGGCGCCACGTTCTTCTTCGTTATCACGCTGCTGGAACTCCTCCTGATACCAAGTTGCTTTCAAACAGGCAATTTCTCGTGGCACAGATTGCTGATGCCCAAGCGCAGGCTGAAGCCTGCGGCTACATTTTTATTACCTTTATGATCGCAACTTGGTATGAAACTCTTTACCGAACACATTGACCACCTTCGGGAGGTGTTCAAGGCGGTCCGTAAACGTCAACCGTCACTGTCGGATGCAAGAGGCGGGATGCGCTTTGCTTTCCCGCCCTACGGTCCTGTTAATCATCACCGCCTTAGTTTTCCGGGGTTTCGTAAAGGACGCCGGAAGCGAGGGACGCTGAAGAATTACCGGCTGAACGGCTGGTCTTCCAAGTAATAACCGAGATTAGCGGGAAATCCATTATTCCGGTTGGGAGGGCGGGGTCGGGCGTTTTCTTTTCTCCCGCTCCACCTTCTTCTCATAAGCCGCCTCGATCTTGAGGAGCAGGTCCTCCAGGGGGCAGGGTTTCATCAGGTAATCGTAGCCCCCCAGCCGGATGATCTCCATGGCCGCGTCCAGGGAGGCGTGGCCGCTTAAGACGATGACCTCCACTTCCGGGTCAAGCCGCTTGATCTCCTTCAGGGCGGCCAGCCCGTCCATCCCCGGCATGCGGATATCCAGGACAATGACGTCGTAGGAGTGAAGCCGCAGCTCCTCCAGGGCCGCGGCGCCGCTGCCTTTGGCGCTCACCGTCAGCCCCTGGGCGGCCAACAGCTTCTCCAGGTTGGCCCGGAAGCGCTCTTCATCATCCACCAGCAGGACCCGGGGCTCAGTCATGGGCCGGCAACTCCGTTCCCCGGCGCCGCGGCAGGGTGATGGTGAACTCCGCGCCCCGGCCCACCTGGCTCTCCACCTGGATGCGCCCGCCCAGCCGCAGGATCAGTCCGTGGCAGATGGACAGCCCCAGCCCCGTGCCCTGGCCCGGCGGTTTGGTGGTGAAGAAGGGGTTGAAGATCTTCGGCAGATTCTCCGGCGCAATGCCGCAGCCGGTATCGCGGATGATGATGGCCACCGCGTCTTCGCCGTGCCTCCGGGTGGTGATGGCGATCTCCCCGTCCTGGCCGATGGCGTACGCGGCATTGGTGAGAAAATTGAGGATGATCTGGCGCAACTGGGGGGCGTCGCTGTCAATCGCCGGCAGGTTCTCATCATAGTGGCGCACTATGGCGATATTTTTGTGACCGGCCTCTTTCTCCACCAGCCGGGTCATGCTTTCGATGATCTGGTTGAGGTCCACCGCCTGGATCACCGGGTCCCGTTTGCGGGCGAAATCCAGTAAATTGCGGATGATTTCGGTGCAGCGGTCCACCTGCTGCAAGATTTGGCGCACCGACCCTTGCAGTTCCGCCGGCTCGAGGGCCTCCCCGCCCTCCAGTTTCTTCAGCAGCAACTGCAGCCATTCGGCCTCCTGGCGGATGATGGCCAAAGGATTGTTGATTTCATGGGCGATGCCGGCCGAGAGTTCCCCGATGGCGGCCAATTTCTGGGACTGCAGCAGCCGTTCATCCAGCAGCCAATCCTGCTTATCCATCAGCCGCCCTGGATCACCTTCCGTTCATAGGCCTGGCGCACCTTCTCCAGCAGTTCGTCCAGGGCCACGGGTTTCATGACGTAATCGAAGGCCCCCAGTTGCATCCCCTGAATCCCCGATTCCACCGAGGCGTGGCCGGTGAGCATGATGACTTCCACCAGGGGTTTCTTTTTCTTGATCTCCCGCAGCGTCTCAATGCCGTCCATCCCCGGCATCTTGACATCCAGGATAATGACGTCCACGTCCTGGCGATCCAGGAATTCCAGGGCCTGATAGCCGCTCTCCACCCCGGCGACCTCAATCTTCCTCGCCTTCAGCCGCTTGAGAATGGTCTCCAGAAAGTCCTGTTCATCATCCACGATCAACATCTTGAATTTCTCCATGCCATCGCCTCCTCGAGTCATCTCACGGGCAGATAAATGGTGAAGGTGGTGCCGTGGCCTTCCTCGCTGGCCACCATGATCCGGCCGCCCAGCTTTTCGATAATGCTGTAAGAAATGGATAAACCCAACCCGGTGCCCTTGCCCACTTCCTTGGTGGTGAAAAAGGGGTCAAAGATCTTTTGCAGCGCTTCTTTGGGCATCCCCGGCCCATTATCGCTGATCACCACGGATATTTCGTTATTTTTCTTGGTCGTGCCGGTGCTGATATTGATTTCCCCGTCTTTGCCGATGGCGTCAATGGCATTATTGACGATATTCAGGAACACCTGCTGCAGTTGGGACTGGTCCGTGGTGGTCAGGGGCAGGTCCGGGGCGTAATTCGTCTGGATATCAATGTTGCGGTAGCGGGCTTCATTTTCCAAAAAGTCGATGCTCTCATCCAGGACGGTGTTGACGTTGACCCGTTCGGTGAGCGGCTCCATCCGCCGGGCGAACCCCAGCAGGCGGTGGGTCACGGTCTTGGCCCGCACCACGTGATACTCGATCTTGTTCACTGCGTCGGCCAGTTCCTGAAAATTTTCGTTTTGGGCGATATCCTCCAGGCCCAGCAGGTCCTTCATCCAGCCCGCCTTCTCGCCGATCACCGCCAGGGGGTTGTTGATTTCATGGGCAATGCCCGCCGCCATCTTGCCCAGGGCCGCCATCTTGCTGGATTGCAGGGCCACTTCGTCGCTGGCCGCCTTCTTGCGCTCCATCTGCACCAGTTCTTTCATCATGGCCCGGGTGGTGAACACCGCGCCGATGGTGATGAGCAGCACTCCGGCGAGCCCGATCAAGAACACCAAAAATCTGGCTTTGAGCAGCGGCGTCAATTGCTCGGTGGGGTCCTCCCGGATAATCAGGACCCACTTTTTCAGTTTGATGACGCTGGTGGCATAGAGAAAACTTGCGTCTTTATAGGTCAATTCCTCCGCGGCAATCCCGGTGGCTTTGGAAAAATCGGGGGCGTTGGGGCGTTCCATGATGGCGCCGCTGAATCGGGGTTGGGTCTGTAAAATATCCTCCCGGTTGACCAGAAAGGCGTCCCCGGTTTTGCCGATCCAGGCGGCCCGGACAATGTTTTCGATGATGTCCGAATCAATGGTGGCCCGGAGGATCCAACTCCGGTTCTTTTCCCGCACCATCACCGCGATGATGAAATGGGGAATCTTGCGGAAACCCAGGAAGACGTCGCTGACATAGACCCCGGTGGCCATGACCGCGTGAAACCAGGGTTCATCCTTATAATTCACCTCTTTCAAGATATTATAGTAGGGACCTACGTAGGCCAGGTGTTTGCCGCTTTCGTCAATGACCCCCAGGTCCAGGAAGGATTTGGAACGGGTCTGGATAATATTGAAGACCTTGTTGAGATAATCTTCGTTCTGCAGTTGTTGCAGGGCGTGGGTATTGGCCAGGCCGGTAAGTTGGGAAATCCGCTCCTCCAGAAACAGATCAATGGAACTGGCGCGGTTTTCCGCCAGGGTCTTCATGTTGTCCATGATCTTGGCGGTATAGGAGACGCTGAATTGGTGGTAAATCACCCCTCCCAGGATAACCAGGGGGATGACCGAAAAACTCAGGGTGGCCAGGATGATGTCCCACCATAGTTTCCGGTATTGCTGGGCTTCCATCAGGGCCTCCGGCTCTCCTCGCGCCGGGTCCGGCGCAGCCGGCCCCGGAAATTTTGGACGCAGAACCTCCCTGAATTAATAAGCAATGGCCGTTCCAACCCCGGCAGTCCCTCCTGTTAAGGATAACTAATGGAAAACATAGATAAAGTTTTCTAATCCCGCAGTCCTGGAAGCCGGTGGGTCCGGGGACCTCTGTCAACATTTTTTACAGGGTGTAAAGGCCCGGTCCACCTTTGTAACCTTTTAACCGGGATTTATAAGCAATAATTGCATCCTAATGCCGGGGCCGGAAGGAAGTCAAGGAAAGATCGGACGGTCAGGGCGGGGCGGGACGGTAGGGCGGACACCAGGTTCGCCCCAAAACCATAGGCTTGAGGGGGATTTGGTCTGAGGAGGGTGACGCCGGAGAGGGTGCGCCGTTTCGGAGAAGGTCTTTGCTGGCGGCTTGGACCAAGCCGCGGGGCCTCAGCGGCCTCAGCAGCCGCCCTTATAAACCAGGAAGATTACCAGACAGACAACGGCGATGACGATGATGGTGGTCATGTAATTACCTCGGCATATAAAAATCTTTGCGGTAGCGCAGGCTTCCAGCCTGCTCGGGCAAGGTGCGCACCCTACCTGGCCTTTTTTAAGATGTGGAGCAGGCGCCCTCGCCCGCCCGGAATAGTTCAAGGTTCAAGGTTCAAAGTTCAAAGTTAAGGTTTGTGTGGAACAGCCGCCCTCGGCTGTTCCGGCACAGGTATAAAGCCTGGGCAACCAAATCTTTTCATGCTTTGCGGGTGGGGCGCAGCCCCATGCGGAATTGCTCTAAAAAGAACAGCCGGCCGCGGCTGTTCCACATTTTTCATCCTGCGGCCCCGTTTGCCGTTATTTCCCGCCCTCCAGGCGCTCCCGCATCTCCTTGTTCTGGCGCACCAGGTCCCGCCAGCGCATGGCCTTGTCAATGGCCAGCAGGATCTGCTCCTTGCGGAAGGGCTTGGTGATGTAGTCAAAGGCCCCCTTGGCCATGGCCTCCTCGGCCGACTCCAGGGAGCCGTAGGCGGTGATGACCAGCACCAGGGCCTCCTGGTCCCGCTGCTTGGCCCGGGCCAGGAGCTCCAGGCCGTCCATACCCGACATCTTCAGGTCGGTGAGCATCAGGTCGAAGGCCTCCTTCTCCAGCAACTCGGCGGCCTCCAGGGGGTTGTTGGTGGTGGTCACCCGGTGGTCGGAATAGCCCTCGATGATCATCTTCAACAGGGCCAGCATGTCCAATTCGTCATCGACGGCTAGAATTCGTCCCATATTTTAACTCTCCCAGTGGCGCCGGCCTCCGGCCGGTGAGATGCAGGCTGGAAGCCTGCGCTACCATAATTCATCCCTGGTTCCCAAGCAGGAGCTTGGGAACGAGAATCGGGCCGCCCTATAATTCCCTACTCTTACCCCCGCGCCAGGGTATATCCCTGGGTGATGAACTCCTGGTAGTAGCGGTCGGCTTCGTCGTCGGAGAGCATCACCATGTCCAGTTGCTTGCTCACCATCATCAGGCGGCCCAGGATCCCCAGCTTCTCCTCCAGCACCGCAGGCTCCACCCCGTCGGCCCGGGCGGTGATGGAATCCTCCTTGACCTCCACCCGGAAATCCAGGTGCTTCAGGACCAGGGAGAGGAAGCGCACCCGGCGCACCCGCCGGCTGATTTCCGCCCCGCCGCCGTAAAAGGTGAAGGTGATATAACTGTCTGCCGCGGTCCCCAGGTAGGATTCGATGGTGGCGAAATGAAACCCCAGGCGGTTGGACAGGTTGAGATAATCGTCGGTAATAATGGCAAAATTCTGTTCGTGCAGCTTCTCCCGGATGTTGGTGTCGGTGGCGGCGCTCATCACCACCGAAAGGAAGCCGGCCAGGTCCACGGGCTTGGGCCCCAGCCAGCCCACGGCAATGACGCCTTTCCAGTAGGCCAGCAGGGGCCGGGAGCGCAGGTGTTCGGGCCGCACCTGCGTCAGGTTGGCGGCCTCGGGGCTTAAGCCGCCCCCCAGGTCAATGAGGTG
>CAZOCQ010000011.1:0-12629 GCA_964578335.1 uncultured Desulfobacca sp.
GCAACCAGGCTCCGGGTCCTTATGCTGGAAAGCGAGGATGCCTGGTCGTCGACGGGCGGGCAGGCCGCTCTCCTGTCAGGTTGATTTTGCAAAAATAGTAATTATAGAATACCCAGCGAGAAAAGGGCGTCTATCGGTAAAACTCAGGAGGGAGGTCCCCCAAAAACCGTTTTTGATCAGCGTTGGTGGCCAAGTCTGCTGCATAATCCCGGGAAGAATTACTTTCAACCAGGAGGTAAAAGAAATGAGCGGTCAAACACAATCTGAAAAAAAATACCCTGATCTTCAGGATCATTTAAAACGACTGGATGGTTACGGACTGCTTTACACCATAAAGGATGAGATCAATAAGGACAAACACCTCCATCCTTTTGTAAGATGGAGCTATGTTTCAAATATCGAAGCCTGCGACCGCAAGGGATTTTATTTTACCAATGTTACGGACAGTAACGGCCGAAAATATCAAGGCGACTGCGACGTATGTGTTGCGACCACTGCCGGTAACGATAAGGTTTATGCGGTTGCCCTCGGATTGGATAAAGAAATTGATGTAACGCAACGCGAAATTGACGCCAAGAAGCTCCGCGGGCTCGTTTCGGATAAATGGGATAAAGCCTTTAAAAATCCCATCCCCGCAGTGGAGATAGATTCCGCCGAGGCGCCCGTACACGAAATAATAATTACCGGGGAAGATTTGAAAGGCGGAGAGGGTAAGGGTCTGGCCAGTCTACCCATTCCGAATAACACTCCCGGGTTTGACACTGCCCCGTATTTTTCCGCAGGGCTGTGGATCACCGTGGATCCTGATACCGGCAGATACAATTACTCTCAAAACCGCGTCAACGTTAAAGCATCAGACAGATTAGCCGCCATGTGGCTGATCCAGACCGGCGGGGACGCCCATAAAAACTGGGAAAAATACCGGGCCCGGAAAGAAAAGATGCCGGTGGCGCTGATCATTGGCGCACCCCCGGCAATTCAGGTTATCGGCCCGCAAAAAACTCCCAACTCCATAAATGATATAGACCTAGCGGGAGGTTTAGCAGGGGCGCCCATGCGCGAAGTAAAGGCAAAAACCGTTCCCTTAATGGTTCCGGCCGATGCCAATATTATTATTGAAGGATGGATTGACCCGGAAAAACTTGAAATGGAAGCGCCGTTTGGCGAATCTCACGGTTATATGTCTGTGGAAGAGTATAATCATTCGATTAGTGTAACAGCTATAACAAGAAGGAAACATGCGATAATAACTTCGATGATTTCGCAAATGACCCCGTCTGAATCAGGCGTTATCAAATCACTGGGATATAACGCGGTCATGTTTAACTTTTTAACAAAAACCCTAAGCTGTGACTTTGTCAAAGATGTTGTCCTATATGACCATTTAATCGGCGTTTCACGCTTTACGACAATTGTCTTCAAAAAAGGAACGCCTAAAACAGAGATATGGAGAATGTTGCGTGCCTCAACTATTCTGATGAGATCCGTCGGGAAAATTACTGTTGCTGTTGATGACGATATTAATCCGGACAGTATGGAAGAAATAATGTGGGCGGTTGCCTATCGGACAAATCCAGTAACGGATATACAGATTAATGACTATCAGGCCAACGGTCATGCGCCCAAGTTACGCGGGGGCAGGCAATGGGAAGCGCAAATTATTATTGACGCCACCATGAAGTATCCGATGCCGCCGGTGGCGCTTCCGAAAGAAGAATTTATGAGGGAAGCCAAAGTTCTTTGGGAAAAGGCGGGTCTGCCTAAAATCAAGCCGGTGCGCAAATGGTTTGGTTATGACTGCGGAGATTGGTGTGACGAGTGGACGGCTTGCGCGGACCGGGCCACGGCAGGAAAATGGCTCTTAAACGGCATTAGAACTGCAAGGTTGGTCGGCACGGATGAAGTTGGCGGTCCCACCGCAGGCTTGCTCAATGACAAGGTCGCCATTTATAACGCAAAAACCGGGGAAGTAACCTACCCAGCCGGATTTCCCGTGGTTGATGGCTCGGATGTGGATGACTAAACAGTTCGGGCTCATTCCGGCGATTGAATCCGGGGCCGGCCTTCTCGTCTATTTGACCAGGATCCAGGGAGGATACCTTTGAAGAAACTGATTGTTGGACTCACCGGGGCCAGTGGCGTCATATTCGGTATCCGCCTGCTTGAGGTGCTCCGGGACCAAAGGGAAGTCGAAACTCACTTAATTGTCAGTAAAGGCGCCGAGGTGACCTTGGGCCTCGAAACAGACCGGACCATTGAAGAGGTCAAGGCGCTGGCGGACGTGGTCCATGGCCACGACTATCTGGCCGCTCCGCTGGCCAGCGGCTCTTTTCGAGTCCTGGGCATGGTGGTGATCCCTTGCTCCATGAAGAGCCTGGCTCAGATCGCCTTGTCGCTGAGCGACAACTTGTTGATCCGGGCCGCCGACGTCACCCTCAAGGAGCGGCGCAAGCTGGTCCTGGTCCCCCGGGAAACCCCTTTGCACCTGGGCCATCTGCGTCACATGGTGGCGGTGGCCGAGATGGGCGGGGTCATCCTGCCGCCCGCCCCGTCGTTCTACCACGGCCCCCAAACCATCCTGGAGGTGGTGGACCAGACGGTGGGCAAGGTCCTGGACCAGTTCGAGATCGCCCATAGTCTGTTCCGACGCTGGGGCGGGGATGACGCTTAAGGAGTTCGAAGAGACGGTCCAAGGCCTGCTGGACGAGGTCACGACCATGACCCTGGCCACCTGTGCCGGGGGAATCCCCTGGGCCACGGACGTTTATTTCTCGCCGGATGGCTTTGACCTGGTCTTTTTTTCCTCGCCGGACTCCAGGCATTGCCGCAACCTGGCGGCTAATCCGGTTTGCGCCGTGACGATCCATCCGGCGGTGGCGTCCTGGCGGGAGATTCGGGGTCTGCAAATGGAGGGCGAAGCCCGGCCGGCGGCAGGCACCCTGGCCACGGCACGGGCGCTGGCGGCCTATCTGGCCAAATTCCCGTTCGCCCGTGAGCTTCTCGCCGCCCCCAGGGAGGAGGTCCGGTTCTTTGCTAAGGCCTCGGCGCAGGTCTTCAGGCCCAGGCGCATCCGCTACCTGGACAACGCCTTGGGCCTCGGGACGCGCTTCAGCCTGCTTTTGGCTAACGGCAAGCCCGCCGGGGCGCCGGAGCGGGAAGAACACGCCTGAAGCGTCGCGCCCGGTCCAGGTTATCAGGGAGCAGCTTAAACCTGGACCGGGTCATCAAACCAGGAATCAACGATGAAACGCAAGCCATAATTTATGAACCACTGTACTAAGCTCAAACCCGAGTTCCCCTGGCACGGTTACTCCCTGGGGGATTGGTGCGAGGAATGGGATCGCTGCGCCGAGCGCGCCGCCCAAAGCGATTGGATTCTCAACGGCCTGCGAACCGAGAAGCACGCGAAGAAGCTCGACGAACCGCAGACAGCTATCCCCATTGATGAGGTGGTGGTGTTCAAGGAATAGAAACCCGGACTCGACTAACCGAGTGGCTAGGCGCTCTCCATTATGGGGGACACTTTAGAAACGCAGTAATCCCCCCAACTAGAACCTGGCATACGGCTAGTTATTTCTTATTGTCGGCTGTTGCCAACGAGACGCGGCCGCGGCCCGCACCGGGGTCACCACCATTTGGAGGAGACGTCCATGAGTTACATTCATCACGACCGTAATAATGAGCAGTTTTTACTGCCTATCACCGTGATTCGCGGCGGCACCAGCCGGGGTTTCTATTTTGAAGGCCGGAATGTTCCCGCACCGGGCGCCGGCCTGGAAGAGTTTCTCCTGGCGGTGCGGGGCTCACCCGACCCCATGGGCATGGACGGCCTGGGCGGGGACACCATCCTCCAGTCCAAGACGGCCATTGTCTCGCCCTCAGCGAGACCGGACGCGGACGTAGATTATACCTTCATCCAGATCTTTCCCGATCAACCCGGCATGCTGACCTACAAGATGAACTGCGGCAATATCGCCGCGGGAGTGCCGGTGTTCGCCCTGATGAAAAATATGGTGCCCGGCGTGAAGGACGGCCGCAACACCATCCGGGTCTTTTCCACCAACACCCAGCGGATTATGTACCTTACCCTCGAGGTCCTCAACGGGGAGGCGCGGGTCGATGGCGACCTGGCCATGGGCGGGGTGCCCGGCACGGGCTCGCCGATTCTCGTGGACTTCCGCGATCTGGGCGGCGTTTTTACCGGGAAGCTGTTTCCCACCGGGAACCTGGTGGACGCCATCGTCATGAGCGACGGCAGCACCGTCGAGGTCACCATCATGGACATGGTGAATATCTGCGGGTTTTTCGACGCAACGGGTTTCGGTCTCGGTTGCACCGGGCTGGAACTGCCGGACCCGAGCGGCGCGGTCATCCACCCTGCCGGCATGCGTCCGCGCTTGCAGGAACTCCGCTTGCAGATCGCCCGGAAGCTCGGCTGGACCGACTACACCTTGGAGACCATTGACCAGGCCTTCCTGCCTTTCGCGGTGTCGGTCACTAACGCGGCCGACTACCTGACTTTGCCGGGAACCCGGGTCCGCGCCGCTGAGGTCGATCTGGTGGCCCGTTTCTATTGTGAGGCGATCATGCACAGCGCCGCGCCCGGCAGCGGCTCCACCTGTCTGGCGGCGGCGGCCGCGGTGCCCGGCACCATTCCCAACCGGGTGCTCCCTGAAGGCGCCCTCAAGTCGGGGCAGGGCGGCGACCTCACTTTCGGTCATCCCAGCGGCGCCTTCAGCCTGCGCGTGGCGCCTATTTTAAGTAATGAGCCCAATAAAATCGGCTATCAAGCCATCGAGTTCCGGAGAACGGCCCGCATCATCTGCGACGGCACCATCTATATCAAAAAAAATCAACCCGCCTCCCATAGTAACTGGGTCGAAGCCGACGACCTGACGGCCTCGTCGTTTTTCTTGTACGGGGACCATATCACCATTCAACGCAATATAAAAGGCAACCGAAAATAACCCCCCTCCTCGGCGATATAAGGCGGTTAGGTGCTCTGACGCCGGTAACCGCGCAAGCCCGCGGCCGAAGCCAGAGGCGCCCGGCAAAATAAAAAGCAACGTTACTCAGGCATGCAAAAGGATAGATTTTTTAATGCTAAAATCCACAGGCGAGACGCCTGTGCCACCGACTGTATGGCAGAGTAGGACGCCGCCGGATTTAATTTCATAGCACCAACCCCGCCTCTTAACGAGGCGGGGTTTTTTCTTGACAGATTTTATGATTTTTGCTAATAGTCGTTCATGCAAAAAAACCGCTAAAATTAGTGTCTGTCCCTAATTTCCCCATTTATATCCGGCGCTTCGGTGCGGCGCAGCCCATCTTTCCTGGACACTTCAGTCTCCTCTCCCCGGCTCAGGCTAGACGAAATTACGAAAATAAATATTAAACTCTTGGAATCGAAGGAGGTTCACCATGAAAAAATTTAGTCTGATATTATTTGCTTGCGTCGTTATTGCAGCTTTTACAGCCGGCACTTCCCGAGCAAAGTGGTATTGGACTCACGGTCACAGCGGCCACCCCGCCCAGTCGTCTGCAGTGCAGGCCGATGGCCTTCAAGTTGCGAGTTATGATAACCCTGTGTGGGTGCACTACGCGGTGCCTACGATCGGCGAAGCGGACCATAAAGTTCGATACATCAAAGTGCGGTATACCTTGACCAACTACGCTGGAATTACCAACATCGGTGCAATCCACCTTTATAATGGTGAGACTAAAGTCAAGGAGTTCAACTCTGGTTGGCCGCCTATCGTATACACCGGCCCCCAGCTGCATGAAGTGACGTTTGATCTGGAATCTGCCATGGTGTTCGATCGAGGTCTGGGAGTCTCGATATTTATAAACTCGGATATGAACAGCGGCGGTGAAAGTCTGGTAATCCATGGCGTCGGAGCCAATTTTGCCCCTGCTTCTGCAAGCTCAGCGTCCTACCTGCTCTTGTTGGAATAGTGTTTTCCCCAGGACGTTTTATGGGAGAAAAAGGGGGGGCCGACTTCTACGTAATTCCAGTTAAATAGGGTCACACCCGCTCCCCTCCCGAACTCGGTAGTTAAGCCGGTAGCGCAGGCATCCTGCCTGTGGCCGATGGTTGGTGCGCAGTGCGCACCCTACATCTGACGTCGTGGAAGCGTAGGACGCCTAGGTCACAGGCTAAAAAGCCTGCGCTACCATTAATTTCATAGCCCCAACCCCGCCTCCTTGACGGAGGCGGGGTTTTTATTAGGTCCGATCCTTGACCATCTCAATCTTTGATCCGGGGAAATTAATATGTGTTAAAGCTACTTAACATTTATTAAGCTCCAGGGCTTGCCGGTAAAACATCCAATCTGTTGAAATAACTTAAATAATCTATGAATCCGGTAATCTTTCCCCTTGGCATTGATATTGCTTCTCAGTCAGGTGTAACTTGTTTCGATAAGCCGGTACAGATTAAGGAAGAAGGAGGGAAGAGATGGCAAACGTGGATCTAGCGACTTTACAGGCCGCGGCGGTGGTGGACGCCCGGGGCAGCGCCTGCCCGGGGCCGCTGATGGAGGCCAAGAAGGCCATCGGCAAGGTGAAGGTGGGGGAAGTGCTGGAAGTGCTCTCCAATGACCCGGGCACCAAGAACGATATGCCCCTGTGGGCCCAGAAGGTGGGTCACGAATTTTTGGGGTCTTTGGCCGCCGACGGTTACGACCGCATCTTCGTGGTGCGGAAAAAATAGCTGGAGGCCCGCATGGCGGCTGAGGGATACCTGGGGAAAATCCTCATCCTGGCCACGGAGGCTTGCGCCTACCCCGGCGCCGACGCGGTGGGGCAGGGGCACCAGAGTTATCCGGCCAACACCTATATTCTGCGGGTCAAGGACCCGGTGCTCTTCCCGGAAAAATTCTATCTGGACTGCTTCGCCAAGGGCGTCGCCGGGATCATCATCATGTCCTGCGGCATGGAGTGCCCCTATCCGGGGGCCTATGAAGCCCTGGCCCGGCGGGTGGACCGGCTTTACCCGCTGATGAAGGCGCAGGGGCTGGACATTCGCCGGCTGCGGCTCACCGCCATTTGCACCGTCTGCACCCGGGCCTTTTTGAAGGAAGTCCAGCAGATGAACGACCTCATCAATGAGTTGGGCCCGCCGGGGAGCGAGGCCCCGGCGCAGTCCGGCGCCGCTTAGGAAGCAACCGGCATGGAATCTCGGCCAAGTCAGAAATACGACGCCCTGGTGCTGGGCGGGGGCATCGCCGGCCTGGAGGCGGCCCTCAATCTCGCCGACCAGGGTTTTTCGGTGGCGGTGGTGGAAAAAGACGCCTCCATCGGCGGCAAGATGATCCGGCTCTCCAAGGTCTTTCCCACCCTGGACTGCTCCAGCTGCATCACCACCCCCAAGATGGCGGCCGCGGCCCATCATGCCAACATCACCATTCTCACCTATTGCGAGCTGCAAACCCTGGAGCGCCGCAACGGCGATTTAACGGCCCGGATCACCCAAAAGCCTCGCTACGTGGACCTGGAGAAATGCATCGGCTGCCGGCAGTGCGAGTACCAGTGTCCGGTGCTGGCGCCGGACGCCGAGCAGGGGGGCCTGGCGGCCCGCAAGGCCATCTACATCCCCTTTTCCAACGCCATTCCCCAGAAGGCCCTGATCGATACGGAGAACTGCGTCCTCTGCGGCAAGTGCGCCAAGGTCTGCCCCACCCAGGCGGTGGACTATTTTCAGCAGCCGGAGGACTTCACCCTGAGCGCGGCCGCGGCGGTGATCGCCACCGGTTACGAGATGACGCCGCTTCAGGACAAGGTGCAGTACGGCCAGGGGCAGATTCCCGACGTGATTACCGCGCTGCAGATGGAGAGACTGCTGGCCCCCCACGGCCCCTACAACCGGGTGCTGCGGCCTTACGACGGCATGGAGCCGGATAACATCGCCTTCATCCAGTGCGCCGGGTCCCGGGACCAGAGTATGGGGATCTCCTATTGCTCCCGGGTCTGCTGCATGTACGCCATCAAGCAGGCCATGCTTTTGTCGGGCTCGCTGCCCCTGGCCGACATCACCGTCTATTACATGGATATCCGGGCCTTTGGCAAGGGATACGAGCAGTTCTTCCAGAACGCCCAGGCCATGGGGGTCAATTTCGTCAAAGGCAAGGTGGCCTGGCTCGAAGCGGGCGGGGACGGGGCGGTGCGGGTGCGCTATGAATCGCAGGAAGCCGAGGGCGGAGTGCAGACCGCGGAACACGACCTGGTGGTGCTCTCTTTGGGGCTGCTGCCGGGATGGACTCCGGAAGGCTGCTGTCCCCTGGCCCTGGGAACAGATAATTTCATCAAGACCGTGAAACCCAAGCTGGCCCCGACCCTGACCGGCCTGGAAGGGGTGTTCGTGGCCGGGGCCGCGGCCGGGCCCAAGGACATCGTGGACAGCATCGTGGAGGCGGGCGCCGCGGCCATGGAGGCGGCCCGCTATTTGAGTAAGCAGTGAGCAGTGAGCGGTTAGGGATTTGGGATTAGTGGTTGGATGGCAGCATTCAGTAATCAGAAAAACCACTTTGTATCGAAGACTAAAAACTCGAAACTCGAAACTCGAAACTCGAAACTTAAAGAGACAGGTTGATGGCAGAGACCAAGGACCTTAAGACCGCGCCCGAAGCCAAAGTCGGCGTGTACGTCTGCCATTGCGGCGGCAATATCTCCGACGCGGTGGACGTGGAGCAGGTGTGCGACCAGGCCCGCCGGGCGCCGGGGGTGGTGCTGGCCCGGGACAATATGTTCATGTGCTCCGACCCCGGCCAGGAGA
This sequence comes from uncultured Desulfobacca sp., assembly GCA_964578335.1. Classification (GTDB taxonomy): domain Bacteria; phylum Desulfobacterota; class Desulfobaccia; order Desulfobaccales; family 0-14-0-80-60-11; genus JAPLJC01. Next base: position 8,774 of record CAZOCQ010000011.1, read on the forward strand.
TGATCATCGCGGACCTGCAAAACGGCCTGGTGGACCGGGTGGTGGTGGCCTCCTGCTCCCCCAGCCTGCACGAAACCACCTTCAGAAACGCCCTGGCCCGGGCCGGGGCCAATCCTTACCTCTATGAGCACGCCAACCTGCGTGAGCAGGTGAGTTGGGTGCACCACGGCCCGGCGGCCACCGAAAAGGCCACCCGGCTGGTGGCCGCGGCCGCGGCCAAGGCCGGGAAGCTGAGGCCCCTGGACCCCATCCGGGTGGAGGTGCAGCCCCGAGCCCTGGTGGTCGGGGGCGGCGTGGCCGGACTGAAAGCCGCCCTGGAACTGGCCGGCCGGGGCCGGCAGGTGGTCCTGGTGGAACAGAGCCCCTTCCTGGGGGGCCAGGTGGCGCAATTGACGAGCCTGGCGCCCCTGGGCGAAAGCGCCGCGGCAATTGTGGGCGAACTGGCCGGCGCGGTCTTGAAACATCCGGCCATCAAGGTTTACACCTGCGCCCGGGTGGAGGATTTTGCCGGCTATATCGGCAACTTCAAGTTCAAGGTAGTGCGGCAGGTTCCCGAAGGCGCGGCCTATGCCGACCGTCTCGACCGGTTGAGCCGGGCCGGCGCGGGTCTGGGGGAATATGTGCCCTTTGTGGGGGTCATGCCCGCCGCTATTCCGGAGGTCCCGGAAGAAGTCGGCCTGGAGGCCGGGGTTATCGTGCTGGCCACGGGCATGCAGCCCTATCAGCCGCGGCGGGGCGAATACGGCTACCGGGAATTTCCCGAAGTGGTCACCCTGCCGGAATTTATACATCTTATGGCCGAAGCCAAGACCGTTGACGGCGCCTTGGCGTTGAACGGCCGGCCCATTCGCAGCCTGGCGCTGATCCACTGCGTGGGCAGCCGCCAGATTCCCGGCATCCATGAAGAGAACGAAGGCGGCTATCTCAACGAATACTGCTCCCGCACCTGTTGCAGCGCCACGCTGCACGCCGCCAACCTGGTTCGGGAGAATTATCCCCGGACCAGGGTCAGCGATTTTTACCGGGACATTCGCACCTACGGCCGGGGGCAGGAGGAGCTTTATACCCGGGCGGCCCAAAACCGGGTGCTGTTCTGCCGCTTCGAGGCCGGGGAAGAGCCGCAAGTCCTGAGAAATCCCGACCCCCAGGGTCCGCCGTTGCTGATTCAGGTCAAGGACGTGCTGACCTTCGGCGAGGAATTGACCGTGCCCGCGGACCTGGTGGTGCTGGCGGTGGGCCAGGAGCCTCATGCCATTAGCGGGTTGGTGGAGCAGATGAAGCTGCCGGTGGGGGCCGACCGCTTCCTGCAGGAGGTGCACCCCAAGCTGCGGCCGGTGGAACTGTCGGTGGCCGGGATTTTTCTGGCCGGGGCCTGCCAGGCCCCCTTTGACGTGGGCGAGACCTGCGCCGCGGCGGGCGCCGCCGCGGTCAAGGCCGCGGCGATTTTGACCCGGGGCTATGGGGAACTGGACCCCTTCGTGGCGGAGGTGGACCTCAGCCAATGCATGGGAACCGGGGCCTGCGTCGCGGCCTGCCTGGCCGACGGGGCTTTGACTCTGGTGGAGATGGAAGTCGCAGGCCAGCAGGTGCAGCGGGCCCAGGTCAATCCGGCCCTGTGCCTGGGCTGCGGCGCCTGTGTGGCGGTCTGCCCGGAAAACGCCATCAACGTGCAGGGCTGGACTTTGAAGCAGTACGAATCCATGGTGGATATGATCGTCTCGGATGAATATCTGGAAGGCAGTCCGTAGGGGCGGTTCTCGAACCGCCCGGAACAGTCGGGGGCGGCTGTTCCGCATTTTGACCAAGAGGTTTTCGGATGGCTGACGTGCAGATGGAAGCAGGGTCTGAGAAAGAGGCCCTGAAAAGGCTTAAGGCGGCGCGGAAGGAGCAGATCGCCGCGGCCGCGGCCCGGATGAAGGAGCAGCGCCGGGCGGTGACGGCCATTAAGGCCAGCCTGGCCGAGGCGGAGCTGACGGTGCCCGAGATCGCCGCGGCCGTGGGGCTGCCGGTCACCGAGGCGCTCTGGTACGTGGCCACCCTGAAGAAATATGGGGAAGTTTTGGAAGGCGCCAAGGCGGGCGGTTATTATCGTTACCGGCTGGGGCAGCCGACGGCTGCGGCTAACGAGACTGAGGACTAGGACATGGCCCTGGTAAATCCCGATTTTGCCGAGGAACTTAAATCTTACGGGGTGGATACGGCCCTGGAGTGTTTTAACTGCGGCACCTGCGCGGCCATCTGCCCGCTGCTGTACGAGCACTTCCCCCGGAAAATGATCCGCTACGCCCAGGTGGGGGCTAAGGAACTAATCCTGCAGCAGGCCCCGGAACTCTGGAAATGCCTCCATTGCGGCTTATGCACCCGGACCTGTCCCCGCCAGGCCGACCCGGGCGAACTCATCCTGGGGCTGCGGCGTTACGTGGTGGCGGCCTGGAGGACAGGCTGATGTTCAACCCCAGGGACATCATTGACCTCATCGCCCTCAATGTCCGCCAGACCCGCAATCCCTTCGGGGTGCCCGGCTCCCAGCTCAACGCCTGGTGGCGGTCGGCCGGCGGCTTCACCCGGCGGCCGGGAGACGCGTTGCTCTTCACCGGGTTAATGTATCAGGCGATTCCTTACCTGGAAGTCACCACCCGCTATCTGGAGCGCCTGGAAGACAGCCGTTGGGCCGGCTGCCTGCGCTTCGGCCGCCTCAGCCGCTATCTCCCCGGCTTTCTGGTGGGCCAGGGCTTTGCCCGGCTCACCGACAAGGAAGAGACCAAGAAGTCCAACGACATCCTGTTGTCCATTTGCCGCTTGCTGCGCAAATCCGGGGTGGACTTCTTCTATCACCCGGAGATGGACTTTTACAGCGGCATCCTGCTCTACGACCTGGGGGACCAGGAGGGCTTCGTGGAGCACGCCCGCTTCGTGGCCCGGACCCTGCGGCTGCACGGAGTCAAAAAGCTCATCACCGTGGACCCCCACACCACTTACGCCTTGAAAGAGCTTTATCCGAAATACACCGGGGAAAGCTTCGAGGTGGAGCCGTATTTCAGCCGGCTGCGGCTGAGCGCCCCGGCCGGCGGCAACGGCCGGCCGCCGGTGGTTCTGCATGATCCCTGTTTTTACGGGCGCTACCTGAAACTCGCGGAGGCGCCCCGGCGGGTGCTGGACAGCCTGGGCATCAAATACGCCGAGGTGCGCCACTGCGGGGAGTTCACCTCCTGCTGCGGCGGCCCGGCGGAGTCGGTGTCGCCGGCCCTGAACCGGGAGATTTTAGGCCGGCGGGTGGAGGAACTTAAGGCCGGCGGCGCCCCGGTGGTGACTTTTTGCCCCATCTGCCTGGCCAACCTGGGCAAGGCGGGCCTGGCGGTGGAGGACCTGGCCAGCCTCGCGAACCGAGTTTCGAGTTTCGAGTCTTGAGTTTCGAGTTGTTAGTATTCTTGGTGCAAGGATGCGCCCCGCGTAAGAGCTGTCCCGAATAAACTCACTAACCCTAACCAAAGAAAGGAGTGCTGTTATGGCGGAAGCGAAGGAAAAAATTGTCTTGATCTCCACCCATGCCGGGGAGGACCCGGAACGCGCCATCTTCCCCCTGTTGCTGGCCAATGCGGCCCAGTCCATGGACGTGGAAGCCGTGGTGGTCTTACAGGGCAACGGGGTCCATATCGCCAAGAAAGGCTATGCCGACGGCATCACCTTTCCCGGCCTGACCCCCTTGAAGACCCTGGTGGACAACTACGTCGCCAACGGCGGCACCTTCCTGGCGTGAATTCCCTGCCTCGAGGAGCGCAAGATCAGTCAGGCTGACTTGATCCAGGGAGTTGAGTTGGTGAAGGCGGGACGGCTTATCGTGGAAATGACCAGCGCC
>CAZOCQ010000011.1:12639-26470 GCA_964578335.1 uncultured Desulfobacca sp.
AAGTCAACGGCGGTTTATTAAAGGCAGGTTTTAGGTTTTAGGTTTTAGGTTTTAGGTTTCAGGTTTTAGAGTAGGGATCAGGGGTCAGGGGTTAGAAAAAACTGCCCCCTGGCCCCTAATCCCTAATCCCTGCCTTTCAGGTCGTAATCAGTTTGTGCAGGTCAATGCCGTATTTTTTCATGCGGTGCCAGACGGTGACCCGGCTGACCCCCAGGAGGGCCGCGGCCCGGGACTGGTTGCCGTCGACCTGCCGCAGGGCGTTGATCAGGGCCGTTTTTTCATCGACGGGCAGGGGAGTTTCAGCCGTCGCCGGCGGCGCCGCCGGGAGTTCCGGGGCGCTCAGTTTGGGGGGCAGGTGCTCCAGGCCGATGAGACCGGCTTCGGCCACCATGTGGGCATACTCCAGGACGCCTTTGAGTTCCCGGACATTGCCGGGCCAGGGGTAGTCCAGGAAGACCTTCATGGCGTCCCGGGTGAGGCCGGGGATGGCCTTGCCGCTGCGTTGGCGCAGGCGCCGGAGGAAGTGCTCCGCCAGCAGCGGGATGTCCTCCAGGCGCTCCCGGAGGGGAGGCAGGTGGATGGGAATGACGTTGATGCGGAAAAACAGGTCTTCCCGGAATCTCCCCTCCGCCACCAGGGCCTCCAGGTCGCGATGGGTGGCGGTGATGATGCGGACGTCCACCGAAATGGAGCGGACCTCCCCCACCCGCTCGAACTGGTGGCTCTCCAGGACGCGCAACAGTTTGACCTGGATGGAGGGGGGCAGGTCGCCCACTTCATCCAGAAAGATGTCGCCCCGGTGGGCCGCTTCGAACCGCCCCTGGCGATGGGTGTAGGCCCCGGTAAAGGCCCCCTTGACGTGGCCGAAGAGCTCGCTCTCCAGCAGGGCCTCGTTGAGCGCGGCGCAGTTGCAGGCGATGAAAGGTCCTTCCTTTCGGGGGCCCAGGGCGTGAATGGCGTGGGCCACCAGTTCCTTGCCGGTGCCGCTTTCGCCGTGAATAATCACCGGGGCTTCGCTTTGGGCGGCCTTTTGGGTGAGTTCAAAGACCCGCTGCATGGGCGGAGACTGCCCCACCAGGCCGTGGAAGTTGCTGTCGGAATCCATGAGCTTGGAGAGTTCCAGGATCTTTTCGTCCCGCTGCTCCAGCTCCGAGATATCGGTGAGGGTTTCCACCGCGCCCAGGACCTGCCCGGCTTCATCCCGCAGGATGGCGGCATTCTTGAGGATATGCACGTAAGAGCCGTCTTTGCGCATGAACAGGCAGGGTTTGCGGGTGGCCGCCCCTTGCTCGAAGAGGTTGCACCACTGGCCTTTGCCTTCCGACCGGGCATGGGCGCAAGTGTCGCAATTGAGCATGGCGCAGGACCGGCCGAGAATTTCCTCCCGGCGGTAGCCCATGATCTTTTCGAAGGCCTCATTGACCATGAGGATGGTGCCGTCGGTGCTGACCACCATGAGGCCGTCGTTCATGGTGTTGATGATTTCTTTCAGGTAGCGGTTGAGCTTTTCAGCCTGCACGGGCGCCCCCATGTTTTAACACTAGTTTTAACATAAATGATAACAAAAACCGGTGAAGATGCAAGCAAGGTTTCATTCATTTAAGTTTTTCCCGGCCGGGAAGGCGGCAGGTTTGCTCCCATGAAGGCTGATCAGCAACTGGATATCTCCGGGGTGGTGACCCCCATCAGCCTGGCGCTGTGCAAGGCGACCCTGGGACAGATGGCCGCCGGCGCGGTCTTGGAAATCCGGCTGGGGGACCAGGAGACCCTGCGGGATTTGGTGCTGATCGTGGAGCGCTCCGAGGATCGGGTCCTGGCCTGGGAAAGTCGTGAGGAGCACTATTGTTTATGGGTGCAAAAGGGCGGGCCCTAAAGCGGCCGGAGCGCCCCAATTCCCCTATGAACCCCCTCCCCAGTTCTGTTACAATTACAGCCAATTCATCTTGCCAAGCAAAGAGGTAAACCATGATCCGCCGAGAGACCTGGTATTTTGACAAAGTGGGGCCGGAGAACACCCCGGCCTGTCAGGAGCTGCTGGAGAAGGCGGTGGCCGCAGGCTTTCGCCACGCGGCGGTGGCCTCCACCACCGGGGTGAGCGGGGCCGAGGCGGCCCGTCGGCTGGCGGGCAAGGGGGCCAACCTGGTGGTGGTGGGCCACTCCGTGGGCTTCAAGGGTCCCAATATTGACGAGTTTCTGCCGGAGCACCATCAGGAGATCACCCGCCTGGGGGGTAAAGTCCTGAAGGCCACCATCCTCACCCATTCCCTGGAGACCGCCCTGGCCGACCAGTTCAAGGGGAGCGCCCCCACCCTGCTCATCGCCAATACCTTGCGGCGCCTGGGGCAGGGGCTCAAGGTCTGCTGCGAGATCGTCATGGAGGCGGTGGACGCCGGCCTGGTCCCGGAAGGCGAAGAAGTGGTGGCCGTGGGCGGCACCGCCCGGGGTTGGGACACGGTGGCCATCGTGCGCAGCGCCGCGTCCAAACGCTTCCTGCAACTGTCCGTCCTGGAAATCTGGGCCAAGCCCCGGGTCTAAGCATATTCGCTTGACTATCCACCCAGGCTGATTTACAAGGAATTACCGGCCCCTGGAAATCGGGCGGCCGGGCGCAGCATTAATTTTCTGTCCGGCCGGGCCGATTTATTCCAACAAACCATTGGGCAAGACGGTGAGGAGATCATGCTGGCCAAAATTATCCTGGTGATCAGTCTGGTGCTGGCTTTGCCGGCCGGGGTCCTGGCCGAGACGGTGGGGCGCCGGGCAAATGTGGAGGGCCGGGTGGAAATCCTGAAGGGCGGCAAACTGCCGCCCGCCACCGCCCAGGCCCAGGACGGGATCGAGCCCAAGGACATTGTGCGCACCAAGTCCCTCTCCCGGGCCCAGATAACCTTCCTGGACAATACCACCGTCACCCTGTCGCCGGACAGCCGCTTTGCCGTGGAGGAATACAGCTTCGATGCCGCCCAGGGGAAGCGCGGCGCGGTGATGCAGCTTTTCCAGGGGCTGGCCTATTTTGTGGTCTCCCAGGTCTTCAAGGCGCCGCAGCCGGATTTCATCGTCAAGACCCATACCGCGGTGATGGGGGTGCGCGGCACCGAGGTGGGCCTACGGCTTACCCCCAATGAATCCACTTTCTTGAATTTCAAGGGTCTGGTCCGGGTGGGCAACATCTTCCCCGAAGTGGGGGCGGGTTTTAAGGGGGCCGAAAAGATCGCCTTCTCCTTCGGGAATAAGTTCGTGGACCTGAAGGAGATGGAAGGCTGCGTGGTGCCCTGGGACCTGCCGCCCACCCTCCCCTTTAGAATCTTCAAGGAAGACCGGGAGCTGTTCATGCGGCAGTTGCTTGCCGGTCTGGGACGGCAAGCCGCGAGCAGCCTGCGGGAACCGGGGCCGGTCAGCCAGGTGGCCAACCTGCCGGCGATCGTCAGTCCGGCCGTCATTGACCGGATGGAGGCGGTTTTCAATAATATTACCATTCCGCCGACGCTGGTCCGGCCGACGCCGGTATCGCCCACCGAGTCCTTTACTTTTTCCCAAACCTTCAGCAGCGGAAGTTTCAGCCTGATTACCGGGCCCCTCATGACCACCGGGGTCTTCGACGGTATCTTGACCGCCAGCCGGACCGTGGCCTATCCCGGGACTTTTCGGGTCACCTTTAACAATCTCACGGCCGTCACCTCGCCGTTAACCCCGGTCTTTCCCAGCACCGGCGACTCCGGCACTTTCTCGGTGTTGTCCAATACCGTCAATGTGTCCGGCCGGCCCGGGGGCGTCCTGGTGGGCAACATGACCCTGACCGCCCAGGCGGTGGGCTCTTTCAGCACCACCACCTTCAGCCTCACCGGACCGGTGGCCATTTCCCCGGGCGGCGGACTGCTCTTCCGGCCGGAAGGGACCTTTACCATTGTTAACGCGGGGGGCGGCGCTTCCGGCAACATCACCGCCGGCAACTGGGTCCAGACCGCGCTGGCGGCCGCTATTCTAAGGCCCGGGGCGACGGTGCAGCCGCCGGCCGCGGTCATCCCGGCCAGTCAGCCGCAAATGCTGGGGCCGGCCTTGGTTAAACCCCCGACGACCCACTGACCCATCACGCCATGCTAAAATCTTTGCTCGCCTTGTACAAATCGCCCGTGGCCCGCTGGGTCCTGGGGATTACCCTGCTGATGTGGGCCCTAGTGATCTGGCCGCCCAAATATGTCAGTCTCCTGGAGTACAAGCTCTATGACCTGAAATTCTATTTCCGGGGCGCCCAACCGCCCTCCCAGCAGGTGGTCATCCTGGCCATCGACGACGACAGTCTGAAGAGGGTGGGCCGCTGGCCCTGGTCCCGGGAGGACCAGGCTCACCTCATCAAGGTGCTGAAGGCGGCCGGCCCCAGGGTGATCGGCCTGGACATCATTTTTGCCGAGAAGGAGGAGACCGCGGCGGTGCGGGCCCTGGGCAACCTGCGCCAGGAATTCGCCCGCTCCGGGGTGGCTTCCCCGGAAGTCCTGGGCCTGCTGGATAAGGAAGAACGCCGGGCCGACGTGGACCGCCGGCTGGCGGAGGTTATCAAGGAAGGCCCCCCCACCATCCTGGGCTTTTTTTTCACCGGGGTGGGGGGAGTGAAAGGGGGCCAACTGGCCGACAGGCTGATGGGCTCCACCTTCGTCCGGGCTTCCACCTATAACGTGGTGCGCTGCCTGGACACCCAGCCCTCGGAGGTGCCGCTCTTCGCCGCCGGCGGGGTGGAGCTCAACCTGCCGGCGATTATCGACGCCTCGGCCGGGGGCGGCTATTTCAACATGCGGCAGGACTTCGACGGCACCGTGCGCTCCTTCCCCATGGCCATCCTCTACGGCTCCGATTTCTTTGCCCCGGAGAGCCTGGTGACCCTGGATCATTACCTGGGGCGCCCGCCCCTGGCCATCACCCTGTCGCGGCTGGGGGTGGAGGAGATTCGGGTGGGTCGGCAGTCCGTGCCGGTGGACCGCCACGGCCGGCTGCTGATCAATTATTTGGGCCCCGAAGGCACCATCCCCACTTATTCCGCCGCCGCCCTGCTGGAGGGCCGGCTGCCGGAGCGGGTGTTAAAAGACAAGGTCGTCATGGTGGGGGCCACCGCGGTGGGGATCTATGATCTCCGGGTCACGCCCTTCTCCGGCAACTGCCCCGGGGTGGAGATCCAGGCCACGGTGATCGATAATCTGCTCCAGGGTGATTTTCTTCGCTCCCCGCGTCTGGGCCTGCCCCTGATGATGGCCCTGATCCTGGCCCTGGGGGCCTTTCTGGGTCTGCTGCTCACCCGCCTGTCGGCCATCTGGGGCTTTCTGGTCACCCTGGCCGTCATCCTGGGCTATACCCTCATTGATTACCTCTTATTTAGCCGCCTGAACCTCTACGTGGAACTGTTGCATCCCTTGACCACCATGGTCTTGATCTACGTGGGCGTCAGCACCCAGCGGTTTTTGGCGGAAGAACGGGAGCGGGCCCGCATCCGCAAGGCCTTCGAGTCCTACGTGGCCCCCACGGTGGTCCATGAAATGCTGAAGCACCCCGACCAACTCCGGCTGGGAGGCGAGCGCCGGGAGATCACCATCCTGTTCAGCGACATCCGGGGTTTCACCACCATGTCGGAAAACCTGGACCCGGAGCGCCTGGTGCAGTTGCTGCACAGCTTCCTAAACCCCATGAGCAGCATCATCATCAATCACGGGGGCACCATCGACAAGTACATGGGCGACGCCATCATGGCCCTGTTCGGCGCCCCCCTGGTGCAGCCGGAGCACGCCCGCCTGGCCTGCCGGGCCGCCCTGGACATGGTCCTGGCCCTGAAAAACCTGAACCACCGCTGGGAAGCGGAAGGCTGGCCGACCCTGGAGATCGGCGTGGGGGTTAATTCCGGCCCGGTGGCGGTGGGCAACATGGGCTCCGACCGCCTGTTCGACTACACCGCGGTGGGCGACAACGTCAACCTGGCCTCCCGCCTGGAAGGTTTGAACAAGTATTACGCCACCCGGATCCTCATCAGCGACACCACTGCCGAGCAACTGGGGGACAGCTTTATCCTGCGGGAGGTGGATCGGGTGCGGGTCAAGGGCAAGGCCAGGGCCGCCGCCATCTTTGAGGTTTTGGGAGAAGGGGAGGCGGCTCCGAAACTTTACCGCTTCCTGGAAACCTATCACCGGGGGCTGGCCCTTTATCGGGAGCGGGGCTGGAAAAAGAGCCTGACGGCCTTCAACGAGGCTTTGGAGATTTATCCCGATGACAAGGCGGCGCAGCGCTATCTCAGCCTGGTGCAGAATTTCCTGAAGCACCCGCCGCCCGACGATTGGGAACCGGTCACCAGGATGGACGGCAAATGATGGAGTTTCGAGTTTTGAGTTTTTGGTGGGATTTAGGCTGAAAGTTGCGGCCGGGGCGGCTCTTGAGCCGCCCGAATGTTTTGGCGCTCCCTAATGCCAAGCTGCGGTCAAAGAGATAATAAACCTGGAGCCGCCGGCCTTGCCGTGAAAATGTAGGACAGCCGCCCCCGGCTGTCCGGACAGGCGAGGGCGCCTGTCCTACATTTACTCATCTGAAAGCAACTTGGTATCAGCCTAACTTAAGAGAATTAACCACCCTTTCCAGCAAAGGAAAATCCCCCTCCGCCGCCAGGCGGCGGCGCAGCCCGGCCAGCGCGGCCGGAATGTAGCGGGCGAATTGGGGTTTCCGCTTCTCCTTGGTGAGAAACCCGAAGGCCCCGAGAATTTGCAGGTTGCGGCAGAGGGCCAGGTGGCGGTATTGCTTGGTGAAAGCCTCCCGGTTCACTCCGGGCAGCCGCGCCGCCAGCCGCTCCAGATAGTAATCCAGCAGCTCCTCCTGCCAGTCGGGGCTCAGGTTCACATAAGGATCGATGAGCAGGGCGGCCAGGTCATAACCGAGGGGACCGAGGCGCCCCCCCTGAAAATCGATGACCCGGAGCCGCCCGTCCCTGATCATCAGGTTGCGGGACTGGAAGTCCCGGTGCAGAAAATAGTTGGGGGCCGGGGGAAGCGCCCCGGTGAGGAGCCGCTCGAAGTCCGGGGCCAGGTCGTCGAGGCTCACCTTGAACCCCAGATAGCCCTGCAAAAAGGCCCGGACGAAATAGCCGCACTCCCGCTCCCACAGGAAGGGCCGGTGCACCGCCGGGGTGTCGAAGCACCAGGCCGGGTCGAAGCCTTCCTTGCCGGCCAACTGCTGATTAATCAGGATGTCCAGAGCCTGGCGGTAGCGGAAGCTCACCTGACCATCACCCCCCCGTTTCAGGGCCGCCTCCAGGTTAATGTCCCCCAGGTCTTCCAGCAGCATCCAGCCCTCGTCCCGGCAATACTCCAGGATCTCCGGCACCGGCACGCCCCGGGCCCGGAGGTGCCGCCCCAGGTGAAAATAGGAGTCGTTTTCATTCACGCCCAGGCCGGGAGGATTGGGATGATGGAGCAGGACCAGGGTGGGGGAGCCCAGCAGACGGAAGAAGCGGCGATCGGAGCCGTCGCCGGCCAGGGGTTGGGCCCCGTCTAAGGAGACGTTAAACCGGCCCGCCGCGGCCTGCAGCCGCGGCGTCCAGGGAATAGCGGACATTTACTGATTAGCTCCCGGTGGCTACGGCGTCTCATAATCCACGGTGATCACCGATTGACGGACCCCCTGGAGGTATTTCACCACCTCCACGTAAGCCGGATGGCGATGATAGGCTTCCAAATCGTCCATGGAGTCGAATCTGGCTATCAGGGCCAGGTCATACGAACGGTAGGACTCAAAGATATTGGCGCCCACCTCAAAATGGCGAAATTGGGGGATCTGCCCCGCCAAGCCGGACAAAACCTTCTTGGCTTCCTCAACGGTTTCGGCGTTGGCGTGCACCAGCTTGAATAAAGCAATATGGGTGATCATTAAAACCACATCTCCTTAAGATTATATCAAGATTTTTCCTTGGGCCGAGCCGCTCACCCGCGCTCCTGCGGCCACGATGCACTCCACCAACTCCGCCCCCGGAGCGATCGCCGCGTCGTCCCATACCACGGTGTGCCGCAAGACCGCGCCGGCCCCTATTTTAACCCGATTTCCCAGGCAGACGCCACCGGCAAATTTTACTTCGCCCTCCAGAACCACTCCGGCCCCCAAGTAGGGATCGTTCAGGGTCCCGAAATAGCGGCCCAGACCCGGCGCTTCCCCCCCCAGGAGACGCCGGTGCGCGGTGAGATAGGCCGCCGGAGTCCCCAGGTCCTGCCAGAAATGGCCGGTCAGCACCAGGGCGGCCAGGCGCTCGCCGGCGGCCAGCGCCGCCTGCCAGGCGGTAACCAGGTTATACGGGCCATCGCCGGGAATGTAGTCCATCATCCTCGGATCCACCACCTGGACCCCGGTGTAAGCCAGGGGCGGCCCGGCGACGCCCTCAGGCGGGGGATCTCCGATGCCGACCACCGCCCGGTCCGCCACCCAGACCTTATTATAAGGCAAACAATCATGTAAAACCAGGGTGGAAATGGCCTCCGGCTGGTGAGCCTGATAAACCGCCCGCAAATCCAGGTCGGTGAGAATATCGCCGTTGACCGCCAGGAACGGTCCGCCCCGGAGCACCTTGGCCAACCGCTTCAGGCCGCCGCCGGTGCCCAATAACTCCTCTTCCGGGCTGAGGCTGAGGTGGAAGCCCCAGGGCCGTCCGGCCAGGAAGTCCTGCACCTGCCCGGCCAGGTGATAGGTATTCACCGCCACCTGGGTGCAGCCGGCCTCTTCCACCTGGGCCAGCAGCAAGCCCAACAGAGGCCGGTTCAGGACCGGGATCAGGGTCTTGGGGACCAGGTCAGTCAAAGGGCGGAGCCGGGTCCCCAGGCCCGCCGCTAATATCGCTGCCTTCGGCAGGTTTTCGGTTTTCGGTTTTAGGTTTTCGGTTAGAGCACTGGTCATTTGTATTACAAATCCTTGAATAACTCAAAACTCGAAACTCAGACTATCACCCGCCAATCCACCGCCCAACAGTCTTCCGGGCCGGCCAGCACCGGGTTGAGGTCCAGTTCCCGGATTTCCGGGTAGTCCACTGCCAGCCGGGACAGGCCCAGCATGGCGTCTTCCAGGGCCTCCAGGTTGACGCCTTTTTGCCCCCGGGCCCCGGTCAGGATGGGGTAGATTTTCAGAGAGGCCAGCAGACCGCGGACCCGCTCCCGGCTGAGGGGCACGAAGGCCCGGGCGATGTCCCGGAGGATTTCGGTGTAGAGGCCCCCGGCCCCGGCCACCAGCACCGGCCCGAACTGGGGGTCCCGCTTAAGGCCCAGGAGGAGTTCGATCCCCCGGGCCTGCTTTTGCACCAGAATCCCTTCCAGGGTCCCTTCCGGGGTGCGCAGGTCAAACAGCTCCATCAGTTCTCGGAAGGTCGCCTGCAAATGGGTATCATCGGCAATATGGAGGCGCACCCCGCCCAGGTCGGATTTGTGCAGCCATTCCGGGGAGATGATCTTGAGCGCCACCGGATAGCCGATCTGCCGGGCAAAGGCCGCGGCCGCGGCCGCGTCCTGCGCCAGCAGGCTGGGGACTGTGGGAATCCCGTAATGCCGCAGCAGTTCCAGGGCCGGCTCGCCCAAAACCGCGCCCGTCTCCGGCAGGGCCACGGGCCGGACCGCCGGGGGGGGCGGCAGTTCCAGGGATTCCACCTCATTGCCCAGCGCCCGGATTTGGTGATAACGCCAGGTGGCGGCCAGCCCCAGCACCGCCTCTTCGATGGTGGCGCAGCAGGCGACGTCGGGCGTCTCGGCCAGGGCCAGGGCCTGGGCCCGGCAGGCCGCGTCATCGCCGTAAAGCAGCAGGGCCAGGGGCTTGTGGGCCGTATTGCCCCGCATGATCTCCCGCACGGTGGCGGCCATATTAACGTCGGCGTGGCGGGGCGAGACCAGGGCCGGAGCCACTCCCAGGACCCCGTCCACCTCCGGGCTGGCCATTAAGCCGGACACCGCCCGTTTAAAGACCTCGGAGAAGGAGCCGGTGACCATGCCCAGGGGCCAGATATCCACCGGATTATGGAGCTTATGCCAGGCGATGCGGTCTTCTTCCAGGTCCCGGAGCCTTTCGGGAAAGGGAGCCAGTTCCAGGCCGTGATCGGCGACGGCGTCGGCGGCGACGATGCCCAGGGCCCCGGTGGCGGTCACCATGCCCAGCCGCGGCCCGGCCAGGGGGCGGAAATGGAGAAAGGCCAGGCAGATGGCCCGCAGCTCCGCCAGAGTGCGGGCCCGGATGATGCCCACCTCCTCAAAAGCCAGGTCAAAGACCGCGTCTTCCCCCACCATGGAGCCGGTGTGGGAGGCCGCGGCCCGGGCCCCGGCGGCGCTGCGCCCGGTCTTAAAGGCGATGATGGGTTTGCGCGGCGCAATCCGGGCGGCCGCCTGGAGAAATTCCCGCCCCCGCCGGATGCCTTCCAGGTGCAGCACGATGATGCGGGTCTGGGGGTCGTGTTCCAGGTATTCCAGGACGTCCACCACATCCACGTCGCCGGCGTTGCCCACGTCAATGGCCTTGCCCAGGCGCCCCAGAAAGCAGTCAGGCGCCACCTGAAAGGCCCCGGATTGAGCCACCATGGTCAGGGGGGCGGGGACGGGGTCCCGCTCCAGGTCAATGAAGGCGGTGGTGAAGCCGGCAAAGGGGTTGAGCACCCCCATGGTGTTGGGCCCCACGTAGCGGGCGCCGAACTCCCGGGCCAGGGCGGTGAGCTCCTCCTGCAACTCCCGGCCGCGTTCATCGGCGTCGGCGAACCCCTGGCTGATGACCACCAGCCGCCGGATGCCGTGCTCCAGACATTCCCGGAAGGCGGCCACCAGCCGGTCCCGGCCCAGGGAGAGGACCGCCAGGTCCGGCACCTCGGGGAGCTCGGCCACCCGGGGATAGGTGCGGACTCCCAGAATCTCCTGGACCTTGGGGTGCACCAGGTGGATGCGCCCGGGGTAGCCATAGCTGAGCAGCATTTCCAGATTGTTGTAGGCCCCGGGGCCCGTCTGGCGGGACACGCCGATGAGCGCGACGGAGGCCGGCTCGAAGAATTTTTGCACTGGCTCTACTCCGATGGGAAAAGTCTTACCCCAAGACGCAAAGGGGAAAAGCCGATCCTGGGCCACCCCCGAGAATGAAAAAAGCGGAACAGCCGCCCTCGGCTGTTCTTTATGAGCAGGCGAGGGCGCCTGCTCCACCTAACCATGGAGCGGGCGGAACGCCCGCCCTGCTGCTCACTGCTTAGTGCTCACTTCTTATATCCGAACTTTCTCAGGATGTCATGGCGCCAGGCGCGGCCGGCGTCGTCCTCCACCCCCTTGGGGGAAAGTCCGTCCACCACTCCCAGGACGCCCCGGCCCTGCTCGGTCTCCGCCAGGATGACCTCCACCGGGTTGGCGGTGGCGCAGAAGATGCGGCAGACCTCCGGGCACATTTTTATGGCGTTGAGGACGTTGATGGGGAAGGCGTCCTTGATGAGCAGATTGAAGATGTGGCCCGCGGCCATGATGGCGCAGTTGCGGGTGGCCGCCGCGGTCAGCTGCTCGTCGTTGCCCTCCGCCCGGATGAGGCACTCCCCGGAGGACTCCGAAAAGGCCAGGCCGAACTTGGCCCCCGGCGCGATGCCCACCATGATTTCGTACAAATCCTCCACGGTTTTGATGAAGTGGCTTTGGCCCAGGATGATATTGGCCCCTTCAGGGATGATCAACTTCACCGCCTTCAGTTCCATGACCCACCTCGCGGCCCCGCGCCGGAAAACCTTTCCGGTCAGGGAATTTTTGTGGTATTATAAGTCTGTTAAGGGTTTGGAACAATAGCCAGCAGGGGGGAAAAGGGAAAAAGGGAAAGGGGGATAGGGTTAAAAACCCTCCCGCCCCGCTGTGCCGACCCAGCCTTTTCCCCATTTCCCCTTTTCGCCTTTTTCCCCGGACAAATAAAGGGAGCTCAGCCATTAAACGGCTCATATTTGCTTTAATATTAACACTGCTGACGGTCCTGCCCGTCCGGGCCGCGGTCAAGATCGGCCTCTATCTGCCCATGACCGGCCCCGCCGCGGCCATGGGCCAGATGGTTTATGAAGGCATTCAGGTGGCCCATAAGATGCAGCCCCAAATCCTGGGCCAGCCGGTGGAGCTGGTGCTGGCGGACACCAGGAGCGACCGCATTGAGGCGGCCAACGCCGTCAGCCGCCTCATCGAAAAAGACAAGGTGGCGGCCATCCTGGGCGAGGTCATCAGCAGCGACACCCTGGCCGGGGCGCCCATCGCCGAACGGGCCGGCATTCCCAACCTCACCCCCACGGCCACCAATCCCCTGGTGACCCAGGGGAAAAAATACGCCTTTCGGGCCGCCTACGTGGACGACCTGCAAGGGAGAGTGGCGGCCCGCTTCGCCTATGAGAACCTGAAGGCCCGGCGGGTGGCGCTGCTGATTGACCAGGCCCAGGATTACTGCGTCGGCCTGGCCAATTTTTTCCGCCTGGAGTTCAAGCGCCGGGGCGGTGAGATTGTCGCCACCAGCTACATCCAGACCGGGGACCAGGATTTCAGCGCCCAGATTTCGGCCCTGAAGGCCAAAAATCCAGATTTGATTTACGCCCCCAATTACTACACCGAAGACGCCCTCTTAGCCAAGCAGCTTCAGGACCTGGGGGTCAAGACCCCGGTGCTCACCGGCGACGGCGCCCAGGTGCCGGAGCTTCTCAGCATCGGCGGCGAGGCGGTCAACGGCATGTATTTCACCGCCCTGTTCCACCGGCAGGGAGCCAACACGGAATTGGGCCGGAAGTTCATGGCGGCCTATGAACAGACCTATAAAAAACCGCTGGACGCCTTTGCCGCCCTGGGCGGCGACGGTTATTTCCTGCTGGCCGCGGCCATGGATAAGGCCGGCAGTCTGGACGGCGCCAAAGTCGCCCAGGCCCTGGCGGCCACCAAGGATTTTTCCGGGGTCACCGGCCACATCACCATGGGCCCGGACCACAACCCCATCAAAGGCGTCACCATCATCAAGGTGGAAAAAGGGCAGTTCGTTTATCAGACCACGATTAATCCGTGAGGATAGAAAGCTATGAAGCTCAAAGTTATAGTCCATGAAGCGGAGGAAGGCGGTTATTGGGCCGAAGTGCCCGCCATTCCCGGCTATGCCACTCAAGGGGAGACCTTTGAGGAATTGTTGAATAATCTTTTCGAAGCCATTGAGGGATGCTTAACCTGTTAATACTTGGATAAAAATGGTTTTGTAGCCGCAGGCTTTAGCCTGCGCCGCACAGGCGGGACGCCTGTGCCACCGGGTATTTCATATGTCTAAACTCAAAATTAACCTTCCGCAGGAGAAGATTGAAGCCTTCTGCCGCAAGTGGAAAGTTAAGGAACTGGCCCTGTTCGGCTCGGTCTTGAGGGAGGACTTCCGGCCGGACAGTGATGTGGATTTTCTGGTGACCTTTGAAGAAGAGGCCCATTGGTCTTTTTTCGATATAGTTGATATGCAGGATGAATTAAAAAAAATTCTCGGGCGGGAAGTTGATCTGGTGGAGCGCCGGGCGGTGGAACGGAGCGAGAACTACATCCGCCGCCGCCACATTTTGCAATCCCTGGAGCCGGTCTATGTGGCGGGATGATGCCTATCTGCTCGACATGCTGTTGGCCGCCCGTAAAGTGATGAAGTATGCCCAGGGAGTCGATTTTGAACGATTCGACCAGGATGAAATATTGCAAGACGCCATCATGCGGCGCATTCAAATAATCGGCGAAGCGGCCCGCAAAGTTTCTGAGGAATTCAAAGAAGGGCATCCCGAAATCCCCTGGTACGAAATTTCCGGCATGCGCAATCGCCTGGTTCATGAATATTTTAAGGTAAT
>CAZOCQ010000012.1:0-7878 GCA_964578335.1 uncultured Desulfobacca sp.
ACATGGCCCGGCCCACTTCGCCCCGCAGGCGGCGCACCTCCCGCATGCCCATGGCCCCCAGGACCTCCAGGAGCTGGTTGTTCCAGGCGCCCACCAGGTTGACCATGCGCTGGGCCCCCCGTTTGACGTTGAGGCTCGAAAGGTCAATGGGACAGGGGTTGTCATCCTGGCATTCCTTGCACAGCCGGCATTCCAGGGAGAGGAGCAGGGGGATGTCGGCGATGATGCCGTCGGCCCCGGCGATGATGGCCTTGGCCACGTGCTCCGCCAGGGCGATGCCGCCGCCGGCCAGCAGGGTGACCGCGTCCCGCAGCCGGTCTTCCACCAGCTTCAGGTGGCAGCGGCGGATGATATCCTTCAGGTGCAGTTGGTCGGCGTCCCCCAGACCCCGGGCGTGGTCCGAGCCGGCCAGATGCAGGACTTCGGCTCCGGCTGCGGCCAGGGCGGAGACGCGCTCCGGCGCCTGGCCGTCGGCCGGCACCCTGATCCAGACCAGCAGCCCCGGATGCCGCTGCTTGATGGCCTCCATCTCCGCCACCACCTGGGGATGATCCGGAATCTCCACACAGGGCGCCTGGTCCAGCAGCGGATCATCCAGGTCCTGGAAATCCGCCGGCAGGATGGGGACCAGCCGGTCGGCGGCCGGGAGCAGCTCGGCCCCAATAGCCTCACGGGACACGAGCGCCAGCGAGCCCAGTTCCTCAGCCGCCGCGGCCATGATCTGACGAAAACGGCCGGGGTCGGAGATTTCCTTGGGTTCCGCCAAGATCACCGGCAAAGGGATCTCCAGCAGCGGCGGCGGGGTCACCAGCATCTCGCTCTGTTCGTCGAAGGCCAGGAAGATGGGTTTGCGGCCCAGGTCAATGGTGGTGCTGATGTATTCTCGCCCATGGATGCCATCCCGGGTGGGCCGGACGATCTCCGACATGTCGGTCCAGCAGGAGTCGAAGCCCTCGCCGGCAAAGGCGCCGCCGTAGCCGGCCCCGGAGACCGGGATCTTGCCGGTCTCCGCCTGGTTCCAGGTCACCTTGATGATTTCCGGGGTCCAGTATTCATCCCCCAACTGGCGGTACTGGGGGTTCATGGCCTTGAAGATCAGCTCCCGGGGACAGCCCTGGACGCAGCGGTAACAGTCGCGGCAAATCTCGTCGATGGTGTCCACCAACTGGGTCCGGTCAAAGCCCCGTTTCCGGTAGGCGTCCACCGGACAGACTTCCTTGACGCACTTGGCGCACCGGAGGCAACCCTCGTTCCAGTCCAGCACCGTGCTCTTGGCCAGCGGGGTGAAGCGGGGCGGCACCTGGCGCAGGTGAATGTGGTACTTAGCTGGCAAAGTCCTTCTCCTAGTCTAACAACTGCTTAGTGAAATTTGGTTTATTTCCGGGGGGAAAAGGGAAAAAGGGGAAAGGGGGAAAAGGTTGGCAACAGTTTCGAGTTTCGAGTTTCGAGAAAAAACAAAGCCCGATTTAAGTGTCTTTATCCTTTTACCCGTTTCGCCTTTTCGCCTTTTACCCCTTGCTCTTCAGACGGCTGGGACCCAGGGCTTCCAGACGGGCCCGGACTTCCTTAATGATGGCGGCCAGGGTCTTTTCATCCCCCGGGGTGACCAGGGAGCGCCCCAGGCGGTCAGGTTCCAGGCCGATTTCTGCCAAGTAGCGCTGCACGTATCTGACCCGCCCCCCCAGTCGGCGGCTACCGTCCTGGTAGCGGCAGGCGGCCTCCTCGCAGCCGATGAGCCAGACCAGGTCCACCGGGGTAGCCAGGGTGCGGAGTATCTGAAAAGACTCCACTTTGCTGCTGCAGGGTTCGGACAGGACCTTTAGGTGAGCCGGCCCCTTGCCCCATTTGGCTTTGAGGACTTCCGGCTCCGGCACGGCCTGCTGACAGGCGAAAATCACTACTTCCGTTGACATAGGTTTTAGCCTCAAAGGGCCGGAATACGCCGGCGTAAGCATAATGCAGGCCAGAGAGGTTCCCCCTCCCTGGCCGCCCAATCAAATATATATTATTTCATACAAAAGCAAGGATTGCAACAATTTACCCGGCGCCGTCCGGATTTCTCCAGCTTACAAAACTGTCAACCATTATGTCGCCAGACTCGATGGCCGGCCGGGCCCCGGAGACCCGCCCAAGTGAGCCAGAATCCTGCCAAAACCGGCTTAGCGGGCCAGCCGGCCTTTTCTTTCGTCAATGTCTCCGGGGTACATCACCGCCTCATGACCCCGCTCCCGGGTGCGGATGCGGATCACCTCCTCCACCGGCAGGACGAAGATGAGGCCGTCGCCGGTCTCGCCGGTGCAGGCGGATTTCAAGATGCAGTCGATAACCTCGTCCAGGTTCCGCTCGCTCAAGATGATGTTCACCTGGATTTTCGGCAGCAGGTCCACCGTGTAACTGCCGGAACGGCCCACCAGGCTGATGCCGCCCTGACGCCCGTGGCCGCGAATCTCAAAGACGTTCAGCCCCACGATGCCCATCTCCTTCAAGGCTTCCTTGACGTCGTTGAGCTTGTCTTCCCGAATGATGGCTTCGATTTTCTTCAGCATTGGAAAACCTCTTAACCGCCGATGCACGCCGATAAACGCAGAATAAAAAAATTTTCTGTCGGCGCATATCGGCGGCAAAAATTTAGGAATAAGCCCGCTCGCCGTGGGCGCTGATGTCCAGTCCCACTTCCTCTTCCATGGGGGTGACCCGCAGGCCGATGCTCATATCCAGGAGCTTGGCGACGACGTAGGTGACCACAAAGGCGAAGACCATGGTGACCACCCAGGCGAGGGCCTGGAGCCCCAATTGGGCCGGGTTGCCGTAGAACAGGCCGTTGGCGCCGGCTTCGTTCACCGCCACGGTGGCGAACAGCCCGGTGGCGAGCATGCCCCAGGAGCTGGCCATGCCGTGGCAGGCCCAGACGTCCATGGACTCATCCAGGTTGCGGTTCTGGCGGAAGCGGATGGAGTAATAACAGATGACCGCGGCCACCGCGCCCAGGACCATGGCGGCCAGGGGGGTGATGAAGCCCGAGGCCGGGGTTACCGCGGCCAGGCCCACCACCATGCCGGTGGCGATCCCCAGGGTGCTGGGGCGGCCGTCCAGCCAGCCCAGGATCATCCAGACCAGGCCCGCCGCGGCCGCCGAGGTGTTGGTGGTGAGCAGGGCGTTCACCGCCACCCCGTCGGCCGCCAGGGCGCTGCCGGCGTTGAAGCCGAACCAGCCCACCCATAAAAGGCCGGCCCCCAGGACAGTTAGGGGGATGTTGCTGGGTTCCATGGGGAACCGGCCGAACCCCTTGCGGGGGCCGATGACCAGGGCAAAGGCCAGGGCGGAAAATCCCGCGGCCACGTGGACCACCGTGCCGCCGGCGAAATCCTTCACCCCCAATACATTCAGCCAGCCGCCCTTGCCCCAGACCCAGTGGGCCAGCGGGTCATAGACCAGGGTCATCCAGATCAGGCTGAACAGCAAAAAGGATTTGAACCGCACCCGCTCCACGAAGGCCCCGGTGATCAGGGCCGGGGTGATCACCGCGAACATCATCTGGAAGGCGGCGAAGAGGGCGTGGGGAATGGTCTTGGCGTAATCCGGGTTGGGGGTCGCGCCCACCCCGTTGAATCCCAGGTAATTAAGACCGCCGATGAGGCCGCCGATGGATTCGCCGAAGGCCAGCGAATAGCCGAAAAGCACCCATTGAATGCCGCCCAAGGCTAAAAAGATGAAGCTCAGGGTCAGGGTGGAGAGGATGTTCTTGCGCCGGGCCATGCCCCCGTAAAACAGGGCCAAGGCCGGGGTCATCATCAACACCAGGGCGCAGGAGACCAGGAGCCAGGCGGTGTCACCGGAATTGACAATATTGTTCATGACTTATCCCTTTTTGTCTGCACAAATGTAAAAAAGGCGCAAACCAATCCTGTACGCAGGCCAGGGGCCTCTCCCCTGACCTGCGTGAAATGCCTAACTGATTGATTAAATTGGAAAGCTGCTTATCTGCCGGCCATTACAGGATGGGCAGATATTTATCGATTTCGTAGGCGCTCACGTGGGTGCGGAAGGCGTCCCACTCAATCTTCTTGTTCTCGATGAACTTGTTGAAGATGTGGTCGCCCAGGGCTTCCTTCACCAGGGCGCTCTTTTCGACTTCCACCACGGCCTCGTAGAGGCTGCCGGGCAGTTCCTGGATCCCCAGGCGGTTGCGTTCGGCTTCGGACATATGATAAATGTCCACTTCCACCGGCTCAGGCAGGGCGTATTTCTCTTCGATGCCCTTGAGACCGGCGGCCAGCATCACCGCAAAGGCCAGATACGGGTTGCAGGCCGGGTCCGGAGCGCGGTATTCACAGCGGGTGGCCGTTTCTTTGCCGGGTTTGTACATGGGCACCCGCACCAGGGCGGAGCGGTTGCGGCGGGCCCAGGCGACATAGACCGGGGCCTCGTAGCCCGGCACCAGGCGCTTGTAGGAGTTGACCCACTGGCTGCAGATGCCGGTGATTTCCCGGGCGTGCTTCAGCAGGCCGGCGATGTAGCTCTTGCCTTCGGCCGACAGATGGTACTGGTCGCTGGCATCGTAGAAGGCGTTTTTATTGCCTTTGAACAGCGACTGGTGGGTGTGCATGCCGCTGCCGTTGATGCCGAAGATGGGTTTGGGCATGAAGGTGGCATAGACCCCGTTGATCATGGCGATGGCCTTGACCGTGGCCCGCAGGGTCATGGTCTTGTCGGCCATGGCCAGGGCTTCGTCATAGCGCATGTCAATCTCATGCTGGGAGGCGGCCACTTCGTGGTGGCTGTATTCGATGCGGACGCCCAGCTGCTCCAGGGCGAAGATGGTGTGGCGCCGCAGATCGTTGGCCATATCCAGGGGCGGGGAGTCGAAATAACCGCCGGTGTCCAGGATTTCGGTGGCGGTGCTGTCCTGAAAGTAGAAAAATTCCAGTTCCGGACCCAGGTAGGAAGTGTAGCCCTTCTCCGCGGCCTTGGCCAGCATGCGTTTCATGGCGTAGCGGGGATCGCCGGGATAGGGGGAGCCGTCGGGCTGCAGGATGTCGCAGAACATCCGGGCCACCGGGCGCTCATCCGGGCGCCAGGGCAGGATCTGGAAGGTCTTGGGGTCAGGTTTGGCGATCATGTCGCTTTCTTCAATGCGGGAAAAGCCCTCAATGGAGGAACCGTCGAACCCCATGCCTTCGGTCATAGCCTCTTCCAGCTCTGAAGGGCGGATGGAAAAACTCTTTAGAACTCCCAAAATGTCCGAGAACCAGATCTGGATAAAGCTGACTTCTTTGTCCCGGACGACCCGGAAAACATCTTCTACCGTTTGGCAGGTATGGCAGTGCACGCAGAATCCTCCTGAGATAAGGTTATTTGGTTCCACAAAGCAATTTTTATACCAAATCAATTTTTAAGTAAATTCAAAAAGTTACCCCCTTAACTGATTACACTTTTGTAGAAAAATACATTTTTGACCTGACAACTTTGTATAATTTTTTCCCGAACAAACCCCTCCTTCCTCCCCTTCGGGCTCCGGCGGGTTCTGGCATTCTGAAATTGAAGTTAGGGCCGGTGCAGGCGGGTAATCTGTTTAAACCTTTCGCAATGCAATATTTTGCCAATTTTCAATATCATGAGCCGCCGCCGGCCTCTTTGTGCGCCCGCAACACGGCGTTGATTTTAGTTTGGTACCCCTTGCCTTGGGCCTTGAACCATTCCAAGACGTCGGCGTCCAGGCGGATGCACACCGCCTTTTTAGGTAGCCGCAGCTCGGCAGTTGCAAAAAATTCCCCTCCCTGTTCCGGGAGGTCGGAGAAATCAATATCCTCATCCCGCCTGGCGTCAAGGGCCGCCCAATCTGTCTCGGAGGGCTTTTGCAAACTTCTCTTGCTCATATTTTGATGCCTTTCTCAATGAAATCACCCTGATGACCTCGGGTTGGGGGTCGGTGAATACCCGATTCTTAATGAATCCATATCCGACCTGTCGATCTTCTCCATAATCGTTGCGGAAATCCGGTTTCACCATCATGGGGCCGTGAAACATCTCAGGAACATCAGCAAAGTCGGCTTTAGGCTTGATGAAATTCGCCCGACGCTTGTCTTCGTCCCACTCAAATCTCACAGCTAAAATGTATATACATTCGCATTAATTGTCAAGAAAACCAGATTAGGCCTAACTCAGCAATTTCATTCCAATTAATTAGGTGGGTGAAAAATATGGCCCCGGCGGTTTCCCGCCGGGGCTAATCCGTTTTTCTTTGTGAACCTCTGTGTCTTCTGGGTTTCTGCGGTTAGCCTTTTCTACCGCCGGTAGCCCAGGATCTTCTCCACTTCGTCGGCGTCCTGGTCCATGATGTAAGGGATGCCGGTGACCCTGGCGGCCTCTTCGGTGAGGGCGGTCAGGTCGTTGCGGTCGATGTATTTCAGGGCGAACTTCCGGGCCCCGGCCATGAATTGCTGCAGGCCCTGAGTCATGCGGCTGAGGTAGCTGTACATGCCGATGGCCCCGGCGGGGATGCGGCCGTATTCACTCAGCGGGAAATCCCGGCGCACTACTGCGGCCTCGGCAAAGTGCTCCACGTAGGCGTCCTTGCAGTCCCGCTCCTCCCGCAGGCACATCTCTTCCAGTTTGCGGCCTTCGTTGGTGCCCACCATGGCCGCGGTCATGATGGAGCGGCCCATGCAGACCAGCTTGACGAAGGGCGCCCCCAGGGCCAGGGCCTTGAAGACGTGGTCCTCCAGGGAGAGGCCGCCGGCGATGGCGCAGTCCGGGACGAACTCGCCTTTCTGCTTCAGGTGATTGCAGTATTCATACAACAGGGCCTCGATGTACACTGTAGGAATGCCCCACTCATTCATCATGCGCCAGGGGCTCATGCCGGTGCCGCCGCCGGCCCCGTCCACGGTTAACAGGTCGATCTGCGCTTGGGAGCAGAATTTCACCGCCCGGGCCAGGTCCGCCGGCCGGTAGGCCCCGGTCTTCAGCGACACCCGCTTGGCCCCGACCTTACGGAGATGCTCCACAGTCTTATAGAAATCGTCCTCATCCACCATGCCCAGGCGGGAGTGGCGCTCGAATTCCTTGATGCCCTTGGCCATGTAGCGCTCTTCAGTGGCGGCGTCGTGGGGGTCGGGCAGCACGATGTAGCCCCGGCTCCTGAGCAGTTGGGCCCGCTCCAGGGTGTGCAGCTTGACTTCGCCGCCGATGTTCTTGGCGCCCTGGCCCCACTTCAGCTCGAAGGATTCCACCCCCAGCTTTTCGATAACGTATTCCGGCACTCCCAGGCGGCCGTCCTCGACGTTGGCCTGGACGATGATGTCGCCCTTGCCCTGGTACCATTGTTTAAAAATTTTAACCCGGCGCTCCATCTCCGGGGAACGCACCACCCGGCCGCCTTTGATCTCGGCATGGGGGTCCATGCCGCAGACGTTTTCCCCGCAGACGATGATGATGCCGCTGATGGCGGCGCCGATGGCCATGGATTCCCAGTGGACCCGGGCGATCTCGGTGGAGCCCAGGGCCCCGGTGAAGGCCGGGAAGGAGAGCTTGACCTTGTCCTTGACCCCGATTTCGGCGGAGACGTCCACCGCCGGGAAGACCGCCTTGTCGGAGTCGGCTTCGCAGCCCACCGCGCCCACGCAGGTGCCGTGGATGTTGAAATGGGAATAATCCACCGGGTAGTCTTTGTCCCCGCCGGCGGTGACGTTGCCGAAAGGCTGGGGATAGAGCATCTCCCGGCCGCGGATGGCCGAGCGCCCGATTTCGCAGGGGCCGGGGCAGCTATCCAGGCAGGTGACGCAGATGCCCGAGCCCGGGGCGGGTTTGACGCGGTTCTTGGTTAAAGTGGCCGGAGAACGGTTGGGGTTGCTGAGAGACATATTTTCCACTCCTTTG
>CAZOCQ010000012.1:7978-20205 GCA_964578335.1 uncultured Desulfobacca sp.
TAAAGTGGCCGGAGAACGGTTGGGGTTGCTGAGAGACATATTTTCCACTCCTTTGAATAGGTTATTTCATATCAAAGGGAGTGGAAATCAGGCCTAAAGTATAATATTATGCAAGAAATACACCAAAAGGGCTGAAGAAGATATTTGGTGGAAATTACATGGAGTTAATTGATGGCACGGTCATTTAAGGACTAAATAATTATACAGACTTGTTAGTTTTACTAACTTTTACCGCCATAATTGTTAAATTGCAATCTATTTTTTTAGTTTAACTAAATTTAGTCGCCAATTTTTTGTCGAGGCATCAGCCCAGGCCCCCAAGTCCTTGACGTCCAGGCCTAATTTCCTCTAAGATTTAATGAGAAGCAAAATTCGGCTTCCGGGAGAGAAAAGTGCTGGTGGAAAAACACCGCGTGCCCTCAGGAGTCAGCCGCCTGGACCTGCTCCTGGGAGGGCTCTTCATCGGGGACAATGTGCTCTGGCACGATGATGCCGGCAGCCTGGCCCCCATCTTCTGCCTTAATTTTCTGCAGGCCTCCCAGCTTCAGGAAAGTCCCTTAATTTATGTGAGTTTCGACCGCTCCCCCAAAAATCTGCTGGACAAGCTCGGCAACCTGGCCAACTATCCGGGCCTCATCATCCTGGACTGTTTCACCCACGGCAAGGGCGGCGGCTCCAGCTTCTTCCTCAAGTTCTATGAGGAATTGGGAGCCGAGCCCCCCTACCGCCTCATCAAGGTGGAGCAGCCTCGCCAACCCCAGGAATTCATGGACCTGCTCTATCAGGTCCACGGCGGCCTGCAAGGGGACGTGCGCTTCATCTTCGAGAGCCTCACCGGCATGCAGGAACTCTGGGGCAGCGAAGACCGGCTGCTCTCCTTTTATTCCCATCACTGCCCCCGGCTTTATGATCTCAACACCATCGCCTACTGGGTGCTGGAAAAGAACGCCCATTCCTCCCGGTTCCGGGCCCAGATCAACCAGATCGCCCAGGTGGCCATCGAACTGACCATCAAGCGCGGCACCACTTCCCTCAACATCCTGAAAGCGGAAAACCGCAGTCCGGAGGAATTTCATAAACCGCACAATTACTGGACCAAGGACCTGACCATCGTGTTTGAGGAGGAAAAGCGCACCAGCGGCAAGATCGACCTGGGGCTGCGCCTCAAGGAGTTCCGGCTGCGGCGGGGACTGTCGCAGACGGAGTTGGCCAAACTGGTGGGCGTCACCCCCAGCACCATCTCCCAGGTGGAGAGCAATCTCATCTACCCGTCGCTGCCGGCTCTGATGAAGATGGCGGAGGCCCTGGCGGTGGACCTCACCTCGTTTTTTGAAGATCGTCAGGAGGGTTCGGGAAGGTTGATTTTTACTCCGGCGGACGCGGTGGAGGTCAAATTTCCCAATCTCCCGGAGGCCGCGGTGCAGGCCCGGCTCCTCTACCCCGTGGATTTCCAGGGCAAAGCGGAACCGTACCTCATCGAGATTACCCCCAAGACGACCCTGCCGGCCCACTTCTTCTTCCACAAAGGGGAGGAAGTCGGCTATCTGCTGTCCGGCCGCCTGCAGGTCCGGGTGGGCAAAGGGGTCTATCACTTCAAGGCCGGGGAGGTCATCTACCTTACCGCGGAAGTCCCCGTCGAATGGCGCAACCCCGGGCCCTCGCTGGCCCGCCTCCTCTGGATCAAGGTGAAGTGAGTCGCCCGCAATCAAGATGCCTTAATTTGGTTAAAAGCATTTTTGCCCAGATCCATCGCGGCCATATTGCGGTGCATTCCACCTTGGGAGTGGGAACGACCTTCGAGCTCTATCTCCCGGCGGTTGACCGGCAAATGGCCGCGCCGGCCGACCGGGAACGGGAGGTCCGATCCGGCCGGGGCGCCATCCTGGTGATGGATGACGAGGAACTGGTCCGCCAGACCTTAGGCCGAATGTTGGAATATCTGGGCTACCGCCCGGCCTTTGCCCAGGATGGTGGTGAAGCCCTCGAATTGTTCAGCCGGGCCCGGGAATCCGGGACTCCGTTTGACGCGGTGATTCTGGACCTCACTATTTCCGGGGGCCTGGGGGGCAAAGAAACCATGGAGGAACTGCTCAAGCTTGACCCCCAGGTAAAAGCCCTGGTTTCCAGCGGCTATGCCGACGCCCCCATCATGGCCGAATTCGCCAAATACGGCTTCAGCGGGGTCATCGCCAAACCTTACACCATTTCCGCCCTCAGTCAGGTGCTCAATGAGGTCCTCGGTCCCGGAAAAAGCCTGCCGTAGATCGGGCGCTATCCGCCTGTTCCTTGGCCCCCCGGTATTATAAAGCCCAAAGGATCGCGCCGATCAGGAAGGAGGCGGCCAGCCCCAGGGGGATGGTGCGCCGCAGGATGCGGCCTTCCAGGCCCAGGGCGCCGCACATGGGCGCAGCCAGGGCGATCTTGAAGGGCGAGGAGATGGAGCCCAGGGCCGCCCCCACGCTGAGCCCCGCGGCCAGCTGGACCGCGGGTACTTGCAGCAGTTCAGCGGCCCTGACCTGCAAGTCCCCAAAAAGCACCAGGGAGGCGACCCCGTAGCCGGTGAGGAAGGTGCCCACCCAGCCCAGCAGGGGCACGAACAAGGGATACCAGGCGCCGGTGTAGGTCTTCAAACCATGGGCCAGGACCCAGGGAAGGTTGTGCGCCTGGTGCAGTTGCCCAAAGCCCTCGCCGTAGCCCGAATAGGCGATGATCTGCCCCATGGCCCCGAACAGGCCCATGGCCGCCAGGGCCCGCCAGCCTTGGCGCAGGCCGGCGGCCAGCACCGGCTTCCTCTCGATTCCCCGAAACACCGCCAGCGCCACCCCCAGGGCCAGAAAGAGATAGAGATAGGCCGAAAAGAAGGGGGTGAAGGTGATTTGATGAATGGGCGCCAACCGCGCCTGGAGCACCCAGTGGCGGCTGGTGAGGTCGTGGAGCCAGGGCACCGTGTTCACCAGCAGCAGCGGCGCGAAGACCACTGCAAAGGGCAGCAGGTCGCGGCCGAGCTGCCGGTTCCAGTGCCGCCGGCGGGGCCCCAGGGCCATTAAGGCGGCCATCAGCGCTCCCCCGCCCACCATGCCCGAGAGGGCCACCCCTAGGGTCAAGACCGCGGCCAGGGCCGCCAGGCTCACCAGCAGGCCGCCGCCCAGGGCCAGGGGCAGTAGTTGCCGGCCGCCGTCTTTCCTCGGCAGGAACCAGGGAATGCAAGCCGCCATGGCCAGCATGGCCGGGACCGACAGCCAGGCGGCGGCCGCGGCCAGCTCCAACGGGGGCAGGCCGGTGACCAGGGCCAGCACCGTAATGATGATGCCGGACATCTCCAGGCTCATCAATCCGGCGTAGCCGATAATGGACAGGGCCGCGGCTCCGGCGGGCGCCACCCCGGCGGCCCGCAGCATGGGGGCCACGATGGGCTCGGCGATGACGCTGGCGCCCTCCAGGAAGTTGCCGAGGCCCAGGGCGATGAAGAGATGCCGGTGCCGGGGATGCCGCAGCCCCGTCAGGAACCAGGCCACCAGGCGATCAAGGGCGCCGGCGGCCACCAGCACGTGGCAGAGCAGGATGCCGGCCAGCACCACCAGCAGCAGGGGCAGGGTGGTCAGCACTCCGTCCAGCCCGGCCAGGAAAATCACCGCCAAGGGCGTCTTAAAGGCCAGCCGGACTAAGCCCACCGTGAACCCCAGGCCGTAAAGGGAGAGTTCCAGGGCCGACCGTTTCAGAACCACCGCCAGCACCGCCAGCAGCAGCACCGGGCTCCAACTCAGGAGAAAAGAGGTTAGGTCCAAATCTGTTCCCTTGACGACCTTTCGTCTTTGACTATATGATTCGCCTTTAGACCATACCTGAATAGGGGTTGGCTGTCAGCTACCAGCGGTCAGCTAAAAGAAGAAAAATTCAAGTGGCACAGGCCTCCGGCCTGTGATTCACAGGCTGGAAGCCTGTGCCACTATTTTTAACCGCCTGAGGCGGCGGTTAGGCATTTTTCCTTGGCGTCTCGGCGAGGGGCAAAACATGGACCTGGCGATGTTTGAAAGCATGGAAGCCGGGGAGTTGCGGCGCTATCTGCAATTCCTGCTGCGGCACTACCGGCAGATGGACTCCTTTTGGTATCTCTATATCGCGGAAATGTTCGACGAGGCCACTGCGGACCGGCTGAATGAACGGGTCTGGGGCCGGGTGGCGGAGTTGGGGGCCCGGGATCTCTTAAAGCGCTTCGATATTCAGGAGCGGGGGTTAACGGGTTTTGTCAAGGCCCTGCGCTACTGGCCCTGGCATACTCTGGTGGGTTATCAGATTGAGGAAAAGCCCGACGAAGTCATCATTTCCGTGCCCTCCTGCCCCACCCAGGCGGCCCGGCTGCAGCGGGGCCTGAAGGAATATCACTGTAAGGAGATGCACCGCCGGGAATTCGGCCATTTTGCCAGAGAGATCGACCCGCGCATCCGGACGGAGTGCCTCTTTGCCCCGCCGGACCCGCACCCGCCGGAGCTGTTTTGTAAGTGGAGGTTCTATTTGGGGTGATGGTTGGGCGTCGAGGTCCTGGCGGTGGCACACCATAACCTGGAGATCAGGGCAGGGGAAAGGCCGCCGATCCGGGCGCCGGGAGACTCCGGGCCCGGCCCGGCGGCCTTGAATTCAGATCACCGCATAGTGGTTATGCCCATATTTTCTTTTTCGTAATCGTTGGTCTTTTCCTTGATGTCAAAACGATCCGGGGCCAGATAACTGTCAAAGACGATGATTCTGATTCTGGGTGTCATATTTTTGGGGTCATTGGAGACGCGCATCACCGAAACACGGTAAATGCCCAGCTTGGTGTTGTCAATGATGGGCATGACAAAGTAGTCCACCCCAAAATCCAGGGGCTTGCGGTTGGGATCCAGGGGGATGAGCGACACCATGATCTGGTCGTTCTTGATCTCGTTGACCCGGATTTTGAAGGGCAAATCTTCCCGCAGGGACACCTCAGCGCCCGGCTTTACCGGGATTTCCCCCGTATCCCAGCCGTTTTGAATGGTGAGGCGGAAGGCCTGGCGGCGGGCCACATCCATGGCGATCTTCTGTAATTTTTCTTTTTCCGCGGGGTTGGTTAATTGGGCATCGAGGTCTTCGAACAAGGCCCTCAGATTGATGGGGGTGTCCTGGAAGTTCAAGGAAGTCAATTTGAGCAGCAGCATTTGTTGACGCCGGCTTTCGATTTTCCCCAGGGAACCGCCGGGTTGCAGAAAATTGGTGAGCAGGGTCTGAAACATCTTGACTCCCAGGTCCAGGTCCAGTTCCTTCTGTTTCATCCAGGAGTCCCGGATGGCCGCAATGGCCTTGTTATGTTCGGCCATGGCCGCCCGGTTGCTTTCCATTTTATAACCGATGATGCTCACCAGACCGGCGATGACGGCCACCAGGATGGTGACCAGAGTCTTATTAACGGCCTCCCAAATCTTCAATCCCTTCGGCGTGTCGTTTCCCGATGCCTCCGCCATGGCAGCCTCTCCTTGCCTACCATTTAACCCTCAGATCCAAATGGCTGACGCCGTCAATATCCACCTGAAAGCTTTGCACCTTGTTGCCTTGGGAGACGGTCACGGTGTACGGTCCCTTCTGGACGTTTTTAACCGTGAATTCCCCCAGGGAGTTGGTCATGGAGACATAGCGCTTGGGGCCGTTGAAGGTCACGCCGGCAAAGCCCTTGGGGTCCTGGGCCAGGCCGGTCACTTTGCCGCTGAGCTCTTTGCCCTGGTCCTGGGCCGCAGCAAGGGCCGCGGTCAAAAATATCAGTAAAATGAACAGTAATAAGGCGGGGCCGCGCTTCATTCAGTTCGCCCTCCTCCAGAAAATTTCAACCCAAATGGTGCGTAAGACGCTACTTCTTCTTCACCACCAGGACCGGGCAGGGGGCCTGGCCGATGACCCGTTCCACCACGGAGCCCATCAGGAGTTTGCGCAGACCGGTGCGGCCGTGGCTGCCGAGGATGATGAGGTTCACTTTCTTGGTCTGGGCGACCTTTATGATGGCTTCGAAGGGTTGGCCCAGGGGCACCGCGGTTTCCAGGGGCACGCCCCGCATCCTGGCCTCCTCTTCCAATTTCCGCACCACCCCGGTGGCGCCCTTGATCTCGCCGTCGCCGGCGGCCACGGAGATGGCCAGCAAGTGGCTGCCCATGCGCTGGGTGATGCTCAGGGCCTCTTGCCAGGCCGCGGCGCTGAAGGGCGAGTCGTCGCTGGCCATCAGCAGGCGCTTGAATTCCAGGGGCGCGCCTTTGGGGATCACCAGGACGTTCACCGGGCTGTGGCCGATGACCCGGGCGGTGACGCTGCCCATGAGCAGCCGGGCCAGGCCGGTGAGGCCGTGGCGGCCCATGATGAGCCAGTCGGGCTTGACCTCTTCCACCTCTTCCATGATGCCTTCATAGGGGGAGGCGCTGGTGCGGAGGCGGGGTTCCAATTGCACCCCCATTTCAACGGCCTTGCTCTGCCAGACCTCCAGGCGGCTTTTGGCCGCGGCCTCCTGGGCCGCCTGCATCTCCAGGTTGACCGAGGGCGGCGGCAGCAGGTCCGGGGCCTGCAATTCATATAGAGGCACGTAGGTCAGCACTTGCAGGAGAAAGATTTTGCTGCCGGTGTTTTTGGCCAGGTCCAGGGCGGCGGTGACGGCCCCCTGGCTGTCCGGGGACTCGTCGGTGCATACCAGTAATTTCTCCAGATGGGCGGGGGACGTCATAAAGGCTCCGTTTTCGGTTTTCTGTTTTCGGTTAAAAAGAACGGTTTTTCAGATCAATAACATATGATTCTCAGGACTAATTCCTGGTAATTTTACCCTGCTTTTTCTTTATCACAGAAAACCGGAAACCGAAAACCGAAAACCGTCATTTCTTCTTCACCACCAGAACCGGGCAGGGGGTCTGGCCGATGACCCGTTCGGTGACGCTGCCCAGGAGCAGCTTCTTGATGCCGGTGCGTCCGTGGCTGCCCATGATGATAAGGTCCACCCGCTGGTCCAGGGCCACCTGGATGATGCCGTCGTCGGGGTCCAGCCCCTGGGGCGAGTAACCCTGGAAAGAGACGGCCTGCCGGTTGGCCGCGGTCAACATGCCGTGCAGGATTTCCTGGGCCTCCGGGATATCCCCCTCCTCCGGGGCCACCACAACCCCGTGGAGTTCGGCGTCGGTCCGCCGGGCCATGGCCAGGGCCTCCTCCAGGGCGGCGGCGCTGTGCGGGGAGCCGTCCGAGGCGATGAGCAGCCGCTGGAAGGCCAGGGCGGCGTCCCGAGGCGCCACCAGGACGTTGACCGGGCTCAGGCCGATGACCCGCTGGGTGACGGAGCCCATGAAGAGACGCGCCAGGGCGGTGCGGCCGTGGCGCCCCATGATGATGAGTTGGGGCTGGAGCTTTTCGGCTTCCGCCAGGATGGCGCTGAAAGGCGAAAGGCAGTGGATTATCCGGTAGTCCAACTCCACCCCCTGGAGGGCGGCCTGGGAGGCGGTGAGGGCCCTTTGCCGGTGGACTTCCTCCTCCAGGCAGGCCCGCAGGTCCGGGGCCACGGCCTCAAATTCCGGGACAATCTCCACCACCTGCACCACGCAGAGTTTGCTGCCGCAGGCCCGGCTCAGGGCCAGGGCCTGGCTCACGGCGCTTTGGCCCTCGTCGGAGCCGTCGGTGCAGGCCAGCAGGCGCTCATAGGGGCCGGGGCAGTTCAGGGATTTTTCAGGAGTCATGATGGTAGGATAAAACTTCGGGGGCGCTTTGGCCAGACGTCGGCGATAAAATTTGCAAAAATAATGAAGGCTTGAGCACTGTAAGCGAGCCGTTTGGGGAAATGGGATTATTGAAGGGCGGTTCGAGAACCGCCCCTACAAATCTTTCTCGATTCATGTTTTAGGGGTTAGCGCAGGATGAACTTCAACCATTCACCATTCACCACTCACCACTATTCACTGCTCACTGCTTACTGCTCACTGTCCTGTCCGGGCCGCTCATAGTGGCCGGCCAGGAAGCGCTCCGCCAGGACCGCGGGGATGTCGTCGTCGCTCATGAGCATATCCATCTGGCGCACGTAAGCCATCAGGCGCCCCAGGAGGTCCAGCCTCTCCTCGGTTTCCGCCGCCGAGCCGCGGCGGAAGCGGGCCCGGAGCACGTCGCCGTGAATTTCCAGCTTGAAGCCCAGGTGTTCCAGGACCGTGGCGATGAGGCGAAGGCGCCGGATGCGCCGGATATCGTCCGCCGCCCCGCCTTTGAAGGTGAAATTGATATAATTGTTGGCCGGGGCTTCGCCCAGGTAGCAGTCCACGCTCTGGAAATGGTAACCCAGGCGGCAGGCGTAGTTGACGTAGTTGGCCCCGACAATGGCGTAGGTCTTGTCCCAAAACTGCTCCGGGGGCCGGATGGCCGATTGGCCCAGGACGTGGAGAAAGCCGCCGACGTTCACGGGGACCGGCCCGGCCCAGGCGATGTCCGGGTGACTGATGCCCCGCCACAGGGCCCGCATGGGCCGGGAGATAATCTTTTCCGGGGGCACCGGGGTGTCGTAGCCGGCCAGGCCGTCGCCCAGGTCCGCCAGGTGCAGGTTGAGGGGCAGGTCGGTCTTGAGTTGCAGGAGCTTGAGGGCCGGCACCCGGCCCTGGGCCACCTGGTCCATGAGGCCGAACATCACCTGGATCGCCTTTTCATGAGCGAACCGAATGAGGTCATGATAGGTGCGGCAATTCTCGGGGCGGAAATCAGGGCTGCGGCGGTCCACCAGGGTCAGGGTGGTGAGCAGGTTCACTATCTCCTGAAAATTCTCCTGGCTGAGAGGCTCGGCCAGCCGCGGTTGCAGGGCTTCCTGCAGGCGGCTCAGGGCCGGCGCCAATTCCGGCCAGCGGCCCCCGGACATGCTTTGCAGGGACGCGATCATTTCGGCTAGGAGGCGGTCCAGCAGATTGATCCGGCCGCGCCAGTAGTCGAGGTCCAGATCGGTCGAGGCTATCAGCCTCTCTTCCAGGTCGCCCGTCAGCGTCAGGATTTCGTTGTTGAGGGCGAGGACGCGCTGAAACCCGCCCCAGATTTCCTTTAAGGTCGGGGCCGGCTTCTTTTTGCGCCGGAAGAAATCGAGCAAGCCCATCAGTAGCCAGTAGCCAGTAGTCAGTAAAACCAAACCAAGACGAAAGGTTTAGAGCACTTGTCCCAATTCACCCCAGATAGTTAACACTTTTTCCAGCCCGTGCAAAAGTCCTTTGCAAAAAATATTCTTCTTGGGAAGATCAGGGGAGGGGCTGGGACGAAGGTGGTGGGCAAACCAACCCTGTTCACGGCCCTGGCCCAGGTTGGGGAAGTTTGCAGACTTTTAACCCGGCCCTGCTGAGGGCGGATTTTTTCGACCGGGATCTTTCCCTGGAGTCGGAAATGGCGGGCAACGGTTTTACAATATGTAAAAATTCCTGACAGGAAAATATTTCCGGTTTGGTGCAAAAGTTCCCAGGCCCCATGGATTTACTTATGTTTATGCCTAGTTAATCATGCGGCATTTTCGCCCCCGGCTTGGCACGGGCATTGCCAGTAGGAGTAAGGACCAATAATGGAACGGGCGCCCCTGCGGGTTCCCTGAGACAGTGAAATTTCGGAGGGAGGTGAATCACCTTGAAGAGATGGTCAGCAATTATCCTTAACTTCCTGCTGCTGGCGGCGCCCGCCCTGGTTTGGGCCGCCGAAGGTTTGGACGTCCCCGAGGAACTCGGGAAAAAAGTGGACTTAGCCAACCTGAGCGGCATTAATTACTTTTTCGCCCAATGGTATAACGACAACCTCTGGGTCTACGCCACCATCGTCACCGTGCTGATGGGGGTGGTGGGCTTTGCAATCGCCCTGGTCACCGACGTCATCCTGAAGATGGTCGGCATGGAAGTCAGTAAGATCGAACACCACGAATAATACGGGATAGGAGAACTACGCCATGTTTGATATTTACCTGCCCATCGCCGGCATGCAATTCAACGCCCTCATCCTGATCGCCATCGGCTTTTCCGTGGGGGTGCTGGGCGGCTTCTTCGGGGTCGGCGGCGCCTGGGTGGTGACCCCGGCCCTCAATGCCTTCGGCTTTCCCATGGCCTACGCCATCGGCACCGACCTGGCCCACATCTTTGGCAAATCCATCGTGGCCACCGCCAAGCACCGCAAGATGGGCAACGTGGATATGAAGTTGGGTCTGCTTTCCATTGTTGGTTCGGTGATCGGGGTGGAAATCGGCGCCCAGAACGTCATGTGGCTGACCGCCAAGGGGCTGGCCGGTCCGGTGGTGCGTTACACTTATATGGCGCTGCTGTTTGGTCTGGGCATTTACATGCTCTATGATTTCCTGACCAAAGACAAGCGCGCCGCGGCCCAGGCCGCCAAGGCGGCGGCCGCCGCCAGAGCGGGGGTGGCCCCGCCGGCCAAAAAATCCTGGAACATCCCGCCCATGATCCACTTCCCGGCCTCGGGCATCACCATATCTTTCTGGACCGTGACTTTCGTTTTTCTCTTCACCGGTTGGCTCTCGGGGTTCCTGGGGGTTGGCGGCGGCTTCATCCGCATGCCCGCGTTGATTTACTTGATCGGTTGTCCCACCGCCATCGCGGTGGGCACCGACCTGTTCTCGGTGCTGTTTTCCGGGGCTTTCGGCTGCTTCACCTATGGAGTCAAGGCCCGGGTGGAGATCATCGCGGCCATTCTGATGCTCATCGGCGCCTCCATCGGGGCCCAGATCGGCGTCACCGCGGTCAAATACATCCGGGGCTACGGCATCCGGCTGCTCTTCGCCATCATGGTTATTCTGGCCGGCATTTCTGTGGCTTTGAAACAGTTTCAGTATAACATCGCCTCCCAATGGATGGTCATGTGCGCCGCCCTGGGCATGTGCGCGGTGATCATGGTCAAGCTGTGGGGCGGTTTCAAGAAGGAGCAGGCCGAGAAATCGGCTTATGCCGCTAAAGAGGTGAAGTCATGAAGATCCTGGTGCCCGTGGACGGCTCGTCTTACTCGCTGAAGGCGGTGGCTTCCGCCTGCGACCTGGCCAAAGCCCAGGCCTCCTCTTCCTTGATTCTCCTGGCGGTCTCCATCGAAATGCCGGAACTGGAAGAGGGCAAGTACATCGCCGACAAGACCAAGGCCCAGGCGGAGGCGGCCCTGGTCATGGCCCAGGATCAGGTCAAGGCCTGCGGGGTCAACGGCGTGGAAGCCCTTTTAGCCACCGGGCCTTCCCCGGCGGAGGAGATCGTGGCGGTGGCCAAAGATCGCAAGGTTGACCTCATCGTCATCGGCAGCCGCGGTCTGGCCGCCAAGACCTCGTCCTTCCTGGGGAGCACCGCTTCCGAGGTGGTGACCCACTCCCCCTGTTCGGTGCTGGTGGTCAAAGACTGATTTTAATTTGCCCCCTCCAATAACCTCGTAACCGGCGGCTCTCCTCCCCTGGGAGCCGCCTTTTTAGGTTTCAGGTTTCAGGTTTCAGGTTTCAGGATTGGGTTTTCAGGCCGTAGGGTGTGCAAAATTGCGCCGCAAACCGCATATTGACGGCGTTCTCCTGGACTAAGGGGCAATTGAGCGCTGAAGCGTAATTTTGCGCATCAGCGGCGCATCGTCTAGAGCTTTCGGCGCCTAATTTCCAGGGCGGAGCGAGCTATTCGGAGTTATCTTGACCGGTTTTCCCGGATTGGCTAAAATATAGAAGAAACTAAGGATTTTATTTATAATAGCTTATTTAAGCCAAAGGATGACCAGCCGATGCGGCGCTTTCCTTTCCTCGTTTCCCGGCACGCCCTGGCCCTGTTGCTGGCGGTGAACTTCGCCCTTCTGGGGGCCAGCATCTACCTGGGGCTGAAGAGCGCCAACCAGATGCGGGAGATCGTCAAGGAAGACTTCAACCAGCAGCAACTGGTGCTGGCCCGGCACACCGCCGGCCTTTTGGAACAGGATATCAATTTTTTGAAAAGGGAATTGAGTACCCTGAACTTTTCCCCTTCCGTCCAATACCTGGAGCCCCTCACCTGGGCCAACCGCATGCGGGCCACCCTGGCCAGCGTCCGGGAGGAAGGGGTGGTGGAGATCTTCCGCCTCGACGCCGAGGGCCGGCGGGCCTACCTGTTGGATGCCAGGGGCATGGACCATATTACCACCGGCTCTTTTAAAGACGCCCCCTATCTGGATTGGGCCCGCAAGCCGGAAAACAAAGGCCATGTTTTTGTGAGCCCGGTGTCCACCCAGGTCCCCGATTTTGTTGG
>CAZOCQ010000012.1:20215-25615 GCA_964578335.1 uncultured Desulfobacca sp.
CACCATCATGGCCATGCCCACTTACGAAGTCTCGGTGGACGACAGCCACCCGCATCCTTCCGGGGCCTTCGCCGGGGTCCTGGTCTTTTACATTGACGCCCACCAACTGGCCAGCAAGTTTACCCAGCAAATCAAAAGCGGCAAGACCGGCTACGCCTGGATCATGGACAAGGAAGGCATCTTCCTGGCCCATCCGGAGCGGGACTTCATCGGCAGAAACGCCTTCACGGTGCGTAAGGCCAGGATGCCGGCCATTTCCTTTGACGCCATCAATCAGATCCAGCGGGAGAAGATGCTGGCCGGCAAGGAAGGCTCCGGCGCCTATATTTCCGGCTGGCACGCCGGTATGGCCGGGGAGATTCAGAAGCTCATCGCCTATGCCCCGGTGAATTTGGGAGACTCGTCCCTGGTGCAAACCAATCAGCCGATGCCCTCCTGGTCGGTGGCGGTGGTGGCCCCGGCCAGCGAAGTGGAGGGAGTGATTCACTCCCTATATTTGCGCCAGTTCTGGATGCAGGTGATCATCGGTCTGGTGGTCCTCTCCGGCACCATCGTGATGTTGAATTTCCGTTATGAGCAGCAGTTCTCCGAGAGCCTGGAGCAGGAAGTCACCCGCCAGAAAGAGAAATTGCAGAAGTCCGAAGCCCGCTATCAGGCTCTGGTGGAGAACGCCGCCGACCTGATCTACACCGTGGACGAAACCGGCCGCATCCTCTCCATTAACCGCTACGCCACCAACCTTTTTGCCCTGGCCCGGGCCGGGGTCTCTTCCCTGCGGACCGCCGACCCGAAGACGGAGGGCCAGCCCCAGGACTATATCGGTCGCACCCTGTACGATCTCCTGACCCCAAAATCCGCTGACTTTCACATGGATTGGCTGCGGGAGGTGAAAGAGACCGGCCGGGTGCGCTCCAAACGCCACCAGGTGAGCATTGGCGACCAGGAATTCTGGTTCTCCACCAGCATCGTGGGGATCAAGGACGAGCAGGGGCAGATCTTCGCCTACGAGATCATCTCCCGGAACATCACCGGCCGCAAGGCCATTGAAGACCGGATGATCAACATGGAGAAGCTGGCCTCCATCGGCACCCTGGCCGCCGGGGTGGCCCACGAAATCAACAATCCCATGACCGTGATCCTGGGGTTTACCGAACACCTGCTGGAACAGACCCAGGAGCTGCCGGAGGTCCACGAGACCTTGCAGGTCATCGAAGAAGAGGGGCTGCGCTGCAAAAAGATCGTGGAAAATCTGCTCACCTTCGCCCGGGCCCCGGAGCGCACCGAAACCCGGGCCGAGATCAATCAAATCCTGGAAAAGACCCTGGCGGTGATTAAGAATACCCTGCTTACCAAAAAGATTCGTCTGGAAAGCGAGTTGACCCCCGATCTGCCCCTGGCCGCCGGCGATCCCCAGGAGTTGCAGCAGGTCTTCATCAATCTAATCAACAACGCCCGGGACGCCATGAAGGGCGGCGGCGTCCTGAAGGTGCTGACCAAGCGGACCGCGGACGGCAAACGTCTGGCCATCGAATTCAGCGACACCGGCAACGGCATTCCCCGGGAAGCCCAGAGCAAGATCTTCGATCCGTTCTTCACCACCAAGAAGACCGGCGAGGGCACCGGTCTGGGCTTGTCCACCAGTTATGGCATTATTACCAAATTCGGCGGCAATATTATCTTTACCACCTACCCGGCGGAGGAGTATCCTGAAAAGCACGGGACCACCTTCACCGTGTACCTGCCCATCGCCTCGGAGCCGGAGGAGGTGGAGGCGACGTCCGGTGAGGAACGGCAAGAAAAGACCGCCAGCAGCTATTATTAAAATTAACGGCCCAACCCAGGAGGATGATATGCCGGAACGGATCTTAGTGGTGGACGATGAACCCAATATGCTCAGATTATTGAAGACCATCCTGATGGACAAGACCGGCTACGAGGTGATCACCACCAACAATCCCCTGGAGGTGAGCAAACTGCTCCAGGAGGACCACTACGATCTGGTGATCACCGATCTGAAGATGCCCCTGGTGGACGGCATGGACCTGATAGATATTGTCAAGAAGAGCAACCCCGAACTGCCCATCATCATCATCACCGCTTACGGCACCATCGAGACCGCCGAGGAGGCCATCCAGAAGGGGGCCTACGACTTCATCACCAAGCCCTTCCGCAAGGAGACCATTTTGATCACCATCCGGCGGGCCTTGGAATGGAAGCGGATGCAGGGGGAACTGGCGGCGTTGAAGAAGCAGTAGCCAGTAGCCAGTAGTCAGTAGCCAGTAGTCAGTAGTCAGTAGTCAGTAGTCAGTAGTCAGTAGCCAGTAGCCAGTGGTAAATGGTTGGTAGCTGAGACTGATTTTTCTGGTTAAACCTGAGGAGCGGGGTCGATAAAGAATGACAAGATATTATATGGACTTAATCGGCTG
This sequence comes from uncultured Desulfobacca sp., assembly GCA_964578335.1. Taxonomy (GTDB): domain Bacteria; phylum Desulfobacterota; class Desulfobaccia; order Desulfobaccales; family 0-14-0-80-60-11; genus JAPLJC01. The sequence goes on from CAZOCQ010000012.1 coordinate 22,642, forward strand.
GCAAAAGGCTATGGATTTGGTCACCGAAATTTATCGCCTGACAAAAACATTGCCGAAAGAAGAGATTTTTGGCCTCACCAGCCAACTTCGTAGAGCCGCAGTTTCTATCCCGAGCAATATTGCTGAAGGTCAGGGACGCATATCAAAGGGAGAATTTAGAGTATTTTTAGGTAATGCCAGAGGATCACTCTCAGAACTGGAAACCCAAATTATGATAGCTAAAAATCTTGAATATATAACTGAAATAGAGGCTACCAGCTTATTAGAGCAGGCGTCGGAAGTTGGACGCATTATAAACGGTCTTATAGCTTCAACGAAAACCTAGCGTCAAGACTGGGTTTTAATACTGGCTACTGGCTACTGGCTACTGGCTACTGGCTACTGACTACTGGCTACTGGCTACTGACTACTGACTACTGGCTACAATGTTTAAATTCCTGCGGCGATTTCTAAAAGAGGAAGTGGACGAGGCCACCCGCCTGCAGGAGCAGTTCGGCCATTTCCGCCGCTTGTTGACCGAAAACAACCGGGCCCTGGAAACCATGGCCGACATGGAGGAAAAGCTCTCCGGGGATTTCCTGTTCGACACCGGTTACCTGGAAACCCAGGCCGGCCGCCTGGTGGCCAGCGTTACCGCCATAGCCGGCGAGCTCAATCTCCTCACCGATAACCGTTACGGGGAACTAAACAACCTCTGCCGCCGTCTCGGGGAGGAAATAAGCCGGGAATTGGCCGCGGTCCCCACCATCCCGGAAACTCCCTATATTCTGTCCTTGTCGGCCCTGAACCGGGAACTGGCCGCCGCGGTGGGCAGCAAGATGGCCAATCTGGGGGAAATCGGCAACCGCATCGGCCTGCCGGTGCCCCAGGGCTTCGCCATCACCGCCTCGGCTTATAAACGCTTCCTGGAAGGCGCCGAACTTGCTGAGGAACTGGAGTCCCGGCTGGCCGAAGCCCCCATTCACGACCTGGAGAGCCTGGAAGTTTTAAGCCGGGAGATTCAGGAGATGATTCGCCAGGCCCCCCTACCGACGGACCTGGAAGAGGCCATCAGCCGCGCGACCGAAGTGCTGCCCACCCCCTGGCTGGCGGTGCGCTCCAGCGCCGTGGGCGAAGACACGGAGTTCTCCTTCGCCGGGCAGTTCGCCACCCTGCTCAACGTGGACGCGGCCCAACTGCCGGAGCACTACAAGGAGATCGTGGCCAGCAAATTCACCTCCCGGGCCATCTTTTACTGGAAATACCAGCAATTCTCCGTAAACCAGCTTCCCATGGCGGTGGGGGTGCTTACCATGGTGCCGGCCCGGGCCAGCGGGGTCATGTTCTCTCAGGACCCCCACGCCCCGGAGGCCGACCGGGTCCTGATCACCTCGGTCTGGGGCCTGGGCAAATACGCGGTGGACGGCACCATCTCCCCGGACCTGTACGAGGTCTCCCGCCAGGAAGGCCACCCCATCCGGCAGCGGCGGGTGCCGGAAAAAGCCGTGGCCCTGGCCTGCCTGCCGGCCGGCGGAGTGGCGGAAGTAAAGCTGCCGGCCCGCCGGGTGGCGGCGCCTTCCCTCACCGACGTCCAGGCCCGCACCCTGGCGGAGATCGCCCTCATCCTGGAGGACCATTTCGGCGGTCCCCAGGACATCGAATGGACCGTGGGCGAGGCCGGCAATATCGTCATCTTGCAGTCCCGGCCCCTGCGGGTGAGCACCCCCAGGTTCGCCGCCGCCCCCCGGGAACAACCGGCGGAGCCGGCGGCCCCGCCGCTGCTCAGTTTCGGGGTCCGGGCGGTAGGCGGCGCCGTGGCCGGCCGGGTCCACCTCTTCCTGCACGATGAGGACGTGGCCGCCATCCCCCCCGGGGCGGTGGTGGTGGCCCGCCAGCCTTCGGCCCGCCTGGTCCTGGCCATGGACCGCATCGCCGCCATCATCACCGAAGTGGGCAGCCCCACCGACCACATGACCATCCTGGCCCGGGAATTCCGCATCCCCACCCTGGTGGACGTGGGCGGCGCCACCCGGGTGCTGCACCCCGGCCAGATCGTCACGGTGGACGCCGACGCCGCCCGGGTCTATCCCGGCATCGTCACCGAACTCCTGGGGCGCCAGCCGGAGGCCGACGAAGACCTGAAGACCTCTCCGGTGTTCCAGAAGCTGCGGCGCATCCTGAAGCTGGCCACGCCCCTGAATCTCCTGGACCCGGAGAGCCCGGATTTTAAGGCGGCCAACTGCCAGACCCTGCACGACATCACCCGCTTCTGCCACGAAAAGGCCATGGACGCCATGTTCACCCCGGAGGTGGAGCGGGCCTTGGACTCCCCCCGGGTCAGCCGCCTGGACACCGATCTGCCCCTGAACCTCTTTGTCCTGGACCTGGGCGGCGGCCTGAAAGTGACCGGCCTGGAGAAAGTTACCGAAGCCGACATCGTCTCCCGGCCCTTCAAGGCCCTGCTGCGGGGGTTTCATCACCCCGGAGTGAGTTGGGCCGGCTCGGTGGCCCCGGACCTCAAGGGCTTCCTCTCGGTCTGGGCCAACACCATGTACGACATGGGCAAGGCCGAACGCGGCCTGGGGGGCAAGAGCTTCGCCATCATCACCGACTCCTACCTCAACTTCAACTCCCGCCTGGGCTACCACTTCGGCATGGTGGACGCCTACATTTCCGAAGAGCGCAACGACAACTACATCAGCTTCCAGTTCAAGGGCGGGGCCGCCGCGGTGGAGCGCCGGGAGCGCCGGGCCCGGCTGCTGAAACAGATCCTCGACGACCTGGGCTTCAAGGCCCAGGCCAAGGGGGATTTGGTCCAGGGCCGCCTGGTGAAACTCTCCATGCTGGAAACCGAAGAGAGCATGGAACTGGCGGGACTGCTCATGGCCTTCTGCCGCCAACTCGACCTGGCCCTGTCCTCCGACCACGTTCTGGAGCGCTGCCTCCAGGCCTTCAAAAAGGAAGACTACAGTTTGCGCTGTCTGCGCCCGGAAGA
>CAZOCQ010000013.1:0-25013 GCA_964578335.1 uncultured Desulfobacca sp.
CCTGCGGGGATGGCTGCCGCGCCCCCACGCTTGGCTGTAGCGATGGGGTGAGCAGGGTAGGGTGCGTCCTACGCACCGATAAAGGCGCGGGAGAAGCGCCCTGCGAAAAGAATCACCCAAACTTCCCGGTGATATAATCCTCCGTCCTTTCGTCTCGGGGGCGGGTGAAGAGGGTGGCGGTGGGGCCGAATTCGATGAGTTCGCCCAGGAGCATGAAACCGGAGTCGTCCGAGGCCCTCGCCGCCTGCTGCATGTTGTGGGTGACGATGATGATGGTGTAGTTCTTTTTCAACTGCTGCATCAGTTCTTCGATGCGCAGGGTGGCCAGGGGGTCCAGGGCCGAACAGGGCTCGTCCATCAGGAGAATCTCCGGCTCCACCGCCAGCAAACGGGCGATGCAGAGGCGCTGCTGCTGCTCCTCGGTGAGGGTCAGGGCCGAGACCTGGAGCCGGTCCTTGACCTCCTCCCACATCTGCACCGCTTCCAGGGAACGCGTGAGAATCGCCTCCAGTTCCGCCTTTTTCGGCCGCCCGTGGAGCCGCGGCCCATAGACCACATTGTCGTAAATGGACAGAGGAAAGGGGTTGGGGCGCTGGAAGACCAGGCCCACCTTCTTGCGCAACTGGGTGAGGTCAACGGCGGGTCCAAAGATGTCTTCGCCGTCAATGATCACCTCGCCGGTGATGCTGACCCCCTCGATGAGGTCGTTCATGCGGTTCAGGGTGCGCAGCAGGGTGGACTTGCCGCAGCCCGAAGGGCCGATCAGGGCGGTGATGGTGCGCGCCTTAAAGGCGGCATTGTTGTCAATCAGGGCGTGAAAGTCGCCGTAATAAAGATTGAGATGCCGGAGGGTGATGATCCCTTCGAGGGGGCATTGCAGGGGGCTATCCGAAGCGGCCGGAGATATAGTCATCAGTGCGAGTATCTTTAGGAATGGTGAAGACCCGTTGGGTGTCGCCCACCTCCACCAGGCGGCCCATGAGCAGGAAGGCGGTCCGGTCGGTGGCCCGGGCGATCTGCTTGGTGTTGTTGCTCACCAGGATGATAGTATAATTCTTTTTCAATTCCGACAAGGTCTGTTCGATCTTGGCGGTGGAAATGGGGTCCAGGCCGCTGGTGGGCTCATCCAGCAGGATGACCTCGGGCTCCATGGCCAGGGTGCGGGCCAGGCAGAGGCGCTGCTGCTGGCCGCCGGAGAGGTTCAGGGCTGAATCGTGCAGCCGGTCCTTGACTTCCTCCCAGAGTTGGGCGGCCTTGAGGCTGGCCTCGGCCAGGGCGGCCAACTCCTCCCGGTCTTTTTTACCGGCCAGGCGCGGGGCCAGGATCAGGTTTTCCAGCACCGAGCGGGGCAGGGGCACCGGCTTGCTCAAGACCAGGCCCACCCGGCGGCGCAGCCTTACCAGGTCGCAGTTCGGGGCCAGGAGGTCTTCCTCGTCCAGCCAGGCGCCGCCTTCCACCCGGACGCCGGGGATGAGGTCGCACATGCGGTTCAGGACCCGGAGAAAGGTGGACTTGCCGCTCTTGGCCGGTCCCATGAGGCCGAAGACCTCCCGGGGGCGGATTTCCAGGGACAGATCGTCAATGGCCTGAAAATCCCCGTACCAGCAGGAGAGGTGTTCGACCCGGATTTTGGGTTGGTCCTTTTGGTTCATAAGGGTCTATAACTAAAAACTAAAAACTCGAAACTCGAAACTCGAAACTCAAGAATACCTTTTCATCAACCTTTGCATCATGGTATAGGCCGTCAGGTTGATGGCCAAAATCGAGACCACCAGGACCGCCGCGGTGCCGTAGGCGTTGGGCATGGAGAGGCCCTCCCGGGCCAGGATGTAGAAATGCACCGCCATGGTGCGCCCGGAGTCGAAGACCGACACCGGGGTGCGCAGGGCGGCGCCGGCGGTGAAGAGCAGCACCGCGGTCTCCCCCAGGGAGCGGCCGACGCTGAGCATGATGCCGGTGGTGATGCCCGGCAGGGCCGAAGGCAGCACGATGCGGGTGACGGTCTGCCACTGGCTCAGCCCCAGGGAATAACAGGCCTGGCGGTACTCCTCGGGCACCGCCTTGATGGCCTCCTCCGAAGTGCGGATGATGATGGGCAAGACCATGACCGCCAGGGTCAGGGCCCCGGAGAGCACCGACCAGCCGAAGCCCAATTTCATAACAAATAACACGAAGCCGAACAGCCCCAGGATGATGGAGGGCACCCCGGCCAGGCATTCGGCCCCGAAGCGGATGATCCGGGTGGTCCAGCCCTCCCGGGTGTATTCGGTCAGGTAGATGGCGGTGCCCACCCCGAAGGGCGCGGCCAGCAGGATGGCCAGCAGCGTGATGTAGGCGGTGGCCACGATGGTGGAGAAGATGCCGCCGGCCCGGCCCATATCCTGGGGCTCGTGCACCAGGAACCCCAGGGTCACCTGGGGCAGGCCCTTGATGGAGATGTCCGCGATGATGAAGATCAGGATGAGCAGGGTGAAGCCGGTCATGGACCACAGCAGGGTCTTCATCAGGGCTTCGGAGGTCTGGGGATGCAGACGCACGGGCGGCTTACCTCCGGCGGGTGACCAGGGTGGCGCTGAGGTTGAGAATCATGATAATAATGAAGAGCACGATGCCGGTGGCGAACAGGGCCTCCCGGTGGCGGCCGGCGGCGTAGCCCAACTCCAGGGCGATGTTGCTGGTGAGGGTGCGCACCGGGTCCAGGACGGAGGTGGGCATCTTCAGGGCGTTGCCCGCCACCATGATCACCGCCATGGTCTCGCCCACGGCCCGGCCCATGCCCAGGATCACCGCGGTGATGATGCCGGAGGAGGCCGCCGGCAGCACCACCCGGCGCACCGTCTGCCACTGGGTGGCCCCCAGGGCGATGGAGCCCTGCCGGTAGAAATCCGGCACCGCGGTGAGGGCGTCAATGGAGATGCTGATGACGGTGGGCAGGATCATGATGCCCAGAATGACCGCCGCGGCCAACAGCGACAGACCCGGGCCGCCCAGATAGTTGCGGATCAGCGGCACCAGCCAGACCACCCCCAGAAAGCCGTAAACCACCGAGGGAATGCCCGCCAGCAGCTCCAGGGTGGGCTTCAGGATGAGCTTCAGGCGGGTGGGGGAGAACTCCGCCAGGATGATGGCGCAGCTCAGCCCCAGGGGCACCCCGATGACCATGGCCCCCAGGGTCACCAAGAGCGAGGAGACGATCATGGCCAGGATGCCGAAGTGGCCCTTGGTGGGAGCCCAATGGCTGGAGGCCAGGAAATTCTTGAGACCGGTGGCGTAAATGAGGGGCGCGCCTTCTAAAAAGATGAACACAGTGATGAGCGCCAGGGAGGTAACGGACGAAAGGGCCAGGAGCAACAGGACCCGCTCGATGAATTTGCCCTGCTGCATCAGTTCACTCCCACCAGCCCTTCTTTTTCCAGAATTTGCTGACCCTGGGGACTCAGGACGAAATCGATGAAGTTTTTGCAGGAGCCGGTCACGGCCTCCCGGCTCACCAGCAGGAAGCGGCGCCGCAATTTATAAGTATGATTCTTAATATTTTCCACCGTGGGGGCGACCCCTTCGATGGTCAGGGCCTTGACCCGGTCGTCCACCAGACCGGCGGAGATGTAACCGATGGCATTGGGGTCGCCGGCCACAATCTCCCGCACCGCGCCGTTGGAATCCTGCACCATGGCGGCGGGGCTGACTTCTTTTTTACCCATGACCAGGTGCTCGAAGGCCTCCCGGGTGCCGGAACCCTCTTCCCGGTTAATGACGTCGATGGCCTGGGGCGGCAGCCCCAGGTCCCGCCAGTTGGTGATTTGGCCCGCGAAGATTTCCCGAATCTGGTCCACCTGGAGATCGGCCAGGGAATTGGCGGGGTTGACGATGACCGCAATGCCGTCATAGGCGATGGGAATTTCGATAAGCTGCTTTTCCGGGCCGAGCAGCTCCCGGGAGGAAGCCCCCAGGTTGGCGGCCCCGTGGGTGGCGGCATGGATGCCGGCGCTGGAGCCGCCGCCCTGCACGTCGACGCGCATCTCCGGATGGAGATGCATGAAGATTTCGGCCAATTTTTCGGCAAAAGGCTGCACCGAAGTGGAGCCGGCCACGCAGATGGCCCGGCCCGCGCCGGGGGAGCCGGACTTGCAGCCCCCCACCCCGGCCAGCATGAGAAGCAACGCCAGCCCCAGAATATCTAGCAGGCGCAGACCGGGCGCGGCAAATTTTAAGGCGAGATGGGCCATGATCTTGAAATCGAGGTCTTTTTGCTCTTTAATCCTGGAGAAATTCTGGCATTATCATGAGGATTATTTCACAATCATAGGCGGGCTTCAACCATAAAGCATCGTCGGCCGATATTTCGGCAATAAACTTTAGGCAAAACAATATGTTGACCACCTTAAACTTCCGGCGGCAGCGGCAATTCGCGAATCGGGCCCGGAGCCTGGTGCGCCTGCCGGAGCCGGGGGAGGGGCCGCTGGATTATTTGCTGCCCGAGGCCCGCTGGCAGGAGCTGCTGCACCAAACACCGGACCCGGCGGCCTGGCTCATGGCCCTGTCCCAAGCCACCGGGGTCTATTTTTTTCCTTCCCGGGAGTGGCCGCCGCGGTTCCTGCGGTTTTTGCGACTTCTGAAGATTAGGCGCCTCCTGGAAGCCGGGGCCGGCCGGGGCTATCTCGCCGCGGCCCTGGCGCCGCTCTGTGAGGCGTCCGGTATCGCCTTTCGGGCGGTGGACAAGGGCGAAGGGGAATTTCAGTCGGGTCTCCCGGTCCATCCAAAGGTGGAGCAGGGCGATGTTTTTAAGATAATCGATGCTTTCCGGCCCCAGGCGGCGCTCTATGCCTGGCCGCCGCCGGGGCAGTCCCTGGCCCGGATTTGCCAGGCGGAATTTCTGCATTATCTTGTGGTGGTGGGAGAAGCCGGCGGCGGCGCCACCGGCGACCCCCGGGACTGGCAGCGGCTTTCGCACCGGGAATCACCGGCCTTGAGCCGCTGCGGCCGGGGCCGCACCGGCCCGGACCGCCACCGGGTGACCATCTTTTATGGCGGCAAGAAAGAAAGGACGTAAAATTGCTTTTCACGGGAAGTTAAGGTCATTTAAACAGAACCTTAAAGCGTTGATTTTTATATGGTGTCATATATAATACCAATATGGCGGACCCCGAGATCGTTATTGATACGAATGTTTTTGTGGCTGGGTTGCGTTCCCGCCGGGGAGCCGCTTTTAGATTACTCTCCCTGGTGGGGTCCGGGCGTTTTGGGGTCAACCTGTCTGTGCCCCTCCTAATGGAATATGAGGACGTATTGCTGCGGCCCGAGACTGGCATACCGCTGCCACGCGCAGCCATTGAGGATGTGCTTGATTATTATTGTTCGGCGGCGCGGCATCACCAGGTATTTTTCCTTTGGCGGCCATATTTAAAGGACCCCAGGGACGACATGGTTCTTGAACTGGCAGTCGCGGCAAACTGCCGGTTTATCGTCACTAACAACCTCCGGGACTTCGTCGGTTGTGAACGGTTTGGCATCTTGGCCTTGACGCCGGTAGAGTTCCTCAGACACCTTGGAGTCGTGTCATGAGCGCCTTAAGCCTCAGACTTCCCCAGTCGCTACACAAAAGATTGAAGGAATTGGCATCCAGAGAAGGAATTTCCATCAACCAGTTCATTACCACCGCAGTAGCGGAAAAGATGGCCGCACTCATGACGGAGGACTACCTGCAAGCCCGGGCCCAACGGGGTAGTAGAACCAAATACGAGGCTGCTTTGGCCCAGGTGCCGGATGTCGAGCCTGAAGAGCGCGATCGCCTTTAATTAAGGGGGACCTTGCCAAATTTTAGACGTTCAGCCCTCGTTAAGATGAGGCAGAATCATTTTTGAGTGGGACTCGGTTTTCAGCAGTCAGGTATATCTGCCTCTTAGCAGGGGATATTTGACGCATAGAACGCACCCTGCGGGCTAAGGACGCGACCATGAAAAGACTTCTCCTCGACAACTTTTTCAAGCCCGAATCGGTGGCGGTGATCGGCGCCAGTGAAAAAGCGGGCAGCATCGGCCGGACCCTGGTGCAGAATTTGCGCCAGGGCGGTTTTACCGGGGCCGTCCATCCCATTAACCGGAATTACCCGGAAATCCTGGGGATCACCGCCTATCCGGCGGTCAGCGTCCTGCCGGCTCCGCCGGACCTGGCCATTATCGCCATCCCCATCAAAGACGTCCCCGGAGTCATCAGAGACTGCGGCCAGGCCGGGATCAAAGCGGCCATCATCGTCTCCGCCGGGGGGCGGGAGGCGGGCCCGGAAGGCAAGGAGATCGAAGCCGCCATCAAGGAGGAGGCGGTCAAGGCCGGGGTGCGCTATTTGGGGCCGAATTGTATGGGGCTGATCGCCCCGTTTGCGCGGCTCAACGCCAGTCTGGCCCCCCAGACGCCGCCGCCGGGCAGTCTCGCCTTCGTCTCCCAGAGCGGCGCCCTCTGCCGCTCCATCCTGGGCTGGTCCCTCCAAAAAAACATCGGGTTCAGCCACTTTGTCAGCGTCGGCTCCATGACCGACCTGGACTTCGGCGACCTGATCGACTACCTGGGCAACGACGAAAAGGCCCGCTCCATCATCCTTTACATGGAGAGCCTGACCAGACACCGCAAATTCATGAGCGCCGCCCGCTCCGTCTCCCGGGTCAAGCCCATCATCGTCATCAAGGCCGGCCGCAGCCAGGCCGGGGCCCGGGCCGCGGCCTCCCATACCGGGGCCTTGGCGGGGGAGGACGCCGCCTATGACGCGGCCCTGCGCCGGGCCGGCATCATCCGGGTGGACACGGTGGCCCAACTCTTCGACTGCGCCGAGGCCCTGGGCAAATTGAAGCTGCCCCGGGGCGGCGGCCTGGGGATCATCACCAACGCCGGCGGGCCGGGGGTCATGGCGGTGGACGCCCTGGGCCGCTGGCAGATGGAGCCTGCCGCCCTGGGGGAAGAGACCCTGGCGGGGCTGAGCGAGATCCTGCCTTCCTACTGGAGCCGCGCCAACCCGGTGGATATCCTGGGGGACGCCACGCCGGAACGCTACCTGGCCGTGGTGCGCCAGGCCCTGAAGGCCCCGGAGTTGCCCGGGCTGGTCATCATTCTGTCGCCCCAGGCCCTCACCGACCCCACCGGGGTGGCCCGGGCGCTGGCCCCGGAGGTGCGGGGCCAGGCCAAGCCGGTCTTTGCCGTCTGGATGGGCGGGGAAGAGGTGGCCGAAGGAGTGAAGATCCTCAGCGAGGCCGAAATCCCCACCTTCGAGACCCCGGAACAGGCGGTGGACACCTTCATGGAGATGTACCACTACACCCGGCGCCTGGAACTGCTGCAGGAAACCCCGCCCCGGCTGCCTTATGAACTCCACGTCAATACCCGCATGGCCCGAACCTTCATTGACCAGTGCCTGGCCCGGCAGGCCACCATCCTGACGGAACTGGAATCCAAGGCCATCCTGTCGGCCTACGGCATTCCGGTGAACCGCACGGTGGCGGCCGCCAGCGCCCCGGAGGCGGCCGCGGCGGCCCGGGACCTGGGCTTCCCGGTGGTCATGAAGATCAATTCGCCGGATATCAGCCATAAGATGGAGGTGGGGGGCATCCGTCTCCATATTCATAGCGAAGCCGAAGTTCTGGCGAATTTTCACGAAATTATCGAAGACGCCCGGGCCCACCGGCCCGAGGCCCGCATCCTGGGGGTGACGGTCCAGGAGCAGGAGAAGGAGGCCGACTGCGAATTGCTCATCGGCGCCAAGCTGGACCCGGATTTCGGCCCCCTGATCGTGTTCGGGGCCGGCGGGGCCTTTACCGAGGTCTTCCAGGACATTAGGGTGGACTTGCCGCCCCTGAACCTGCTCCTGGCCCGGCGGCTCATCGAGAAGACCCGGGTGGCCCGGATTCTCCAGGGTTACCGCTTGATCCCGCCGGCGGACCTGAATCGCCTGAGCGAAATCCTGGTGCGGGTCTCCCAGTTGGTGACGGATTTCCCGGAAATCGTCGAACTGGACATCAATCCCCTGTCGGTCATCAGCGGCCGCTTCGTGGGGGTGGACGCCCGCCTGGTGGTGCGGCCGGCCACGGTGCCGGCGCCCCGGCATCTCATCATCGCCCCCTATCCCAACCAGTATGAAAGCGACTGGATGATGCGGGACGGCACCCCGGTGCTGCTGCGCCCCATGCGGCCGGAGGATGAACCGCTGGTCTCCGACTTCCTGGCCAAGTGTTCGGAGGAAACCGTCTATTTCCGCTACTTCCGGCTTATCAAGAAGTGGACCCACGAGATGCTCATCCGCTTCACCCAGAATGACTACGACCGGGAACTGGGCCTGATGGCCACCGGCCAGCCCCCGGGCCCGGAAGTGATGATGGGGGTCTGCCGCCTGGTGATGGAGGCCAACCGGGAGACCGCCGAATTCGCCGTCATCGTGGCGGACCCCTGGCAGGGCAAGGGATTGGGACCCAAATTGCTGGAGCAGGTCATCGCCATCGCCCGGGAGCAGGGGGTGCGGCTCCTCTGGGGTGAAGTCCTGGCCACCAACCAGCCCATGCTGGAGATGGTGAAGCGTTTGGGCTTCGGCCTCACCCGCCAGCCCGAGTCCCAGACCTTCAGGGTGGAGATGGCTTTGCAGCAGTGAGCAGTGAGCAGTAAGCAGTGAGCAGGAAAGGTTGGTGGGGCGGGCCTCCGCGCCCGCCGGGTGGGCTGGGCGCTATGCATCTTTGAATCTCGTTCCCACATTGCACTTGGGAACGAGTTTAATTATAAAAAGCTTTGACAGCAGGCTTTCAGCCTGCGCTACTTATAAAATACTTTCGGAGCGGTTTTTTCTCGAAACTCGAAACTCGAAACTCGAAACTCAGGAGAACAAATTGGCCGAACATGTCCCCTTCATCGTCGAAGACGAATGCATCGCCTGCGGCGCCTGCGCCGAACTCTGCCCCGAGGTCTTCACGCTCAACGAGAGCCTGGGGTTCGCCCAGGTCATCAATCCCGGCGGGGCGCCGGACGACAAGATCCAGGAAGCCATGGACGCCTGCCCGGTGTCCTGTATCCATTGGGCCGACGAGATGTAGGGTGCGCACTGCGCACCAATTCGCGTAGCGCACCTTTGGTTCGCCCCTGCCATAAAGGAAACGCCATGAAAAAAATCAATCTTTATGAATCCGGCGGCTTTGCGGAAAAGGGTTTTGGAAGGCTGTTGGTGCATGACTCCCCCTATTTCAAAATCCTCAATTTCAACTTTAAGGCCGGGCAGGAACTGCCGGTGCACTCCCATGACGTCGAAGGGCAGTTGAGTCTGGTAGTGTTGGAGGGGGAGGGGGAGTTTCTAGGGAGAGACGGGGCCACGCTGCCGGCCCGCCAAGGCGACGTGCTGGTCTGCGACATCGCTGAACCGCACGGCCTCCGGGCGAAGACCGAATTGCGCCTGCTGGTTACCATCGCCCCGCCTATTTGAGGCAGTTTTTAGTTTTCAGTTTTTAGTTTTCAGTTAAAACTTCTTCTGTCTTGGCCTGGAAATGGTTTGCGCTCTAAAATCGGTAGTCCGGCAAAACCGCTTGTGTTCAAGATTATCAGCTTGGAGCGCGGATCATTTTCAGAGGCAGAGAAAATGTGGAACAGCCGCCCCCGGCTGTTCTTTACTGAGCGGGCGAGGGCGCCTGTTCCACCTTAACGAGAAGCTTTTCACGCAAAGCCTGAGGCTGCATTTTTTCGTGTATCTAAGCTCGTCATTACACAGGAGGACTTCGGAGATGGCTAAAAAAATTCCGGTAATCAATACCGATGAGTGCATCGCCTGCGGTAATTGCGAAGCGGTCTGCCCCGAGGTCTTCCGCCTCAACGAAGCCCTGGGGCATTCGGAGGTCATCAACCCCACCGGGGCCCCGGAAGATCAAATCCAATTGGCCATTGACCAATGCCCCGTGCAGTGCATCCATTGGGCCGACGAAATCTAGCCGAATTTCTCTGTCCTGATTCCATTTACCGGCAATTATGGTAAAAATACGCATGGAGAAGCGTTAATATCAAGCTGGTCTCTGGAGTCAAACGAGCATGACGGAAGAGCGACATCTTTTCGGCACCGACGGGGTTCGGGGGGTGGCCAATATCTATCCCATGACCGCCGAGGTGGCCCTGCAATTGGGCCGGGCTCTGGCCTATGTCATCAAATACGGCCCCGGACGGAACAGCATCGTGGTGGGCAAAGACACCCGGCTGTCGGGCTACCTCCTGGAGTACGCCATCACCGCGGGCATCTGCTCCATGGGGGTGGACGTGCTGCTCTTGGGGCCGCTGCCCACCCCGGGCATCGCCTTCATCACCCACTCCATGCGGGCCGACGCCGGCGTGGTCATTTCGGCCTCTCATAACCCCTACCAGGACAACGGCATCAAGTTCTTTTCCGGCGACGGCTTCAAGCTGCCCGATGAGATCGAGGCCCATATCGAGAACCTGATGACCGACGCGGAAGTGGACGGCGCCCGGCCCACGGCCACCGAGATCGGCCAGGCCTTCCGTATTGACGATGCCCGGGGCCGTTACATCTCTTACCTGAAGAGCACCTTCCCCAAAGAGCTGGAACTGGACGGCCTCAAAATCGTCCTGGACTGCGCCCACGGGGCCACTTACCGGGTGGCGCCCGAGGTCTTTGGGGAGTTGGGAGCGGAGCTCATCCCCATCGGGGTGCGGCCCAACGGCAAAAACATCAACCGGATGTGCGGGGCCACCCATCCCCAGGCCATGGCCAAACTGGTGACCCGCCACCGGGCCGACCTGGGCATCGCCTTCGACGGCGACGGCGACCGTTGCATCATGGTGGACCATACCGGCCGGGTGGTGGACGGCGACCACATCCTGGGCATTTGCGCCTTGGATATGTTCCGCCGGGAAAGATTGCCCCGTAAAACCGTGGTGGGCACGGTGATGACCAACCTCGGTCTGGAAGTGGCTCTGAGAGAGCAAGGGCTAAAACTGGTGCGGGCGCCGGTGGGGGACCGCTACGTTTTGGAAGTCATGAAAAAAGGGAATTTTGTCCTGGGCGGCGAACAATCCGGCCATCTGGTCTTTCTGGACCACTCCACCACCGGGGACGGCATCCTCACCGCCCTGCGGCTGCTGGCGGTGATGATGCGGGAAAACAAACCCCTGGCGGACCTGGCCGCGTTCATGGAAAATTATCCCCAGGTGCTCATCAATATCCAGGTCAAGGAGAAGAAGGACCTGAAAAGCATACCCAAAGCCCGGCAGGCCCTGGCGGAGGCGGAACGTTCTTTGGGTTCCCAGGGCCGGCTGCTGGTGCGCTACTCCGGCACCGAGGCCAAACTGCGCATCATGACTGAAGGCGAGGATCAACAACAGATCGAACAGGTGGCCCAAGACCTGGCCCAGACCCTGGGACATTTGCTGAATTAAGGAGAGAGCGGCCCATGCTGGTGGTGATGGATGTGGGCAACACCAACACGGTTATCGGCGTCTACCGGAACGACCAACTCCTGAGCGATTGGCGCATCCGCACCGAGAAGGAAGCCACCATCGACGAATTGGGCATTCTGCTGCGCAACCTCTTCCAGGCCCAGGGCCTGGTGCTGGAACCGGGCACCGACCTGATCATCTCCTCGGTGGTGCCCCCCATGAACAATACCCTGGAGGGCTTCGCCCAGCGTTACCTGATGGTGCGGCCCCTGTGGGTAGGCCCCGGCATCAAGACCGGCATGCCCATCTTCTACGACAATCCCCGGGAAGTGGGGGCGGACCGCATTGTCAACGCCGTGGCCGCCTTCGAGCAGGTGCACGGCGCCGTGGTCATCGTCGATTTCGGCACCGCCACCACCTTCGATGTGGTCTCCCGCCAGGGCGAGTACCTGGGCGGGGTCATCGCCCCGGGGGTAATGATCTCCTGCGAAGCCCTGTTCCTCAAGGCCTCCAAGCTGCCCCGGGTGGAGATCTTCGCCAAACCCAAGAACATCATCGCCAAGGACACCATCAGCAGCATGAACGCCGGCATCATTTACGGCTATGTCGGATTGGTGGACGGTATCGTGGGCCGTATCAAGGAGGCCATGGCTCCCCACAAGGTCCGGGTCATCGCCACCGGCGGCCTGGCCTGCCTCATCGCTTCGGAGACCAAAAGCATCGACACGGTGGATGACTATCTCACCCTGAAGGGCTTAAAGATCATCTATGAAAGAAACCGGCCCCGCCGGGAGGAGCGGAAGTAGCTTTCAGCTTTCGGCTTTTGGCTTTCAGTAAAGGCAAATACTGACCTGGGTAAATCGGAGGTCATGGAGGAAGGCATGAGCGACACAGAGCCGGGTCTGGGCCGCCGCTATCTGGCCGGGACCCGCTACCGGCGCGAGGAGTTGGGAGCCGGAGGGCCATCCTATCCTCGGGCGCCGCTCTACAAAGAATACCCTGAATCGGAACAGCGCCTGCAACTCAAATTCGAGGCCGCACCGGAGCAGGCCGACCTCTGGCAGTGCCTGACCCGGCGGCGCTCCCAGCGCAGTTACCGGGACCGGCCCCTGACCAAGGATGAATTGGCGGCCCTGCTCTGGGCCACCCAGGGGATCACTTACGCCAGCCGGGGCTATGCCCTCCGGGCCGCGCCTTCCGCCGGGGCCCTCTACCCGGTGGAGACCTACCTGGCGGTGCACCGGGTGGCGGGGGTGGAGGCGGGAGTCTGGCATTTCCAGGTGCCCGATTTCAGCCTGGAACTGCTGCAAGGCGGAGACTTCCGCCAGCTCCTGGTGGGGGCCGGGCTGGGCCAGGGCTTCCTGGGCAGCGCCGGGGCGGTTTTCATCTGGACCGGGGTGCTCAACCGGGCTCAATGGAAGTACCGGGAGCGGGCCATCCGCTACCTGTTCCTGGACGCCGGCCATATCTGCCAGAACCTGATGCTGGCCGCCACCGCCCTGAACTTGGGAGTCTGCCCGGTGGGGGCCTTTTTCGACGAGGAAGTGGAACGCCTGGTGCAGGCGGACGGCGTGGAGGAGGTGGCCCTTTATCTGGCCTCGGTGGGGCCGCTGTGATGGTGGCAAATGATGGTCTCCGTTAAAATGGCAATCCCCTAAAAAGCCTAAAAAATTTGATGTCAGGGTTGATTTGCCCCCGCGCAAGTAATAAATAAGGCGAGGGAAACCTTGATGTTTGGCGCAACCCGTCGGTCACCACCAAGAATTCTTATCTTCCTTTCAAGGAGAACAGCATGGTTCGTCGGATTAGCGTGATTGTTTTGGCCGCCTGCCTGGCCCTGAGTGGCGCGGCCCAGGCGCCGGCCGCCGAGGTCAGCGACAAAGTGAAGGCCGCCAAAGAACGGGCGGCGCAGGACTATTTGAAGGAAGGGTTGCTGCAGGCCGGTGAGGGCCGTGACGCCCAGGCCGCCGAAGCCTTCCGCAAGGCCCTGAGCATCAAGCCCGACTGGGCCGAGGCCCACAGCCTGCTGGGCAGCGTCTTGACTCGCGCCGGCAACCTGAGCGAAGCGGAAAAGGAACTGCGCAAGGCCGTAGAGTTAAAGCCGGATTACGCCGAGGGCTGGAACTATTTGGGGGAATTTCTGCAACAGCGCGGCAAGACCCGGGAAGCCCAGGAGGCCTTCGCCAAGGCCAAAAAGTTTTCCCGGCGGCCCTGACCGGGCAGCATTATCCACCAAAGTTAAAATCTAGCACCGGCGCCCGCGGGGGGTTGGCCGCGAGGTCGCTGGTGCTATTTTTTTGCTCAGGATGCTTGCAGCAAATTCGGTTTCTGCGGCAACCAAACCTGTTTAAACCTGGCAGTCTTTTTGCCGAAAACTGAAAACCGAAAACCGTCTTAATTCAGGAAGACCACCAGGCGGTTTTTGCGATCCACGGTGCGGTAGTAGATGAGGCTTTCCGCCAGGTGTTGCAGACCGGTGAGATGAGGCGCCTCTTTGCCGCTCTCCGCCAGCCCGGAATCGTCCTGGCCTTTTATCATGAAATTCGGTAAGGCGTCATCTTCGAACATCAGGCGCAACCTGGGGCCCTGCAGCTCCAATTCCACCGCAATGGAGCCGGGTTCGCCGGGGGCGTAGGCATGTTGCACCAGGTGCTGAAAGATCTCCCCGGCCGCCGCGGTCAATGAAGTGAGCTTGGTCGGGGGCAGGCTGTGGTCCCGGGCCCATTTTTGCACGAAGTCCAGCAATAGTTTCAGGTTTCCCGGCCGATTGGTCAGGGTCAGACGGTCGTTGTTCATCGTTGGGCTTATCCCGGCCCCGGGCTACCTTTTCACCAGCCGGCTCACCGGCGCCGGCCCTGAATCAGGCTGGAGAAAGCGGTCGCGCTCGCTGTAGATGCAGCCGCAATATTGCTGCTTGTATAGCCCCAGCTTCTGGGTCTTGGCCCGGCCCTTGGCCCACCCTTTACGAAAGTCCTCGTAATAGAAGGGCACCCCCACTTCCCGGACCAAATCCTGGGCCAATTCGCGGATCATCTCGTGATTTTGAAACTTGCTGTACAGCAGGGTGGAAGTGAAGGCGTCGAATTTGCCGCTCCGGGCCACCCGGGCGGTGGCGGCCAGACGCTTAAAATAACAGATGCGGCAGCGGTCCTTCTCCCGGTAGGCCACGTCCCGCAGGAATTCTTCCAGGGGATAGTCGCGGTCCCAGATCACCGGCAGGCCGACCTTGGCGGCGTAGCTTTGCAAGGTTTCGGCCCGCCGGAGATACTCCTGATAGGGATGGATATTGGGATTGGAAAAAAAGCCGCGCACCCGGTGGCCGCCGGCGGTCAAGACCTCCAGCGGATAGACCGTGCAGGGCGCGCAACAGATGTGCAGCAGAATCTTCATTCAGTCTTAGACGCGGTACCCCAGGCGCTGTTTCACCGCCTGCCCCAGGTCGCCGATATTGGCCACCACGGTGACCCCTGCCTGGGTCAGGGCCGCCATCTTGTCGGCCGCCTTGCCGCTGCCGCCGGAGATGATGGCCCCGGCGTGGCCCATGCGCTTGCCGGGCGGCGCGGTCTGCCCGGCGATGAAGGAGATCACCGGCTTGGTGACCTGCCGGGAAATGAAGGCCGCGGCCTCCTCTTCGGCGGTCCCGCCGATCTCGCCGATCATCACGATTCCTTCGGTCTGGGGGTCCTCCTGGAATAATTGTAGCATATCAATGAAGTTGGTGCCAATGATGGGGTCGCCGCCGATGCCCACGCAGGTGGACTGGCCGATGCCCAGCAGGGTCATCTGGTGCACCGCTTCGTAGGTCAACGTGCCGCTGCGGGAGACCAGGCCCATGGGGCCGGGCTTATGGATGTGGCCCGGCATGATGCCCACCTTGGCCTGGCCCGGAGAAATGATGCCCGGGCAGTTGGGGCCGATGAGGCGGCAGCCGCTGTCCTTGAGCACGGCCATGACCTTGATCATGTCCAGGGTGGGGATGCCTTCGGTGATGCAGACCGCCAGCTTGCAGCCGGCCGCGGCGGCCTCCAGGATGGCGTCGGCCGCGAAGGCCGGCGGCACAAAGATCAGGGCGGTGTTGGCCCCGGTCTCCTTGACGGCCTGGGCCACGGTGTTGAACACCGGGATGGCCTCCACCTTTTGGCCGCCCTTGCCGGGAGTCACCCCGGCCACCACCTTGGTGCCGTATTCGGCGCAGGCCAGGGCATGGAAGGAGCCTTCCTTGCCGGTAACCCCCTGCACCACCACGCGGGTGTCGTTATTTACCAGAACGCTCATATCGGAACCTTTCTAGAAATTAATTTCATTTTTTATTTGGAATTGCGCTAGGTTATCTGTAGGGGCGGTTCTATAACCGCCCCTACACCTCCCTAACCCAAAAATGTGGAACAGCCGCCCCCGGCTGTTCTCTAAAGAGCAGATTATAGGGCGGCCTGTGGCCGCCGTAATTCGGCGGGCATAGCCCGCCCTATGAAAGCCTGGGCCAGTCGTTGTTCTATGACACCCACCTGGGAACGCTGGCGGCCCAGGCCCCGGCCGCCGCCCCGGCCCTTCTCCCCCGCCTCCGGGGTGATGAGGAAGGGAAAATAGAGGAGCAGCAAGGCCATCACCATAAAGGCCAGGGCCACCTTGCGCCGCAGCACCGGATCGGGCAGCAGGCGCTCGAACAGGCCCACGATCACGCTCCAGTGCAGGATGACGTGCAGGGTCAGCAGCCCCAGGAGCAGAAAAGCCAGGTAGAGATGGATATCTCCCCAATCGTGCCGGTCCCAGCCCAGCCAGGTGAGGTCCATCTGGCGCCCGTATTTCTGGAGGACCGTACGGCCGGGAGGCAGGATGTAGTACATCAGGAACCCCAGCCCGGCCATGGCCATGAGGCAGAGAAACATCAAGGCGTCAATGACGAAGTTGAGCTTGCCTTTATCCATAACCTGCCTCCTGCTTCCAGGAGCAGTGGCACCGGCTTCCAGCCGGTGTCACAGGCCGGAGGCCTGTGCCAATATAAAATCCCCCTAAATCCCCCTTTAAGAAAGGGGGACTTTAATCCCGTGAGTCCGAGATGCTATTTCCCGCCGCGGCCCCAGCGGGGAGCGCCGGTCTGCTTATCCCGCAATTCCATCACCTGGCCGCCCTTTTTGATCTCCGCGGCGACGAGGGCCGGTTTCCCTTTGATGGTGATGCGGGAGCCGGTCACTGCGATTTTATCCAGCGGGGCGATCTTCAGGCCCTGCTGCGCCACAAACCAGGCGGGACCCAAGACCACGGGGATTTTGCCCGCGCCGGTGTCCAGGATGAGCCGGGCCGGCTCCGGGAAACCTTCCTGCCCCTTGGTGGCTGGAACCGACACCACCACGCCGCTGACCGTCTCGACGGTTTGCGGATTATATAAACCAGGGGCCGCACCGGCCGGCGCGCCGGCGCCGCCTCCAGGAGCCTGAGCCGCCGCTGCCGCAACCAGGAGCAGGATTATTAAGGCCAGCCCGGCAGCCAGGGAAAGGGGAGTTCTCATCTTTTCACCTCAAACTCGTTCAGGGCGGTTCGAGCACCGCCCCTACGACACCAACGCCGCCACCTTCTGGGCCGCGTCCCGCATGTCGGTGGCCACGGTGAATTTGAGCCCGGAGGTGTTCAAAATCTCCCGGCCCTGCTCCACGTTGGTCCCCTCCAGGCGGACGATGATGGGCACCTTGACGTCCACCGTCTTCACCGCCTCCACCACGCCGTTGGCCAGCACGTCGCAGCGCAGGATGCCGCCGAAAATATTGATCAGCACGCCCTTGACGTTAGGGTCGCCTAAGATAATGCGGAAGCCGTTGGTCACCATCTCGGCGGAGGCGCCGCCGCCCACGTCCAGGAAGTTGGCGGGCTCGGCCCCGGCGGCCTTGATCAGGTCCATGGTGGCCATGGCCAGGCCGGCCCCGTTCACCATGGCCCCGACGTTGCCGCTCAGGCGGATGTAGTTGAGATGGTGCTTGCGGGCCTCGAATTCCAGGGGATCAATCTCCGAGGGGTCTTCCAGGGCGGCCAGGTCGTGGTGCCGGAACATGGCGTTGTCGTCCAGGTTGAGCTTGGCGTCCAGGGCCAGCATCCGGCCGTCCTTGGTGACCACCAGGGGGTTGATCTCCGCCAGGGAACAATCCAGGGCCACGAAGGCCCGGTAAAGGTTTTCGATGAAGCTCACCGCCGGGCGCAGCAGCTTGGGATCAAGGCCCACCCCGAAGACCAGGTTGCGGGCCTGGTAGCTCATGCAGCCGGTGACGGGGTTGATGGCCTCTTTGATGATCAGCTCCGGGCTGCGGGCCGCCACCTCTTCGATCTCCATGCCGCCCGCGGCGCTCATCATGATCACCGGCCGGCCCAGGCTGCGGTCCGGGACGATGCCCAGGTAGAGCTCCTGGGCGATGTCCTGGGCCTGCTCCACCAGGACCTGGTTGACCAGCTTGCCTTCGGGTCCGGTCTGGGGAGTGATTAGGGTCATGCCCAAAATCTGGTCCGCCACCCGCTCCACTTCCTCGGGGGTGTTGGCGGTCTTGATGCCGCCGCCCTTGCCGCGGCCGCCGGCGTGGATCTGGGCCTTGACCACAAAGGGGCCGTCTCCCAGTTCCTCGGCCACCTGGCGGGCCTGGCGGTTGGTGTCGGCCACCGCGCCCTCGGGCACCGGCACGTGGAATTTCTTGAGCAATTCTTTGGCCTGATATTCGTGAATTTTCATAAGAGTTCCTTCCAGAAGCGAATATTTATAAAGATTAAACCAGGGGAGCAGGGGAAGCAAAAGAAAATCGCCAACCGCAGGAAAATCAGAAAAAATTTGACAGGCGAATTCAGTAAATTATGACAAAGGAGTTGTACGGGGCCAACCAATCTGGTTCCCGAGCTTCGCGGCTTACGTTTTGCCGTAGGGTGCGTCTTACGCACCATTTTCGGCGCGTGAGACGCGCCCTACGAAGGACTAACAAACGCTGCAAGGATTAGAGCGCTAGATTCAGGGTATAAACCTGGCCGGTGTCCACGCCCTTGAGCTGCAAACGCAGGGACTGGGGCGCGCCGGCCTCGCCGGGGAAGAGGATGAGGCCGTAGGCCAGTTCTCCGGGCCTGATGGGGGTGTTCTTCAGGTTATGCCGGGTCAGGTCCTCGGTGATGGTGCGGGGCACCTGGGTGTTGCCGGCCGCGCCGGCCCCCCCGAAAACGGCCCCGGAGGCCGCGCCCATGGTCAGGCCCCGGAGGGCGTAATCCCCGGCGCTGTGGCCCGCCACCACGCCGATGGCCGCGCCGATGAGGGCCCCGGTGGCCCCACCCAGCAGGCTGCCCTTAGCCGCGCCCTTGACGGTCTCCTTGACCTTGGCGCCCCGGTTCACCCGGTCGTAGGCCTCCCGGTCGGCCAGCACCGGAAAGAGTTCCTGTCTTTGGTTGATGAGGAAGGTCTGGGACGGGACGATGGCCAGGATTTGGTTCCCGCGGTTGTCGAAACTCACCTGCACCGGCAAGAGGCCCGCCTTGATGATGTTGAAGCCGAAGGCCTGGCGGGACTCCTCTTCGTTATTCCAGGCCCGGGCCGCCACGTAGGTGTCCGCCACCCGCTGCACGTTCTGGTAGGCCTCGGGCAGTTTGAAGGGGGCCACCTTGGGTTCGTAGGCGGCGCACCCGGAGAAAGTCAATATCATTATCAAACCTAAGACCGTCAAATGACGCATAATCGCCTCCTGGGGCGGTAAGGGCAAGGTCGAGCGTGCCTGATTCTATCCATTTTATCTTTGCAGCTGGCCGAAAGCCTCCCCTAAGTTAGACCTCTACTGCCTCATAAAGTTAATATCCGCCTCCGGTGGTCTGGTTCTGGGGGTGAGGGTCAGAGAAGTTTGGAAAAAATGTGGAGCAGGCGCCCTCGCCTGCTCTTTAAAGAACAGCCGAGGGCGGCTGTTCCACATTTTCATTGCCCCGAAAAAATTCGCCCGGAAATTGCTCGATTCCCTAAATGGGGGAATCGCGCCGGCCCTCAGCCGAACAGCCGCACCTCTACCTCTTCCCCTTTGAACAGCCCTTCCACCCCCAGGGGGATCATCACCAGGCCGTCGCTTTTCACCAAGGGGGAAAGGAGCCCGGACGGCCCCAAAACCGGATCGGCCCAGAGGGTCTCGCCTTCCCGGCGCAGCCGCACCCGCACGTAGTCCTCCCGGCCGGAGGCCCCGGCCAGGTTGCGGGAAAGCCGGGCGGTGACGCTGCGGCCCCAGGAAGCCTGGGGCTTTAAACCGGCCAAATGTTCCAACAACGGCCTTCCCAGGACCTCCATGACCACCGCGGCGGAGGCCGGGTGTCCCGGCAGGCCCAGCAGGGGCCGGTTTTCTCCCACTGCCGCCAGGATAGTGGGTTTGCCGGGCCGGAGGGCCACTCCGTGCACCAGGATTTCGGCCCCGGGAAGGTCGGCGATGGCCGTCAGGGTCAGGTCCCGGGCCCCCACCGAGGAGCCGCCGGAGATGAGGATGAGGTCGGTTTCCTCCAGCGCCGCGGCCAGGGCCGCCCGGATCGCCCCGAAATCATCCGAGACGATTCCTTTAAGCATGGGCAGGCCCCCCCAGGCTCGCACCTGGACCGCGGCCAGGTAGGCGTTGGCGTCCCGCACCTGGCCGGGGGCGGGGTTTTGTTCGATGGGGACTATCTCATCGCCGCTGGATAGGATGACCACCCGGGGGAGCCGCCGCACCGTCAGGCGGGCGTTCCCTAAGGCCGCCAGCAAGCCGACGTCCTGGGGGCGGAGCCGGACGCCGTCCGCAAAGAGCAACTCCCCGGCCCGCACGTCTTCGCCGGGGTGAAGCGCGTTTTCCCCCGGGGCCACGGCCCGGCGCACCTCCAGGGTCCCGTCCGGGTGTTCGGCGGTGTACTCGATCATGACCACCGCGTCGGCGCCGGGGGGCAGCATGGCCCCGGTGGGGGTCCGCCGGGCTTCGCCGGGCTGTACCGCGTCTTGGGCCGCCGCCCCCATGCGCACTTCGCCCTTGACCTCCAGGTACTGGGGCGCCCCGACGCTGGCCCCGAAGGTGTCCCGGGCGCGCACGGCGTAGCCGTCCATGCTGGCCCGCAGAAAAGAGGGGACGTTCTCGGGCGCGGTGACGGCCGCGGCCAGCACCCGGCCCCCGGCCTGGGCCAGGTCCACTTCCTCGCTACCCACCGGGGCAAACCGGGGATACCGGGCCAGGACTTCTTGCCGGGTCTGGAGGCGGAAGAATTCTAAGTTGGACATCAGTCCTTGTGGTAGGCAGCCAAAAAGTCTTCTCGGGAAATTCTTGCCTGGGTGCAAATGTTTCTCAAGGTAGATGCCTTAATGCGAGTATGGCCGGGCATGGTCAGCGGGGTCTTACTGCCATCAGGATTTTCTCGCAGCATAGCGATGTGTTCCCTTCTACGAATGATCCGAAAGCCCAAACTTTCCAGAGTCCTTATCACCCGGGCAATCGGTGCATCAACAGGGAACTTGGTCATAAATTATCTATTCTTGCCTCAGCTATAAAAGCTTCCAAAATAGGGGGATCTGCTTCCAGCATTTCCGGCCCGAAGGTTTCGATGTGAAAGGCGATGGCAGATTTGATGTCAGCCATAGCCTCTTCATATGAATCGCCCTGCCCCACCACAACCCCTTTAAGGCCTAACGGGTAAGCGATATAACCATCCGGATGCTTCTCAATTATAATTTTAATCTGCTTCATTTTTCTATAACTCGGTTATCTTGTTGATAAACTTATGAATATTTTTATCTTGGGTTCAACACCATAAATATATCCCAAAAATGGATGAAGGAACAAAAAATTATTTTCCCCAATAGGCAGGTGCTGGGAGGGCCGAGATAAAATTACGGCCTTCCCCCAATAATGGTGCGCCGGGAGCACGTTGCGTTCGTAGGGGCGGCTCGAGAGCCGCCCCTACCGGCCGGTGCGCAGTGCGAACGTTAAATCCTGGAGAAAATCCGTACGTCCACCGCGAACAGGCCCTTCTCGTAGAGCAGCAGGGGATTGAGTTCGATCTGGTCCAGTTCCGGGTGTTTGCCGGCGAAGATGGCCAGGGCCTTCATGGCCGCCAACAGCGCCTCGGTGTCCCGGGGCGGCTGGCCCCGGTAGCCGGTGAGCAGGGGATAGCCCTTGATGCGCTGCATCAGGTCTTTCAATTCCTCGTCGTCGGCGGGCAGGATACAAAAGGCCACGTCCTGATAGAGTTCGGTGTTGACCCCGCCCAGGCCGAACATCAGGGTGGGGCCGTACTGCGGGTCGGTGACGGTTCCCAGGATGACCTCCAGGCCGCCGGGTTTGGCCAGAGGGGAGACGGTGACGCCGTGGACCTCGACCACCCGGTCGAAGAGCTTGCTGGCCTCCATCATCTCGGCAAAGGCCTGGAGCACTTCCTCGTCGTTTTCCAGGCCCACCAGGACCCCGCCGATGTCGCTCTTATGGGCGATGTCCGGGGAGGCGATCTTCAGGACCACCGGGTAGCCGAACTGCCCGGCCAGATTCACCGCCTCGTCGGCGTCCCGGGCCAGGGGCGCGGCCGCCGCGGGGATGCCGGCCTGGGCGATCATCGCCGCGGCCTCGCCGGCGGGCAGGAGTCTGAGACCAGGAGCCACCGCCAGCTTGGGCGGGCCGGGGGGCGCAGCCGGGGCCGTCTCGAAGCGGAAAAACTGGGCCAGGGCCTTGATGCCCCGCTCCGGGGTGGGGAAGACCGGAACCCCCGCCTCGTATAACTTAGCCCGTTCCTCCTGTTCCACTTCGGCGCCGCCCAGGAAGATCACCAGCTCGGATCCCCCCGGAGTAACCTGCTGGGCCGCTCCGGGGATGGGGTCGCCGAAGATCACCACCTGGGTGTCGTAGTCGTCCCGGGTCTTGTCCATCACCTTTTTATAGAGTTCCGGGGCGCTGATGGCGTCGCCGGTGAGGTCCACCGGGTTGCCCACGTGGCAGTGGGCCGGCAGCATCTCCCGCAGCCGCTCCTGCAGGATGGGGTTGGGCTCCGGCGCCGTCAGGCCGCACTTTTCGGCCTCGTCAATGGCCAGAATGGCCGCCCCGCCGGAGGAGGTGGTGATCATCAGCCGCCGGCCGGCGGGCTTGGGGAGGTAGGCCAGAGCCTTGGCGAAATCGAAAAGCTCCTCCAGGGTGTCGGCCCGATAGACCTTATACTTGCGAAACAGGGCGTCGTAGATGGCGTCGGCCCCGGCCATGGATTTGGTGTGGGATTCCGCCGCCTTGCCGCCCTGCACGGTGCGGCCGGCCTTTAGGATGACCACCGGCTTGGTGACTTCCCGCAAGGCGTCGAGAAAATAGGAGGCCCGTTTCACCCCCTCCAGGTAGAGGGCTATGACCGCGGTGTGGGGGTCCTGGTTGAAATAGCTCAGGACTTCGGCTTCGTCCACGTCCACCCGGTTGCCCAGGGACACGAAGCCGCTCACTCCCAGTTGCTCGGCCGCCGCCAGATCCAGGAAGGCCGCGCCCACCGTGCCGGACTGGGAGGCGAAGGCGATCTTCCCCCGCGTGGTGATCAGCGGCCAGGAAGCGCACATGGCCTCGTGGGGCATGTTGACCCCCTGGCAGTTGGGCCCGACTACGCGAATCCCGGTGCGCCGGGCCACCTGGGCCAGTTCGTCCTGCAGGCGCTCGCCGTCGGGGCCGGCCTCGGCAAAGCCGCCGGTGATGACGATGGCGGCCTTGACCCCCTTGGCGGCGCACTGCTCCAGGGTGGGGGCCACGATCCTGGCCGGGATCACCACCACCGCCAGGTCAGGGGCCGCGGGGGTGTCGGCGATGGACTTATAGACTTTCAGGCCCAGGATTTCCTCGGCCTTGGGATTGATGGGATAAAGGGGGCCGGGGAAGCCGCCGTTTTTGAGGTTGGCCAGGATGTCGTGGCCCAGCTTGCCCGGCGCGGTGGAGGCGCCGATGACTGCTACGCTTTGGGGACGAAAGATGGCCTCCAGGCCAGCTTGGGATTCCATAAGGCCTCCTTGGGGTAGAGTTAAGGCTGGTAGCGGCTAAGCATAGCACATGCCGGGGCTTCTGACCAGGGGCAGCTTTTATTGGCGGCAGGCTGCTCCGGTTGTGACTCCAAAAATCAGATGAACTCAAGTGGATTAACTGCTAAGATAAAACGGTGGGAGAAATCCGATTGACTATTGTTGACAAGGGCTTTAAGTTGCAGGTATCGCTTTATTGCCAAAGGAGGGGGGAGCCATGTCTCGTTGGGCCTGTTGGGGGGGAGTGCTGCTGGCCTTGGCCGTGTCGGCGGCGCCGGCGCTGGTCTTAGGGGCGGAGGCGCCAAAGGGGAAGGCGCCGGTGCTGGATCTGAAACAACTGACTGAAATGGCGTTGAAATTCAGTCCGCAGGTCGAGACCAGCCGGAGTGACGTGAAGATAGCCAAAGAGCAGAACAAGGAAGTCCGGGGCTATCTCTTTCCGCAATTCGACGCCACCGCCTTCACCGGCGTGGTTCCCAACGCCCATCTGCCCCGGACGCAGTCCATCGGCGGCACGATGTACGTGCCCGATTCCAAGAACAAGATTCATGGGGTCAATATCTTCGGGCACCTGGATTTCACCTTGATCCAGCCTTTGTACACCTTCGGGAAGATCAAGTTGCGGGAGCAAGCCACCGAAAAGAACATCAAGGTGAAAGAGGAAGCGGTGGTGTCCCAACAGGGCGAAGTCATGGTGCAGGTAGCCCAGGCTTACTACGGGCTGATTCTGGCCAACCAGGGCAAGGAGGCGGTGCAGGAGGCCCGCTCCTACCTGAGCGATACCCGGGAACGGATCAACCGGCTGGCGGCCGTAGGCTCCCCCAACGTCAAGGAAACCGATAAGTACCGCCTGGCCGCCTATGAGGGGGCGGTGGAAAAGTCCGGAGCCGAAGCCGAGGAAGGCGCCAAGACGGCCTACCGGGCCCTGAAGGCCCTCACCGGCTATCCCCCTGAACAGGATTTCACCGTGCCCACTGATCTTCCTGCTCCCACGGCTGCCCCCGGGACCCTGGATACGCATATTGCCACCGCTCTGGACCTGCGCCCGGAATTCCGGCAGTTGAAAGAGGGCCTGGTGGCCCGGCAATTGCTGGTGGACGCCGCCAAGGCCGATCGGTTGCCCTCCTTTTTCCTGGCGGTGGTGGGGCAACTGGCCGGCGCCCCGGGCCGCCGCTACAACCCGGACCCCTACATCAACGATTGGTTCAATGACAACGGCGCCCTGCCGATGGTGGGGGCCAAGTGGCACTTCGACTTCGGCATCATGAAGGCCAAGATCGGCCAGGCCCAGGCGGAACTGGAGAAGTTAAAGAGCCAGGAAAGAACCGCCCTGATGGGCATCCCGGTTCAGGTGGCCAAGAATTACGGGGATGTCCAGCAGAATTTCAAGGCTTCCGTGGGCATGGAGAAGGCCTACGTCAACGCCCGGCGCTGGCTGGTCACCACCTTCAGCAACTTCGACATGGGCCTGGGCAAAATCGAAGAGATCTTCCAGGCCTTCGAGCGATACGGGTACTTTCGGGGCGATTACCTGATGGCCCTCTATCAGTACAACCTGTCCGTGGCCCAATTGGACAAGACCACCGGGGCCTTCCGGAGAAAGCTGCCGGCGCCGCCGCCGGTCAAGGAAGTC
>CAZOCQ010000014.1:0-8487 GCA_964578335.1 uncultured Desulfobacca sp.
TCGGCTGCCATGCCTGCACCATCGCCTGCGTGGCGGAGAACAAACTGCCGCCGGGAGTAGTGTACCGGGTGGTGCTGGAGGAGAGCACCGGACAATACCCCTATGTCTGGCGGCGTTTCACTCCCCGGCCTTGCCTGCACTGCCAGAACCCGCCCTGCACCAAGGCCTGTCCGGTGACCGCCACCTGGAAGACCGAACAGGGCGCGGTGATCGTGGACTACAACAAATGCATCGGCTGCCGCTATTGCCTGGTGGCCTGCCCTTATGCCGCCCGCACCTCGGATTTTGGCGAATGGTACACCGCGGACACCCCCAACCTGTCCGGGAAGATTGTCGGCCAGAAGATTGCGGCCAACGGCTATGAGGCCCACCCCTCGGCGGAATACGGCCAGAAATGGCCCGAACGCGACCACGATTCCCCGGTGGGCAACGCCCGCAAGTGCCATTTTTGCCTACACCGTTTGAAAGTGGGCATGCTGCCGGCCTGCACCACTTCGTGCATCGGCCGGGCCACCATTTTTGGAGATCGCACCGATCCCCACAGCCTGGTGTACGAGATGATCGGCTCTCCCCGGGTTTACGTCCTCAAGGAGGAACTGGGTACGCGTCCCTCCGTATATTATCTGAAGTAGCAGGTGCGGATACGATGAAGAATCATAACTGGGAAAAGAATCTGATCATTTTGACGATCATCGGTCTGGTGGTGGGCAGTTGGGGCATGTACCAGCGGTTGTTTTATGGTCATCTGGGCATGAATTACGGCTCCTTTGTCCCCTGGGGGCTCTGGGTGGCCTTTGACCTCTTTTTCCTGGGGTTGACCGCCGGCGCCTTTCTCATCACCATCCTCACCTATGTCTTCAGAATCAAGCTGCTGGCCAATTTGGGTCCCCTGGCGGTCTTCACCGTGTTGGTCACCCTGATGAGCGAATTTCTCATCATCAGCCTGGACCTGGGTCATCCGCTCCGGACCTATCGTTTCCTGATTTCCCCCAACTTCGGCTCCATGCTCTTCTGGCTGGTGTTCTTCATCACCTGCATGTGGATCATCTACGTACCCTGGCTCTTCTTCTTGATCCGGGAGCAACTGATTGCCTGGGGCAATGACGCCAACCGGCCGGGACATCGGATTTACCGCTTGCTGGCCTTGGGCAAAACGGCTTATACCGAGGCAGACAGGAATCGGGATCACCGCCGGTCCCGGTGGCTGTCTTATCTCAGCTTGCCCATCGGCGTTATCTTTTTTGGGGCGCACGGGGCCATTTTCGCCATTTTGCACAACCGCCCCCTCTGGAACAGCGCCATGCTGCCGCTTATTTTCATTATGGCGGCGCTCCTCTCCGGGGGCGCGCTCATCACTTTTTTGGCCTATCTCTATCAACCCGACGATGAGCTGATCCACCCCTTGGGGCACGTGGTGCTTCTCATTCTGCTGAGCTTCCTTTTTCTGGAGGCCCTGCAGATCTTCGTGGGCTATCAGTCCAAGATCACCGGCATCGTCACCAGCCTGGACCTCATCATCATCGGACCCTACTGGTGGGCCTTCTGGATCGTTCACGTCCTGATCGGCAGCCTCATCCCGGCCTTTCTCCTCATCAAGTACCCGGAGAATACCAGGATGGTGGCCGCCGCCTGCTTTTTAATCCTTATTACCTTCTTGTCGGTGCGCCTAAACTACCTGATTCCGGACCTGGCGGTTTACAAGCTGGAAGGGCTACAGAATACTTTTTTCCACCAGCGCTTACGGCCCGAATACGTGCCTAATCTGAACGAATGGCTGGTGGCTGTTTGGGTGATTTCCCTGGGACTGCTGACCTTCCTGCTGGGCACCCGCTGGCTGCCGGTGGTTCAGGCCGGAACGGAAGAAGCAGAACATGTTTAATAAAAAAGGGAGCTGCAGATGAGTGAAAAATTCTTCAAGACCCTTTTGGGCATCGCGGTCATGGGCCTGATCATCGGCACCGTGGGCCTCATCAACTTCCTGGTGTACGGCAAGTCCACTCTGGCCCTGGGCTCTTATATTCCTTGGGGGCTTTGGGTGTCGCTGTACACCTTCTTTCTGGGGTTGACCGCCGGGGCCTTCTTAATCACCATTCTGACCTACGTCTTCCGGATCAAGATCTTCTCCAGCATTGGCCCCTTAGCGGCCTTCACCGTAGTGGTCGTCATTATCTGTGAGATGATCATTATCACCTTGGACGTGGGTCACCCTCTGCGCATGTACCAAATGTTTCTCACCCCCAACTTCAAGTCCATGATCTTCTGGATGGTGGTCTTCACCCTGGCCATGCTGATCCTCTATATCCTGGAGACCTATTACCTGCTACGGGAGGAGATCGTTGCCTGGTCTCAGGACCCGGGGATTAAAAACCGGAAAATCTACCAATTCCTGGCCCTGGGGCGCACTGCTTACACCGACGAGGATCGGCAGCAGGATCATCGCCGGGTGCGCCTCCTCTCCCTCCTCAGCATCCCCGTGGGCCTGTTTTTCTATGGCTCTAACGGCGCGGTGTTTGCGGTTTTGCTGAACCGGCCCATCTGGAACAGCACCCTCACCCCGCTGCTGTTTATCATCAGCGCCGTGGTTTCCGGCGGCGCCTTGATTGTGCTCCTCACCTTCATGTTCAAGCGGGATGATGAAGTCATTCATCTCCTGGCCCACACCGTGCGCTTTCTGCTCGTGGTGATGCTCATATTGGAATTCCTCCATTTCTTTATCAGCTACCAGTGGGACGTGGTGTATATCGTTACCGCCTTAGACCTGATCCTCTACGGGCATTACTGGTGGAACTTCTGGTTCATCCACCTGGTCCTGGGCAGTCTAGTGCCCCTGTACCTCATGATCATGTATCATGATAACGCCCGCATGCTGGCCTGGGCCTGTTTTCTCATCGTTTTCACCTTTATCGCCTTCCGCTTGAACTTCGTCATACCCGACCAGGCAGTCTACAAGTTGGAAGGTCTGCAAATGTCATACTTCCATGAACGTTTGCGCACCACGTATGTTCCCAATCTGACGGAATGGCTGGTGAGCCTCTGGGTCATCTCCCTGGGTCTGCTGGCCTTTTTACTGGGCGCCCGCTGGCTGCCGGTTATTCAAGCTGGAAGAGGAGAAGAAGAGCATGTCTAAAAAACAAACCTCAGTGGCCCAGGAGCTTCGGGATATCATTGACGTCTCCATGGACCGGCGCTATTTCCTCAAATGCAGCGCCTTTCTGGGAGGGTCCCTGTTGGCCAGCCATTACCTGGGCCGCTTCGCCCAGGCCGCGGGCGGGGCGGACTGGGCCTCCTTAAGTCTGCCCATCGGCGACGCCTATGTGCACTATTTGCCGGAAAACCAGATTTATTCGGTGTGCCAGCAGTGCAACACCCAGTGCGGCATCAAGATGAAGTTCGTGGATGGCCTGCTGGCCAAGATCGACGGCAACCCTTTCAGCCCCTGGACCATGACCCCCCAGATTCCTTACCAGACCGCCATCACCGAGGCGGCCACCATCGAAGGCTCCATCTGTCCCAAGGGCCAGGCCGGCATCCAGGCCCTCTATGACCCCTACCGCATCGTCAAGGTGCTGAAAAGGGCCGGCAAGCGGGGCGAAAACAAGTGGCAGACCATTTCCTTCGACCAGGCCCTCACCGAGATTGTCAACGGCGGCAACCTCTTCGGCGAAGGCCACGTGGAAGGCTTAAAGGACATCTGCGTGCTCCGGGACCCCAAGCTCGCCAAGGAATTGGCCGCAGATGCGGACCAGGTGGAAAAGCACAAGATGTCCATTGAGGATTTTAAGAAAAAGCATGAGGCCAATCTCAAATATCTCATTGACCCGAACCACCCGGACCTGGGGCCCAAGAACAACCAATTTGTCTTCAATTCGGGCCGCCTGAAAGCCGGGCGGGACGACCTGTTGAAGCGTTTTATCAACGGCGCCCTGGGCACGGAAAATAAGCACGGCCACACCACGGTCTGTCAGGGGTCCCTCTACTTCACCTGCAAGGCCATGAGCTACCAGTTCGAGGAAGGCGACTGGGGCGGCTCCAAGAAGTTTTACTGGCAGGCGGACACCGGCAACGCCGAGTTCATCCTGTTTGTGGGGGCCAATATTTACGAGGCCAATTACGGCCCGCCGCTGCGTTGCCAGAAAATTACCAGCGGCTTGGTGGACGGCCGTTTGAAAATCGCGGTGGTGGACCCCCGCTGCAACAAAGGCGCGGCCCGGGCCTGGAAGTGGCTGCCCATCAGGCCCCAGGGCGTTGCCGCAGTGGGCCTGGGGATGATGAACTGGATCATCGAAAATAAGCGTTACGACGCCCGCTATCTGGCCAACGCCAACAAGGCCGCGGCCAAGGCCGACGGCGAGCCCACCTGGACCCAGGCCGCCTGGCTGGTCAAAGTTAATCCCGACGGCACCACGGGCGCCTACCTGCGGGGCTCGGACCTGGGCCTGCCCAAGGAAAAGCGCCCCAAGAAGAAGGGCGGCGGCGACTGGGAATTCGACGCCTTCATGGTGTATGCCGGCGGCGCCCCCAAGCCTTTCGATCCCAACAGCGACAAGGACCCGGTGGAAGGCGAGCTGCTGGTGGACACCGAAATCAAGGGCCTCAAGGTCAAGAGCGTCCTCCAGATTCTCAAGGAAACGGTAACCGCCAGAAAGCTCTCCGAGTGGGCCAAACTGGCGGATATATCGGAGGCGGACCTGAGTGAGTTGGCCCGGGAGTTCACCAGCCACGGCAAACGGGCGGTGGCCGATATCCATCGGGGCGTTTCGCAGAACACCTCGGGGTTTTACAACGTCCTCACCTACATGACCCTGAACACCCTCATCGGCAACCACGACTGGATGGGGGGCCTGTCCAGCGCCCACACCTATAACATCGCCGGCGATAAGGAAGGCAAGCCCTTCGACCTCACCAAGCAGAACGGCAAGCTCAAGCCCTTCGGGGTCTCCATTATCCGGCATGGGAAAAAATACGACAAGAGCACCCTCTTTAAGGGCTACCCGGCCAAACGCCCTTGGTACCCCTTCTCCAGCGACATCTACCAGGAAGTCATCCCCAGCCTCGGCGACGCCTACCCTTATCCCATCAAGGCCAT
Organism: uncultured Desulfobacca sp.; assembly: GCA_964578335.1. Classification (GTDB taxonomy): domain Bacteria; phylum Desulfobacterota; class Desulfobaccia; order Desulfobaccales; family 0-14-0-80-60-11; genus JAPLJC01. Next base: position 5,087 of record CAZOCQ010000014.1, read on the forward strand.
GTTCATGTACATGGGCTCGCCGGTCTACGCCTTGCCCGCGGGGCACGAACTCATCAAGATCCTCTCCGACCCCAAGAAGCTGCCCCTGTTCTTCGCCTCGGACATCGTCATCGGCGAAACCACCATGTACGCCGACTACATCTTCCCGGACCTGACCTATCTGGAGCGCTGGGAATTCGCCGGCTCGCACCCCTCGGTGACCCCCAAGGTGGCGCCTTTCCGGCAGCCGGCGGCCGCGCCCCTGACCGACACGGTCACGGTTTACGGGGAAAAGATGCCCCTGTCCATGGAATCCCTGGTGCTGGGAATTGCCGAAAAGATGAAGCTGCCCGGCTTCGGCGAAAACGCCTTCGGCCCCGGCCTACACCTGAAGCGGGACGAAGACATGTACCTGCGCATGGTGGCCAATATCGCCTTCGGCGACAAACCCGACGGCTCGGAGAAGGTCCCCGCAGCCAGCGCCGAGGAAATGATGATCTTCGAAAAGGCCCGGCGCCACTTGCCGGCCACGATTTATGACTTGAACCGCTGGAAAAAGGTGGTGGGCGAGGCCTGGTGGCCCCAAGCGGTCTATGTCATGAACCGGGGCGGACGCTTCCAGGAATACCAGAAGGCTTATAAAGACGGCCAGTTGGCCAACAAGTATGGCAAAATGGTGGGCATCTACATGGAAAAATGGGCCGCCACCAAGAATTCCATGACCGGCAAGCCTTATATGCCCCACGCCCACTTCATGGAAAGCCCCACCGACGTTCTGGGCCGCAAGCTGGACGATGAGGCCAAGGGGTTTGACCTCACCCTCCTGACCCACCGGGTGATTATGCAAACCAAGTCCCGGACCCCCGGCAACTATTGGCTCCAGGCCCTGTATCCGGAAAACTTCCTGGACGTCTCCCCGGTGGACGCCAAGCGTCTGGGTCTTTCCGAGGGTATGCTGGTAAAGGTGGTCTCCCCCACCAATGAAGCCGGGGTGTGGGATTTGGCCCCAGGGGTCAAAAAACCCATGATCGGCAAGGTGCGGATCGTCGAGGGCCTGCGGCCCGGCGTGACCGCCTTTTCCCTGGGCCACGGCCACTGGGCCTATGGGGCGGGAGACGTGGTTATTGACGGAGTCCGGGTTCCCGGCGATCCCCGCCGGGCCACCGGGGTCCACGCCAACGCCGCCATGCGGGTGGACCCGGTGCTGAAAAACACCGGCCTGGTGGACCTGACCGGCGGCAGCGCCGTGTTTTACCAGTCCCAGGTCAAGTTGGTGAAGGTGTGAACCGTGAGCAGCAAGCAGTGAGCAGTATGACCCTGGGGAGAAATTGCGATGAAGACCTTTGAGGAACTGCTGACTGAATCCGTCGCCGCCCACGGCCACCTCTGTCCCGGCCAGATCGTGGGGGTGCGGATGGCCCTGCTGGGTCTGCGGCTGCTGGATTTTGCCGCGCCCCCCACCTATCCCCAACTGAAGCGGCTCATCGTCTTTATCGAAATGGACCGCTGCACCGGCGACGCGGTGGCCCACGTCACCAATGCCAAGCTGGGGCGGCGGTCCCTCAAATACGTGGATTACGGCATCATGGCCGCCACCTTCATTAACCTGGAAACGAACCGGGCCTACCGGGTCATCTCCACCGAGGAGGCCCGGGACCTGGCTCAGCTCTATGCTCCCCACGAACCGGACAAGCGCGGGGCCCAACTGGCGGCCTACCGGATCATGCCGGATAGCGTGCTGTTCCGGGTCCAGGAAGTGGCGGTGGACCTGACCCCTTATGATCTACCGGGGCCGACGCGTTATAAAGTGGCCTGCGCCCGCTGCGGCCAGGTGGTCCGGGATCACCGGGAGGTCATCCAGGACGGGCTGGCGCTGTGCCGCCCCTGCGCCGGCGGGGCCTATTTCAAGGCCGCCCGGGAGATTGTCTGGGACGGCATGAACCGATCGCCCCAGTCGCCGGGATTGCAGCCGGATTTTAGGGAAGACGAACCACACCGGATGGACCGCCCGCCATTGCTGAGTTAGAAGCGAGCCAGCGCCGGGGCGGGTTCCGAGGGATGAACCATGATTAAAACCATCAGCCTGAAAGAGGCGGTGGGCACCCAACTGGCCCACGATCTCACTGAAATCCGGCCGGGAGAATTCAAGGGTCCCGCCTTCCGTAAGGGCCACACCGTTTGTGATGAAGATATTTGCCGCCTCCAGCGCCTGGGGAAAAATCATTTGTACGTCATTGACCTGGAGGCGGATGAAATCCACGAAAATGAGGCCGCCGCCCTGCTGGCCGCGGCCCTGGCCGGGGAAGGCATTGCCTGGGAAAACAATCCCCGGGAAGGCAAGATCAACTTGTATGCCGCCCGGGACGGCCTGCTGCGGGTGGATGTCCAGGCCCTGACCGCCTTTAACCTGGTGGATGAGGTCATGTGCGCCACTCTCCACAACCACACCCTGGTGAAACAGGGGGAACTGGTGGGGGGCACCCGGGCCCTGCCCCTGATCATGAAGCGGGCCGCCATCGAGCGGGCCGCAGCCCTGGCCCGCCAGCACGGCGCGGTGCTGACGGTGCGGCCTTTGGCCCGAGTCAAAGCCGGCCTGGTGATTACCGGCAATGAAGTCTATCACGGCCTCATTCAGGACCGCTTCGCCCCCACCTTGACCGCGAAAATCGAAGCCCTGGGATCAGAGGTGGCAGCCCTGGAGTTTGCCCCGGACGACGCCGAGGCCATTGCCCGGGCCATCCGCGCCCACCTGGCCCGAGGCTGCAACCTGTTGCTGCTCTCCGGCGGCATGAGCGTGGACCCGGACGACGTCACCCGCCACGGCATCCGTCTGGCCGGGGCCACGGAGATGCACTACGGCGCCGCGGTGCTGCCCGGCGCCATGTTCCTGGTGGCTTATCTGGGAGAGGCGCCCCTGCTGGGGGTGCCGGCCTGCGCCCTGCACCATCGCATCACCGCCCTGGACCTGGTGCTGCCCCGGATCCTGGCGGGGGAGCAGATCGGCAAGGCCGAACTGGCCTTTCTGGGCCACGGCGGCCTCTGCCGGGATTGCCCGGAGTGCAGCTATCCCCATTGTTCCTTCGGCAAAGGCAGGTGAGCTTAGGGTTGAACCGGAGGTTCAACCCTAACAAAAGTTGAGTGCGTTATGAAACCCAGCGCCCCCCGGAAAATCAATTACTTGCGGCTGTCCGTCACCGACCGCTGCAACCTGCGCTGCGTCTATTGCACCTACTGGCAGGAGTGGCGGAAGCTGCCCGGCGGGGAAATTCTCAGCTACGAGGAATTGCTGCGGCTGGCCGGGATCGCCGCCGGGCTGGGCCTCCGCAAGGTCCGGGTCACCGGCGGCGAGCCCCTAATGCGTCGGGGGGTGGTGGACTTTCTCCACCGCCTGCACCGGACGCCCGGCATTGCAGAGGTCTGCC
>CAZOCQ010000014.1:8497-24820 GCA_964578335.1 uncultured Desulfobacca sp.
CTATTGGCGGGAATGGCAGAAACGACCGCCCGCGGAAATCCTGCGGTATGAAGAACTCCTCCGCCTGGCCGCCCTGGCCGCAGACGCAGGCATTCGTAAGATTCGCATCACCGGCGGCGAGCCGCTGGTACGCCGGGGAATGACGGGATTCCTCCAGGAACTCAAGCGCCTTCCCGGCATCGACCAGGTCTGCCTCACCACCAACGGGGTGTTGCTCCGGGAAATGGCCCCGGCCCTGTATAACTCCGGCCTGCGCCACCTCAATGTCAGCCTGGATACTTTGCAGCGGGAGCGCTATCGCCAGATCACCGGCCATGATGACCTCCCGGCCGTTATGGCGGGCCTCGAGCAGGCCGCCTCCCTCGGCTTCCATCCCCTGAAGATCAATTGCGTGGTGTTGCGGGGCATCAATGACGACGAAGTCGTGGATATCGCCCGTCTCGCCCTGGAGCATCCCTGGCAAGTGCGGTTCATTGAACTGATGCCCACGGCCTCCAGCTCCTGGTGGCAACGCCATTTTCTCCCCATGGCGGAGGTCCGCCAACGGTTGGCGGTCCTGGGGCCGCTGGAGCCCTTAATCCGGGAGGCGGCGGCGGGTCCGGCCCGAACATTTCGTCTGCCGGGATTTCGGGGCGAACTGGGTTTCATCAGCCCCATGAGCCGGCACCACTGCCGCACTTGCAACCGCCTGCGCCTCTCGTCCGATGGCAAGGTCAGGCCCTGCTTATTGGAACTCCAGGAATTGGATCTCAAAGGGCCGCTGCGTCTAGGTGTTGATGATGGTTTCCTGGGTTTCCTGTTCCAAGAGGCCATCCGCCTAAAAAATCGGAAAAGCGACAACTCCTTGGCATTAGCCGCTTCCTGCCCGCCAGACCTTCCCATGGTCAGAATCGGTGGCTGAGCCTCCGGACAGCATCACCTTGTCGTGGCAACCGGAGCAAAACGCGGGGCAGCTTGCTGCGGAAAGAAATTTAAAAGGTCGCCATCAGGGTCTCCACCTGGCCGGAGCGCAGCAGGTATTTAATCACCACCAGGTCCAGGCGTCCCTGGTCCAGGGCCTCGCCGATGATCCGGCTCTCCCGCCGCAGTGCGGCTTCCAGGGATTTCAGGTGCGCTGCGGTGGCCGCTTCCACCAGCTCGGGGCCGCGCTTGCCCGTCAGCCGGGCCTGGGCCGCGGCCGGGGCAATCTGTTGCACAATGGCCCCGATGTGGCCTTCATCGGTGTCGGGGTGAGCCACCGCCGCGGTCACCGCCCCACAGCTTTCGTGTCCCTTGATGACCAGCAGGGGGACGTGCAGATGCGCCACGGCGTATTCCAGGCTGCCGATGCTGGTGGGTTCCAGCACCAGGCCGGCGGTGCGCACCACGAAAAGATCACCCAGGCTTTGATCAAAGATGATTTCCGCCGGCACCCGGGAATCGGAGCAGCATAACACCGCGGCCTGGGGCTGCTGGCCTTGGGTGAGGGTGCGTCTCAGGTCCAGCAAATCCCGGCCCTGGAACAGTCCCTGGACGAAGCGCATGTTGCCGGCGATGAGCCGCCGCCAGACCTCTTTGCCGTTGAGCCCCGGAGAGGGGTTTGCCATTCAATATCTCCCAATTATTAGACTAAAGTCGGGTTCGGCCCTTGCAGTTCCTTAAGGTTTGACTGCATTGGTGTCGGGGGTGATTTCAGGTTTCAAAGTTACAAAAAAAGTCGTGCCGTGATTGTCGCCGCCGCCTTCCTGCAAGCGCGTCTCGAAGCGGATATGGCCCCCGAATTTGGTGACGATGGCATAGCTCACCGATAATCCCAAACCCGTGCCTTCCCCCACCTTCTTGGTGGTGAAGAAGGGGTCGAAGATGCGGTCGGCGATTTCCCGGGGGATGCCGGTGCCGGTGTCGGCAAAGATCGCCTCCACCATCTGGCTGTAGGGATTGACCTTGGTGATGACCGTCAGCTTGCCGCCCTGCGGCATGGCCGCCACGGCATTGTTCACCAGGTTGATAAACACCTGTTGCAGTTCTCCGGAATCACCCCGCACTCTCGGCAAGTCCCTGGCAAACCGGGTCTCCAACTCAATCTTGTTGGTCAGGAGGTTATTTTGCACCAGGGACAGGACTCCCTCAATATCCCGGTTCAAATCGGAGAATTCTTCCTCTTTGGCCGGCTGCCGGGCATAGGTCATTAGTTTTTCCACGATCCGCTTGGCGTTAAGCCCCTGTCGCTCAATGGTCTTGAGGAGTTCGTGTTCCTTGCTGTCCGGGGGCACCCGGTCCAATAAGATCTCGGTAAAGCCCAAGATGACCGCCAGCGGGTTGTTGATCTCATGGGCCACTCCAGCCGAAAGCGTTCCCATGGAAGCCAGTTTTTCGGTTTGATAAAGCTGCTCCTCGATGCGCTGGCGCTCGGTGATATCCCGGGCCATGACCAGGACCCGCTCCACCGTGCGGCCGTCTTCCCCGAAGACGGGCACGTAATGGATGGAGAGCCAGTAGTCCCGATCCTTAATGCACACTTCAGACTTCACTTCCGAGCCGGTGCGGCTGTCCACCACATCGTGCACCTGGGCATAAATGGCGGCGGCGTTTTCCGGGGAAAACAGTTCCGCCAGGGATTTGCCCTTGATGCCGGCGGCCGGAGTGCCCAAGGCCCGGGCGGCGGCGGTGTTGGCGCTGATAAAGTTGCCCTTCTCGTCCAAGAGGAAAATAAAATCCCGGGCGTTTTCCACCACGGATTTATACTGTTCCCGGCTGCGGCGCAAATCCATGGTGGTATGGTCCACCTCCCGTTGCAGCTCCACCGACCAGCGCATTTCATAATAGATGACCGCGCAGGCCGCCAGGACCAGGGCGAAGATCAGGATCCCCTGGATCAGGAATTGCCGGATGTACAGGGAATGGATAGTGCCGTACACTTCATCGGTGGGCGCCACCACCGCAATGGGCCAAATCTCCGTGCAGCCCGGTCTGCCATGGGCCTGGGCAAGGGCGGGGTCCAGTTTGGCGTAAGGACATTCGGGCCCGATGTGGGCCTGGGTGAAGGCCAGAAATTTCTCCATCTGCCCAATGGTGCCGCGGTGCCAGCCTGATATGTATTGCGCCGTTCCTTCCTCGCCGGCCAACATCTTCGATTTCTGAATTTCATTGATGGCGCTGAAGCTGATCACCGGGTTGCGCCGGCCCCGGGCCGTGAAGGCGTCTTCGCCGATAAATTCCTTTTCCGGATGATAGAGGAATATTCCTTGTCGATTAATAACCCAGCAATATCCCGTCCGCCCGGACCGGATGTTGCCGCAATAGTGGCCGGCAAATTGACTGGCGTCGATTTTAAACAGCAGCACCCCGTCCAGCCTGCCCGTGGCTTTGGGGTGCGATTCGTCCACGCTCTCTTCATACACCGGAGTGGCCATGACGAAAAAGGGAATCTTGTGGTCTCCCCGGGGTTGCAGTTCAATGGGGCCCTGGTAAATCCGGCCCCGGTTGGCCGGGTCTTTGGCCCAGTTCACCACCGCGGAGTCAAGGGGCTGGTTTTCCAGCACATGGGGGCCTTGGGAATCCAGGACATAAGTTTGGCCGGCATTGGGGCCGGCAAAGTCTATCCGGTCAATCTCAGTCACCCCCAGTTTGGAGAGGTCGTTGAAACTGACTTTCATGCGGTTGGCCCAGGCCACCTCTTCCAGGTATTGGATGGCGGGGGAATAATTGAGGATCTTGAGCTCCCGCCGCAAAAACTCCAGGCCGTCTTCGATCTGCCGGGCCGCGGTCTTGGCCAGGATCAACTGCTGCTGTTGGAAATCTTCCGACACGATTTCCCGGGTGCGCTGCAACGACATCAGCCCCAGGACAAAGGCCACCGCCAGCAACAGCACCACCAGCAGGCCCAGGCCGGTGAGCAGCCGGCGCACGTTAATCTTCTGCATGGGGAGGCCCATGATAGGTCAACTCCAAATGATTTTAGGGATGAAACGCGGCATTCCGACAACTAACCCTTTTTATCCATTTTATCATGAAGAATAGACCCGAAAGCGATCTTCAGGCAGATATTGCGGTTTTTTGCAGGCAAACCTGCCTGGTGGGCATCCTCTAATATCTTTACGGCGCGGGGGTGAAGATCACTCCCGAGAGCATATCAGACTTGACCAGGAAGCTGCAGAGAAAGAAGATGGCGCGGTTTAAAGGTTTGGCCTGAGGCCGGCCTCGGAAAGAATTGGGAATTGCCGACGGCGCCCGCCCTCGCCCTGGCGCCGTTGTTTTCCCGGATCAAGGGGAAGGCCGCCTCTTTCCAGGGTATCGGCCAGAGGCGGCCTTCCGGTTCAAGCGGCAAACCCGGTGGAGAACCGGGATTGCCTGATTCTGCTAACGGCGGCGGCCGCCGCCACCGCCTCCACGGTGACCACCGCCGCCCCCGCCGCCGCGAGGGCCGCCACCCCCTCCACCGCTAGGCCGCGAAAAACCACCGGACGGACGGGCTCCACCGCCGCCGCCGGGCCGGGAAACCGGACCGATGGTCCCGCTCCCCCCGCCCGGAGGCCGGAAACCCGCGCTGGGATGACGCTGATAGTTTTGGGCCCGCCTCTCCCCCCGCTGCCGGGCTTGGAAGTCCCGGTTGAGGCTGTGGGAGTCATAGCTGGGGCGCTGGGCCTGGGTGGGCCGAATTTGCTGCACCGGCCTGGCCGCGGCCTGGGATCTCTGAGAAGGACGGGCGGCGGCTTGTCCGGCCCCGGGCTTCGACCACTGGTTGCCCTGGCGCTGTTGCCAGTTGCCCTGGTTGTCCCGCCGATAAACATTGCCGTTCCGGTCGGCCACGACGTTGTTTTTGCCGCCGGCCGGCCGCACTGTGGGTTGAGCCGGTTTGGCGGCGGGCCGGGGTTTGGCCGCCGCTCCGGGCCGTCCGGGTCGGGTCTCCGGCTGCCCCGGCCGGACTCCGGGTTGTCCGGGGCCTGCTCCGGGCCGGGAGGCTACTAAATTCTGGTTCCCCGGACGGTTATAGAGATTCGGCCGGTTGGCCGGCAGGGTTGAGGGCCCTCCGGGCCGATGATCCGGTCCCCAGTGGGGGGGCCGTGGTCCTGGCGGCCCCGGCGGTCTCGGCCCCGGCGGTCCCGGTGGTCGCGGCGGCCGCGGGTTGATATAGTTATTGTGGATGTTATTGATATTGACATTATTATAGCCGCCGGGGCCCCACCAGCCGCCGCCCCCATAAAAACCGGCGCCATGCCACCAGGGGGAGGTCAGGGCCGCCACGCCCACGCCCACTGCGGCTGCGGCCAAGCCGGCAGTCAGCCAGGTGGCGGGATTATAATAAGGGGCCGCATAACCCCACGAACCGGCATAGGGGTCATAGGTGGCGGCGTAGCCGTAGGTGACCGGAGCCGGCGGCGGAAGGTAAACCGTCTCGCTGGCATAGCCCGGGTATTGATAGCCGGTGCCGTAAACCACCGTGCCGTTGTCCACGTAGGAGCCGGTGTAACCCGGGGTATAGCCCACGGTGACGGTGTCGTCGGTGGAATCATAGACCTTGAGGTACTTGGTGTTGTAGTTGGGGTTGCTGGGCGGTATCTTGTTCACGTCCTGGGGCGGGCTCACCGAGACCCGCCAGGGGCCGTTGGCTGAATCGGCCTCGTACCACACCCCCTGGTCCACCGCGTAGTATTTGGCGCCTTCCTTGAACACCGGCTTGTCGGTGTTGACCGCGTTCTCCAGGTTGGTGTCGGCAATCTTCTCGAACTTGGGGTCCCCGGCATACTTGACCTCGGTGGTGGCCTTCTTCCGGTCAATGACCCCGGTCTGGGGGATGGAGTTCTCCAGGACCGCTTCCTTGGCCTGGGGAGTGCCGGCCACGTTCACCAGGACGAAACCTTTCACCGAATTCTCCGGGATCTTGGCGAAATCAGCCGGCAACTGATTGGGGGCCACGTAAGCCCAGGGCCCATCCGCCAGAGATTTGCTCTTGAACCAGCGGCCGGAAAGCAGGGTGTAATATTCCTGGGAGGCCGTGTCCATAAAGATGTTGTCGTCGCTGTTGCTGACATAGAGGAGGTTGGTGCCGGCGATGGGGGTGTATTGGGGCTCTCCGGTGGTCACCAGCAGCTCCGTGGGCACGGTGCTGACCAGGACCGCGGGCTTCTGGTCGCCCTGGGTCTCCGCCCGTTTGCCGCCTCCTTTCTCCCTGGACTTGCCGGCCTTCTTGATTTCATCATCCAGGGCTTTCAAAGAAGCCGGCAGGGTCTCCACGTCTTGCCAGGCCTCCTGCAGACCGGGCGCGGCCAGCCAGGAATTCCCGCCCCGCAGATAATAGACCTTGCTGGCGGGCTCATAGAACATGATAAAGGGGGTGTTGGCCACCCGCATGAGGGTGGATTTGGGCACCGGCAGCAGTTTGGGGGCGCCGTCCAGCGGCACCAGGACCGTGGGGCGGGTGCTGAAAATGATCTTGGGAGGCTCGTTCTTCAGGCCCTGATCCATGGCCTGGGCCTTCTCCACCACCTCCATGGCGGCCAGAAGACGATCCAGGGACATGGGGATGCTCCAGCCGGACATCTCGGTGTTCAGAAAGGTCTTGAGCTTCTCCATTTGCTCCGGCGCAGCGTTGGGGAACTTGGCGTCCGTGACCTGCACGTTGCTGATGTTGGCCAGGCGGGTGTCGCGGTCGGTGCGCACCTGGCCGGAGAGCCAGACGGCGCCGAATACCGGGGCTTTCCATTCCTTTTTCTTGACCGACACCGCCGCCCGGCCGGTGATTTTGTCGTCCTGAACATCTTCCAACTGCGGCTGGTACATGACCACCGTGCCCTTGGGATTCTCGAAGCGCTTGGGCCAGGGGTCCGGCGCCGCCAGGGCCGGCCGGCCGCAGCACCAAAGGAGCAGCGCCGCCAGGAGAAAGGCGCCTTTTATGATCTTTGGTTCGGTGAGTCTGGTCATTGGACTTCTCCTTCCGGGGAATATCCTTAAAATAATTCTCCTTCGGCTAATTTGCCAGTTTCTTTTTCCGACAATTTTTCCCGGTGGCTTCAGATCGTCATCTTAACAATTTTCCGGTTTTCCAGCGGGAATTGCAGCCGCCGCTCCCTTGCTGGGGGCCCTAAAAACCGGCTGACCCCGGCCCGGTACAAAGGGCCTGCCCGGCTTCCCAGGCAGGCCCTCCACAGCATCCGGCTGCGACCGCCAGACCCTCCCCCTGATAAGCTGAGCATTACCCACCACATGATGAACTTATTGCAGGTAATGGTAAGTCCTGATAAGCGAGAGTCCGCCCCCCGGCCCGGCTCAACCTCCGGGCTGGGGCTTTTTGGCTTCCTCCTCCTCTTTGGTCAGAGGCTTCTTGCCGGCGTTCCGCAGGTTGATGAGCTTGTTGAGCAGCTCAAACCAGAAGTTGGCCCCCAAAGACACCAGCAAGGCGGTCACGAAAATCCCCAGGAAATACTGCAACCCCAGGGTGTCTAACCAAAAACACAAGAACTGCGAATAGCAGAGGATCTTTTCATCCTCCTTATGATAAATTCCCCTTTCCGCCAGCTTATCCTGCCATTGATTCCACCAGGCGCTCCACCCCAACGGCAGATTGAGACCGTTGATCTGCTTGTAGTAGGAGTTGACCTCCTCGATTTTTTTATTTAGGTCGGTTTCTTGCTTTACCCCGGAGCCGGATGGCGGCGCCTTCGGCGGCTCCTCGGTTTTGCCTTTCCCCGCCTCGGCGGCGGGCGCGGCCGCCCCCATGGGCGGCGAGGCGGCTGGGGCCGGCTTTGCAGCCGCGGCCGAGGGCTTCGCGGGCGCGCCGGGCTTACTGGCGGATGCCAGCGATGCGCCCGGTTTGGCTGGCTCAGACGCGCCGGCGCCGGCAGGGGGCGGGTTGTTGGGTTTGCCTGCGGCGGGTTTCTGGGGATCGGTGGTTTTTAGGGCTTGAGGAGGTTCCTTCGCCACCTTCTCGGCTAGTCCGACCAAGGAAGTCCGCAGGTTCTGATCGCGGTAAAGCGCCTTGCTGATGGCGAAGGTGTCGGCATTTAACCCCAGGGCCACCACGAAGGCCACCACCAGGGTGAAGGCCTGGGAGTACCTTTTGTACCAGCCGGTGACCCGTTCCATGGCTTCGTCGTACCACTTTTCCAGGGCGGCCAGGCCCTTCTCCAGACCCTCGCCCACCTGCTGGCCCACCGACTCCAACAGGGGAATCAGCGCCTTTTTGACCTCGTTGCTGTCCGGGAGGCAATTTACCAGTTTACGGATGCTCTCCAGGCTGTCCAGCCCGGGAATTTTCTTTTGCGCCTTGAGTTCCTGGCCAATTTTCTCCAAGACCGCCGGCTCGGCCAGGGTTTCATCGTACCACGCCTTAATAGCCTCCACCTTCTTGTCATCTGTGCCGGCCGCGGCCAGCAGGCCGGTGAGCGCGGTTTTGAGATATGGGTAATTGTCGGCCGGCAGGTTGTTCAGCCCCTGCTCAAATTCTTGGAGTTTGCCGGCATCCCCCGGAGGCGGAAGTTTTTCCGTCAGGATATTTCTGACCACCTCCGGATGTTGCTTCAGACTCTCCAGCAGGGACAGCACAAAACTGCGGGAAGAAATGTAGGAAGGAGATTTCGGCTTTAAAGAAGGGACCGGCAAGAGAGAGCCGAATAGACTCTTGAAAAATCCTTTGGGGGAAGTCCCCAGGAAGAGGGGCTGTTCGTACAGCTTGGTCAGGGCCTGGTCATCCTTGAGCAGCGAGGAGATGGCCTGCTCCAGCATCCGGGAGCGTTTTTTGATCAGGCCGGCCCAGGCCTCGTTGAGCACGGAACAAACCAGGCTCAAGAAAAAGTAGATAAAAACTAAGCCAATGGCCACATCCAAGAGCTGGTAGTTAAACATGGCGACCTCCTTGTGCCTTTACGGCCTCAAGCCTCGGGCTCAGCCCGTCGGTTGGCGAAGCCCGTCCCCAACGCGGGCTCCGAACCCCACTCGCACTCACTCCAGCGCCGCGGTTTTCTCGATCACCTCCTTAGGAGCAAAGCAGTACTACAATAATTTAATAAAAGCAATCAATTATTCAGGACAACAGGCTGACACCATTGACAAAATAGTGTGCAGGAAGAGTGGCTCGACTATCGAGCGATAATCAGGCCGGCGCTGGCAGGTTGACTAAGGCCGTTCCGGCCCGATCCTCACCTAATGCGGCTTTGGGGTTCCGGGCTCGAGGTGCTCCCGGATGAAATCTTTAATATACCAATCCACGATACCTTCGGAAAACAGCACCATATCCAACTGCTTGGTATAAAGGGTGAGCTTGCCGAACCATCTCAGGCGCTGGGCCATCTGTTCCGCCGGATATTTGGAGATTCTGGCCTCAATGGTGTCGCCCTGGCGCCGGTAATTGAGGTCCATCCGGTCAATGATGGCCTCAATCAACCTGACCCGGCGTTCGCGCCGTTCCGGGGTCGAACCCCCGCCCCGGAAGGTAAAGGTGAGATAATTGTCGTTGATCTGGTCGCTGACGTAGGCTTCCAGCGCGGAAAAATGGTAACCCAGGCGGATGCTGAAGTTCATGTAGTTCTCGGATAGCACTGCATAGCTTTGATCCCGGTAAGGTTCGGCGCCCTGGGCCACTTCCTCCTCACTCTTGACAAACACCGAACTGAGGCTTTGCGCCCCGGCGGGTTTGCCCTGGGGCCAACGCATGGCGGTCAGCCCCTGCCAGAAGGCCTTGAAAGGAATGGAGGTAATCTGTTCCGGCCGCACCCGGCGTTTGCCGCGCCTCTTCAAGCCCCCCCCCAGGTCCAGCAGCCGCAACTTTAAAGGCAGGCCGGAGTCCAGATCGCAAACTTCCTTATCCCCCTCCACTTCGCTTTCGGTCAGCTTGAACATTTCCCGCATGGCATATTCGTGGGCGAAGCGCACAATATCGTGAATGGTGCGGCAGGATGCCGGGGTGAAAGTGTCGCTTTGGGGATTGATGAGATTAAGCGGGATCACCTCATTGAGCACCGCCCTTAAAGTACGGAACACCGGACTGTCGGCCAGTTCGTTGGCCTTGGGGCGCCGCGGCTCCAGCAGCTCGTCAATGATGCCGGCATAGACGTTGTTGAAATTGGCGTCCACCGTCACCTCCTGGCCGGGCTGGAGAATCTGGGTGGCCATCCCGGTGTTGAGGATGGCGGGCACCTGAAATTCCCGGGCCAAGAGCGCCATATGCCCGGTGGGGCTGCCGGCGTCGGTGATGATGGCCGCGGCCTGGGGCATGACCGTCACGTACTTGGGGGAAGTATGCCGGGCCACCAGCACCCCGCCCGGGGGGAAATCCTTCAGGTCTTCGTCCCGCCGCACCAGGACCACCGGTCCGGCGCCCACCCCGCGGCAGGCGACGCTCCCCTGATCCAGCAGCACCGGGTATTGTTTCAAGGTCCTGGTCTTGGACTCAGAGGGTCTTTTGCCGGGCAATTGCAATTGACGGCTTTGCAGCAGCCACAGCCGGTCCTCCCGGTCCAGGGCCCACTCCACGTCCTGGGGGTTCTGATAGTGGGCCTCCAGAATGGCGGCCCAACGGGCCAACTGCTGTAAATGCCTCTCCTGGAGGCACGGCGCCGCCGCCAGTTCCGGGGGCACCGGCGCCTCGGCCACGCCGCCCCCCGCCAGATTTATCAGCATCACCGGCTTGGCCGGAATGCGCTGCTCCAGGATTTGGCCGGGGGGGTCGTAGGCCACCAGGTAATGATCCGGTTCAATCACGCCGCCCACGGCATATTTGCCCAGACCCCAGACCGCGTTGACCAGGGCGGCCTCCTTATCCGGCGCTTCGGGGTGCCGGGTGAAGAGCACCCCGCTGGCCTGGGCGTCAATCATGGGCAGCACGGCCACCCCCATGGCCATCTCCTCCTCCTTGAAGCCTTTGTTTTTATAGTAAAACAAGGCCCGGGGGGTAAAGAGGCTGGCCACAATATCCTTGTAGCGGCTGACCATGTCGCCGGCTGGGACGTTGAGATAGGAGGCGTACTGTCCGGCAAAGGTGAGGGAGAGGTCTTCCCCCATGGCGCTGGAGCGCATGGCCACCAGCAGAGGATGGCCCTCCCGGCGGCACAAATCCTCATAAGCCTGGCGGATGGCGGCTTCCAGCTCCGGGGGCACCTGGGTCTGATGGATCATGCTCTTCAATTCTTCGCTGACCCGGGCCAGGCTGTCCAGATCATCCATGCGCCAGACCTTCAAAAAATCAGGGATGCGGGTGGTCAGCCGGTTGTGCTCCAGGAACTGTTTATAGGCGTAAGTGGAGATGGCAAAGCCGGGGGGCACCGGGAGATGCACCCGGTTGCGCACCTCTCCCAGGTTGGCGTTCTTGCCCCCCACTTTGTCCGCCATCTCCAGGTCCAACTGATCAAAAGAAATGGTCAAGGGGGCGGGTGGAATCTCCCGGCGCTGATTCAGGACTCCTTCCAACTGAGCGCTAAGGCGTTGGAAAGCCTCCACCAGACCCTGGTAGCGGTGGTCTCCCAGGTGGTTGAGGGCCTCCACCAGGGCGCCGGTCTCCTGGATCAGTTGGCCGAGGCTGGCTCGGATATATTGCAGGTCGAAGATGAAATCCCCGGAGAGCTTCTCCTCCATGTCGCTCATCAGGGCCAGGACGGCGTTGTTGGCGGCCAATAACCGCTGGAAGTTGGCGTATTTTTCCGCCAACCGCGTCCTGACGGGGGCGGCCTGGTCTGGTTGGACAAGACGTTGCCAAAGGCGTTTCAGAGGCGGGCCCTCCGCAGCCCAGGCGGGTTAAACCGTGGCGGGCGTCATCTTTATTCGCCCAACACTATTTGGGAAATTTCGCCAAAGAGATCGCTCAGGCGCAGGATGCCGACCACTTTGCCGCCCTGCATCACCGGGACCAGGCCCAGGTTCTCCTGGATCATCAGGTAGAGGGTTTTGGTAATGGGGTCGTCGGCATTCACCGTGACCTTGATGGGGCTCATGACTTCGCTCACCGTCTTTTGGGATTGTGACTTCATTTGCGGTTCCGAGAGATTCCCCAGCAAAACGGCGAGATTGGGGTCGGTTTTCACCAGGGAGGTTTCTTTAAGAAACCGGGGCTCCAGCCCCTTAATAATGTCCCGCAGGGTCAGGATGCCCAGGAGCTGGTACTTTTCGTCGAACACCAGCACGGCCCGGGGCTCAAACTGGCCCTCAAACTTGATGGACGCCTCCCGGACCATGGCCATGGCCTGGCGCAAAGTGAACCAATAGGGGATGTGGGGATAGTCCTCCAGGTGGATCATCAGATCTTTGGCGGTCTTAGGGTCAGGCATGGCATCCTCCTGTCAGTGGCCAGTGGCCGCGGCAATTCGGCCGGCTCATCGGAGCAGGCAAAACAGCTAGGGCTCGTTTCGGGGCTACCCCGAAGGTGAAAGTCATCTCTCCGGCGGAAGCGGCCTGGTGGGGGCGGCTGCCGAACAGCCCTTACAAACGCCCTCACGTGATCAAACCCTGATTCTGTTCTAAAGAATGAACCTGCAAAAGTCAAGGAGAAGGCTGGATGCTTGTGAATTAATGCACTATCTTAACGGAAATTTAACGGCCCGCCCCGCCATTTTAACCCCGTTTTAATCCGGCGCTTGTTAAAAGCATAGGCATGGAAAATCTGCTCCTCCTTAAGTCACCTGGGGGACGGCTGATTCCCGTTGAATTTAAGAAATTCGATCCAGATGGAGGTCTTTATGCCCAACGACAAAAAGGTGAAGGATTTGATGATCCCGTTGGAGGATTACCCCCACATCCCCTACTGGTTCACCCTGCGGCAGGCCATGGCCATTGTCCGGGAAATGGCCATCAAGTACGAAGGCCAGTTTGAGCCCCGGGCCGTGCTGGTGTTCGACGAAAAGTATCAGCTCATGGGCATCCTGACCCTGCGGGACATTATTAAGGGCCTGGAGCCCCGGTTCCTGCACGAAACCGCCCTGGTGAAGGCCGACCCCAGCCTGGCCGTCCTCATGGGGGAGCTGTTCGGACCCGGCTTGCGGGAGGCCTCCCAAAAACCGGTGAGCGACGTCATGAGTCCCATCAAGGTCACCATCCAGGGCACCGACCCCATCGCCAAGGCCATCTTCCTGATGATCAAAGAAGACGTGGGCATGATGCCGGTGATCCAGGACAGCAAGGTGGCCGGCATGATCCGTCTGAGCGATCTCTTCAAAGAGGTCTCTGAAATGGTCCTGGGCGAGTAATCCTGTTTCCGGACTTCCAACCATAAGAGGAGTTAGCTGTCATGGCTGAAGAAGTTAAAAAAGTGCCGCTGAGCGCCGGCCTGCCGGAGATGCCGGAAGAGATCGTCCTGGCGCCTAAAAAACGGGTAATCGATGGGAAACGGATATTTTTTATTCTGTTGGGACTCGGAATATTCTTTCTTTTCTATGCCATTCCCTCTTTGCCGGACGCGGTGGACCCCGGCGGCAAGGTCTTTAAGCTGCCTTGGGCCGGCAAGATGGCCCTGGGCTTATTCCTGATGGCCGGCATCTGGTGGGTCTTCGAAGTCATGCCCATCGGCGTCACCGCCATTGCCATCGGCCTCTTCCAGGTGCTTTTCTATATCCGCACTCCCAAAGAAGCCCTGGGCGATTTCCTGGACCCCTCCGTCTGGTTCATCTTCGGCTCCGTGGTTATCGGCACCGCTTTCACCGCTTCGGGCCTCACCAAGCGCATGGCTTACAAGATGTTGACCATTGTGGGCGAGAAGACCAATTTAATTCTTTTAGGCACTTTCTTGGTAACTGCCGCCATGACCTTGATTATGGCCCACACTGCGGTGGCCGCGGCCATCTTTCCGTTGTTGATGGCCATTAATGCCTTATACAGCGAATCCGACCAGCCCACCCGGTTCGGCAAGGGCCTGTTCATCGGCATGGCCTGGGCCGCGGGCGCCGGCTCCATCATCACTTTTCTGGGCGCCGCCCGGGGCGTGGCCGCAGCCGGCATGTTCCAGCAGTTCACCGGCAATGACATCGGTTTCTTCGAACTCATCTGGTACATGTTGCCCATAGGATTATTAATGGTCTTCGTCATCTGGCTGATTATCATCACTTGCTTCAAACCGGAGCGGTCGGTGATCGAGGGCCTCCGGGAAAAGGCCAAGGATTTGACCAAGGAACTGGGACCTATGAACACCAAAGAAAAATTCGTGGTGTTCATGGTCCTCGGTATCGTCGGGCTCTTCATGGCCAAGGCCTTTCTGCCCATCAAAGCCTTCACCGACCTGGACCGGGCCGGCATCATGCTGGTGGGCACGGTGCTCTTCTTCATGACCCGCACCCTGACGGTGGAGGACCTGGAGACCATCCCCTGGAACATCATCCTGCTCTTCGGCGGGGCCATGTCCATCGGCTTTTGCCTCTGGCAGACCAAGGCGGCGGAGTGGCTGGCGGTGCACTGGCTCTCCTTCTTCCTCAACTCCCCCTGGCTGGTGTTCGTCCTGGGCATCGCCTTCTTCGTCCTAATCATGACCAACTTTATTATGAACGTGGCGGCCATCGCCATCGCCTTGCCGGTGTCCCTGGTCATCGCCAAGTACCTGGGAGTGGCCCCCCACGTCATCCTCTTTGCTTCGCTGGTCACCGCGGGGATGCCCTTCAACCTGCTCATCGGCGCCGCGCCCAACGCCATCGCCTACGAGAGCAAGCAGTTCACCACCGGGGAATTCTTCGGTTACGGCTGGATTCCCAGTGTGATCTTAATGGCCGTTTTGGCGGTGTTTGTTTATATTATCTGGCCGGTGATGGGTATGCCGGTGCTGCTGGCCAAGTAAATTGCAATCATTCTGGTTCCCAAGTTCAACTTGGGAACCAGAATATGAAGTTTTCAACAAACTGCTAAGGGGAGAACCAATGCGCACGAGGTTTGTTTCCTGCAAATATATCTTGATCTTGGCCCTGGCCGCCGGAATCCTGGCCGGCTCCGCGGCCCTGGCGGCCGCCCCTTCCCCCGCCGCCCCGGCCCCCGCAAGCGGCGACCGCCTGGCCGTGTCCGGCTTGGTGAAGAACCCCATGGGCAAGGGCATCAAAGAAGTGGAAGTGGAGGTCCTGGTGAACGGCGAGCACGTCAAGCCCACCGGCAAAGAAAAGGAGATCGTCACCGGCAAGCCCGGCGGCTACGTGGCCGATTTCCTCCTGCCGGCGGGGACCCTGCCCGCCGCCAAGGTGGAGGTCAAGGCCGCCAAACCCTCCTGGAAGCCCGTGCCGGCGACCCCGGTGAAAGTGGTGGAGGCCGGGACCGACGCCCAGGGCAACAAGCTCTTCCAGGCGGCCCAAAACCTCCGCATGGAACGCACCATCACCCCGGCCTTCTGGATCGCCAGCCTCGTTTTGCTGCTGGTCTATCTATTGATTTCCCTGGAGTGGATGCACCGGACTCTGGCGGCCTTTCTGGGCGCCTCCTTTATCCTCTTCGTCAGCTATACCCTGGGCACCTTCGACAAGTCCTACTTTATCCTCTCCTTCGAAGACGCCATGCACGCCATTGACCTGAACGTCGTCTTCCTGCTCATGGCCATGATGATCTTCGTGGGGGTGTTGAAGAAGACGGGTATGTTCCAGTTCATGGCCTACAAGGCCTTCGCCTGGGCCCGGGGCAACATCTTTATCCTGTCTTTCGTCCTCCAGGTGATCACCGCGGTGACCTCCGCCTTCCTGGACAACGTCACCACCATGCTGCTGATGATTCCGGTGACCATCGAGATCGCCGTCACCCTGAAGATCAACCCCCTGGCCCTGCTGATCCCCGAGGTCTTCGCCTCCAACGTGGGGGGCACCGCCACCATCATCGGCGACCCGCCCAATATCCTCATCGGCTCTTACGCCGGCCTCACTTTCGGTCAGTTCGTCCAAAACCTGACGATAGCCTGCACCGTCTGCCTGCTGATGTCCGGTTTCTGGTATCTCTGGTGGCACAAGAAGGATTATCACAAAGCCGAAGTCAAGGACGTCCCCAAGACCATCGAGTATTTAAAGGAACAATACCGCATCACCAACAAAAAACTGACGGTCCAGGGCCTCTGTCTGCTGGGCTTTACCATCCTGCTCTTCGGCTTGCACGGCATTTTCCACATGGAGGTGTCGGTGGCGGCCCTCATCGGCGCCATGGTGCTCCTGACCATCT
Source organism: uncultured Desulfobacca sp. (assembly GCA_964578335.1). Taxonomy (GTDB): domain Bacteria; phylum Desulfobacterota; class Desulfobaccia; order Desulfobaccales; family 0-14-0-80-60-11; genus JAPLJC01. The sequence continues at coordinate 24,569 of CAZOCQ010000014.1, forward strand.
CCAAGGTGGACATTGTGGAGATGCTGGAGCACGAAGTGGAATGGCCCACCCTGATCTTCTTTGTCGGCCTGTTCATGGTCATCGCCGGGGCCGAAGAGACCGGCCTGATCCAGATGATCGCCAACTGGGTGAAAGACGTCTCCGGCGGCAATCTCACTGTGGCCATCATCCTGGTCCTCTGGGTGAGCGCCATTGCCTCGGCCTTCATTGACAACATCCCCTTCACCGCCACCATGCTGCCCATCATCGCCT
>CAZOCQ010000015.1:0-21276 GCA_964578335.1 uncultured Desulfobacca sp.
GAAGGAGGCTCCTGCCCCCATGCCCTTCACTCTGCCCGCCTATCATCCGCCGGATTTCAGCCGGCCGCCGCTTAAGGAGGCCCCCCTGGCGAGCTTCGCCCCGGCCCCGGAGACCGGGGTGGCGCCGGAAAATTATCACGCCACCACGATTTTCCCGGAATATTTTCAGGTCAGCCAGGGTCATTGGACCTTGCTGACCGATTCCCGCATGGATGGCGTGGTGGTCCGGTCTGCCGACGGGTCGCTGCTGGTCAAGGAATTTCGCCACTTGCAGCAAGGGGATCAGGTGGCCTTGGGCCGGAGCGAAAACGGCGAGGAGGGGATTGTGGTCCATACCGAGGCCTTTGCCGCGCCCAGTCCGGCAGCCGAAAAATTCGCCTTCCGCACCCAGCCCTCCCGGGAGACCGCTTTCTCCATTGATTATGATAACCTCTATGATTTATTGAATTATGAAAAAAGCCACGGCTTCATCCTCTGGGTGGCGGGTCCGGCCGCGGTCTTTGACCGGGACGCCAGGAACGCCCTGGTCTCCCTGATAAACCGGGGTTACGTCCACGGCTTCCTGGCCGGCAACGGCCTGGCGGTGCACGACCTGGAAGCCGCCCTCTTCCAGACCGCCCTGGGCCAGGAGATTTACGGCAAGCGCCCGGTGCACCTGGGGCATTACCATCACCTGGACGCCCTCAATACCGTGCGCCGGGCCGGCTCCCTGGCCCGGGCCCTGGAAGGCGGCCTGATCCGGGAGGGAGTGATGCACGCCCTCTGGCAGCAGCAGATTCCTTATGTCCTGGCGGGCTCCGTCCGGGACGACGGGCCGCTGCCGGAGGTGGTCACCGACGCCTTGTCGGCTCAGGACGCCATGCGGGCCTTGACCAAACGGGCCACCACGGTGATCGCCCTGGCCACCCAATTCCACAGCATCGCGGCCGGGAATCTGGTCCCAGGTTATCACGTCCTGCCGGACCAGAAAGTCAGGCCGGTCTATTTCTACGTGGTGGATATGAGCGAATTCGCCGCGGCCAAACTGGCCAACCGGGGCTCCCTGGCGGCCCGGCCCATCCTGACCAACGCCCAGGATTTCCTGGTGATCCTGGAAAGGGGGCTTAGCGGGAGAGGCGGCACTTAAGGTTGCAACCGCCAAGAGACGAGGAGTTTGATTAAGTTATTATTATTTAATTAATTCAATAAGATATACAAGAATAGCTTATCTTTTTCCTTGACAAAATTTGGTTGATAGTTAAAATCCCGCCAAAATAAACATAATTAAGCGGTTTTCCGGCCTTTAGTGGTTTAAAATCGTCGGCATTGCTGATTTTCCTCCCAAAAGCCCAAATTTCCGGCAAATCAATTCTTCACTCCCGCTAAAGGCAATCCGCCGCCAATCTCCGCCACTAAATCCGTTCTGCCCCAGGATGGACCGCGAGGTTCGTCCTCAGAACCGTAAAGAAAGGCAGCAGTATGGCAAAATGGATCATTTTCGGGACCATCTTGAATGTAACCTTAAACTTAGCGCCCGGATTGGCCCAGTCGGATTTTCCAGTCTCCGGGCTTTCCACGGCCCCTTCTTTCTGGGAAACGATTAATCCGCGGCCTTTGTTGTCCCAGCGGCATAACCGTTTTGAACCGGGCCAGCTCCGGGACCGCCTCATGGACAAAGCCCAGCAATATCTCCAGACGCCCTACCGCCGCGGCGCTTCCCTGCAGACCGGCAAAGCCACCGACTGCTCCGGATTTGTCCAGTACCTCTATAAAAAAGCGGACATCAACCTTCCGAGAGCCAGCGCCGCCCAGTCGCGGGTAGGCCGGGTGGCGACCCGCTCCATGAATTTTTCCCGGCTGCAGGTCGGGGACCTCCTATTTTTCCGCGACGGGGGGCGGCAGATCGGCCATGTGGGCGTCTATTTGGGGGACGGGAAAATGATCCATGCCGCCCGGAACAGCCGGGGGGTGATAGTGTCGGACTTGCATCAATCCTACTACCGGGACCACTTCGTGGTGGCCAAACGCCTCTTCAAGGCCCCGGACTCTTATCCCAATCCCAATTAACCCATGAGCCTGTTACAAAATTCCATCAGCGGAACCATCTGCTGGGGGGCTTCGGGGGGCGCAGTCCCAACTTGCCAGACATGGTGAACCCCCCTTCTTTAGAACAGGGCGCCCGCCGCCATCCTCTTCTTTATAACCTCTTCCAGGGTCGGCTCGCCGTAGTCCTGATATTCATAGCGCACCCGAATCGTGGGTTTGTTGCAGGAGAGCAGGCGGCAGAGGTGGATGGGGGTGGAAAAGAGGACCAGGTCCGCCGGCGTCCGGTTGATGGTGGCGTCCAGGTCCTGGATCTGCGCCTCGCTGTAGCCCATGGCCGGCAGGACCGGGCCGATGTGGGGATAGCGGTCAAAGACTTCTTTGAGCGCGCCCACTGCGTAGGGCCGGGGATCAACGATTTGGGCGGCGTCGAATTTCTTTGCCGCCACATAACCGGCCCCGTGCGCCATGCCGCCGTGGGTCAGGGTGGGGCCGTCTTCCACCACCAGCGCCGTTTTCCCCTGAATTCGCTCCGGGTCCTTGACGATGACCGGCGACGTGGCCAGCAGAAGGTCCGCCCGGGGATTGGTTTGGGTGATATTCCGGCGGATGATCTCGATATTTTCGGGCGGGGCGGCGTCCACCTTGTTGATGACCGCGAGGTCGGCCAGCCTCATATTGGTCTCGCCGGCGAAATACGTCAACTCGTGCCCCGGCCTTAAGGCGTCGAAGAGCACCACCTGGAGGTCGGGTTTGAAGAAGGCGGTGTCGTTGTTGCCGCCGTCCCAGACGATGACGTCGGCTTCCTGCTCGGCCCGGGCCAGAATCCGGCGGTAATCCACCCCACCATAAACGACCATGCCCTGCTCCACCAGGGGCTCGTATTCCTCCCGCTCTTCAATGGTCAGATGCCAGCGGGAGAAATCCTCGAAGGCCGCGAAGCGCTGCACCACCTGCCGCTTAAGGTCGCCGTAGGGCATGGGATGGCGCACCACCACCGGCCTCTTGCCTAAGCCCCGTAAAATCTCGCAGATCTTCCGGGTCGTCTGGGACTTGCCGCAACCGGTGCGGACGGCGCACACCGCAATCACCGGTTTGGCGGCCGGCAGCATGGTCAGGGCCGCGCCGGGGAGCAGAAAATCGGCCCCCGCGGCCATCACCAGGGAAGCCTGGTGCATCACCTCCAGGTGCGGCACGTCGCTGTAAGCAAAGACCACCAGCTCGGCCTGCTGTTCCCGGATGAGTCCGGCCAGGGCCTCCTCCGGATAAAAAGGAATGCCTGCCGGATAGAGGGAGCCGGCCAACTCCGGGGGATAGAGGCGGTCATGCCCCAGGGGAAGCTGGGCGGCGGTGAAGGCCACCACCCGGTAGGCGGGATTATCCTTGAATAAGAGGTTGAAGTTGTGAAAATCCCGGCCCGCCGCGCCCATGATGATGACTTTTTTAGGCATAGCCCCCCCGGTTGGTCTTTCCGTGGCAGTGGGCCAATTATACCAGTAATTTTTGAAATCTTTGGAAAGTTGATGAATATCTTAGCTGCTTGGGGCTGGAATCATCTTCCGCTATGGCGTGGGAGCGCAACAATGCTTAATTATCTTAAGCAGTTCCTCATGGGCCTTGGTCCATCCGAAAAGCATGAAAAGCCTTTTCCCCCTCACCCCAACCCTCAATGCTGTTGACTTAGGGGTTTGGTTGATGGTCCGAAATTATTAGCCGCATATAATTGCTTGCTCCTGCAAAAGGGAGGTTTAAAGTCCCCCTTTCCTAAAGGGGGATTTAGGGGGATTATCAGGCGCTTATATAATCCCCCCTGACCCCCCTTTAGAAAAGGGGGGCAAAAAAACCTACAGTTCTTGAGTCTTTTCCCTCAAGAGGAAGGCCATCATATTTATGCAGCGTCACCATAAATTCTTAAGTCAACAGCATTGACCCCAACCCTCTCCCCCATTGGGGGAGAGGGGGATAAGTGCTGCGTATAACTTGATTTTTCTGGCTACTGGCTACTTTTCGGACAGGATGAGTTGCAATGACTCTTAACCCACAGGTCATCATCATCGGAGCCGGCATTCTGGGGCTGGCCGGCGCTTATCATCTGTTGCGGAGCCATCCCGGCCTCGATCTGCTGGTGGTGGAGCGCCTGGCCCGGGCGGGGCAGGGGGATACGGCCAAAAGCGCCGCGGCCTTTCGGGATATGTTCTCCTCCCCGGTGAACCGGCGGCTGGCCCAGGGCGCCATCGCTTTTTATGAAAACCTGGAGCAGGGCTCCCGCTCCATCGGCCTCAAAAAGATCGGCTATCTCTGGCTGCTCACCGCCGTGCAGAGGGACGCCTGGCAACCGGCCCTGGAGCGCATGGCCGCGGCCGGGGTGAAGTTTGAGACTTTGGCTAGGGCGGATTTGACGGCCCGGCTTCCCCGGTTGCACCCCCTGGACCTGAGCCTCGGCGTACTCGGGCTGAACTGCGGCATCCTCGATCCCGCCCGGCTCACCCGGTTTTATGAGCAGGAGGTCCGCCGGCTGGGCGGGCGCTTGCGGTACGGGAGCCAGGTCACCGGCTTCAGCCGGGACGGCCGGGGGCGCATCAACGGCATTCGCCTGGGAACGGAGGAAATACGAGGCGGCACCGTCATCGTCGCCACCGGCGCCTGGACCGGCCGGACCCTGGCCCCGGCCGGCCTGGAAGTCCCCCTGGTTCCCCGAAAACGACAATTGTTCGCCATCCCCGCCCCGGCAGGGCCTTTGCGCGAACTGTTGCAGACCCCGGATTTCACCCCCCAGCGCCTGCTGCCCTTTACCATTCTGCCGGGCGGGGCTTATCTGCGGCCGGGGGCGGCCGCCTTCATCCTGGGCTTCGCCAATCCCGATCAGGCCCCCGGCCTGGCGGAGCCGCCGGCGGCGGATCCCGAATTTTATCAAACCAGGATTCAGCCCCAGATAACCCGGTATCTCCCGGCTTTTCAGGGGTTGGCCCCCGCTTATGCCTGGGCCGGGCACTACGACGAACATCCGCCGGATCACACCCCCTTCGTAGCGCGCCTGGGGGGCGCCCTGGTGGTGGCGGGCAGCAGCGGCAGCGGGGTGATGAAGGCCGATTCTTTGGGGCGCCTCGTGGCCGGATTATGGGGCGGCCGGGAGTTCGTGGAACTGGGTAATGGCGAAACTTTCCGGGTGGCGGACCTCGGTCTCCAACACCGGGCCGCGCCGTCGGAAGACTTGGTCATCTGATCTTCCCCGTTTACAGGGAGCGCCGGTTGCTCCATTCTCCGGCCCTGCTTATCTTAAGGCCATCGGGAGGACCTGTTATGTTGACTCCTTTCCAAAATGAGCCATTGACCGATTTCTCCAAAACGGAGCAGGCCGCGGCCTACCGCGGCGCCCTGGCCGAAGTGCGCCGCGCTCTGGGCGGCCATCGGCCCCTGATCATCGGCGGTGAGGAGGTGGACACCGGGGAAAAGATCGTCAGCCGCAATCCGGCCAACCCCACGGAGGTGGTGGGCGCCGTGGCCGCCGCCGGCCCGGTCCAGGTGGAGGCGGCCTGGGAGGCGGCCTGGCGGGCCTTCCCGGCCTGGGCGGCCCTGCCCGCCGCGGCCCGGGCCGCGGCGGTGGTCAAGCTGGCCGCGGAACTCCGCCGCCGCAAGTTGGAGCTGGCGGCCTGGGAAACCCTGGAGGCCTCCAAAAACTGGCTGGAGGCCGACGCCGACGTGGCCGAAGCCATTGATTTCTGTGAGTATTACGCCCGGCAGGCCCTGGACTTGGCCCAACCGCTGCGGACCATCCCCGGGCCGGGGGAAATCAATGAGTCGCGGCTGCAGCCCCTGGGGGCGGGGGCGGTCATCAGCCCCTGGAATTTCCCCCTGGCCATCCTGGTGGGCCTGGCGATGGGACCGGTGGCCGCGGGCAACACCGTGGTGCTGAAACCCGCCTCCAACACGCCCATGATTGCCGCGGCCTTTATGGAGGCGGTGGCCGCGGCGAGCCTCCCCGACGGCGTGATTAATTTCCTGCCCGGCCCCGGCGCGGCCGTGGGCGATTGCCTGGTGGATCATCCCCGCTGCCGCTTTATCAACTTCACCGGTTCAAAAGACGTTGGGCTCAGAATTGCCGCCCGGGCCGCCCAAATCCACCCCGGCCAGCTCTGGCTGAAGCGGGTCTATCTGGAAATGGGGGGCAAGGACGCCGTGGTGGTGGATGAGACCGCCGACCTGGAGGCCGCCGCCGAAGCGGTGGTGAAAAGCGCCTTCGGTTTCCAGGGGCAGAAGTGCTCGGCGGCTTCGCGGCTCATTGTGACCGCAGAAATCTATGCTACCTTTCTGGAAAGGCTGGAAGCGGCCGTTCAAGACCTGCAAGTTGGTCCTGCGGAAGAGAACTTCCCCGTGGCCGCGGTGATTTCGGAGGAACAGCACCGCAAAATCCTGGCGGAAATTGAGCAGGGGAAGACCGAAGCCAGACTGCTGACCGGTGGCCGCGCCCTGGACCGGGACGGCGGCTATTATATCGAACCCACGGTTTTTGCCGAGGTTGCCCCGGATTCCCGCCTGGGCCAGTACGAAATTTTCGGCCCGGTGCTGTCGGTCATTAAGGCCCGGGATTTCGAGGACGCGGTGCGCATCTTCAACGGCACCGAGTACGGGCTCACCGGCGGCCTCTTCAGCCGCAGCCGGGAGCGCCTCGAAAGAGCCAAGCGGGAATTTGAGGTGGGGAATCTTTACCTCAACCGCAAGATCACCGGCGCCCTGGTGGGGGTCCAGCCTTTCGGCGGCTTTAAGATGTCGGGGTCCAACGCCAAGGCCGGCGGCCCGGATTACGTGCGGCTCTTCATGGAAATGAAGACGGTGGCGGAAAAAATTTAGGGACAGGTTTCAGGTTTCAGCTTTCAGCTTTCAGGAAAGACAGACCATTTCTCTGATGGTAAATAAGAACCCAAAATTTATCCACAGAGACCAAGAGGACCCAGAGAATAGTGGATAGGGAAAAAGGGAAAATGGGGAAAGGGGAAAAAGTATAAGACCTTCATGAGGCGCGGCTTTTTCCTTTTCCCCTTTTCGCCTTTTTCCCCTCCTTTTACTCTGTGTCTCTCTGTGCCCTCTGTGCCTCTGGGGTAAATCTCAGCGGGAAATTCGCAGATAATGAGGATTTTAAAACCAAACCTTACGCGTCGGAGAGGAAAAAATGAGCCAAGGCTGTTTCATCAACAATAACTGGGTGGAAACCGGGGAGAAGCTGGCGGTCAACTCCCCCTGGTCGGGAGAACTGGTGGAGGAGGTCTCCCTGGCGGGAGAAACCGAATGGGAAGCGGCCCTGGCCGCGGCCCAACAGGCCGCCGCCGCGTTCAGGGGCTTCTCCAGCCTGGAGCGCCAACAGATACTGGCCAAACTGGCCGCCGGGGTCAAGGCCCGCCAGGAGGAGTTGGCCCAGACCATTGTGGCCGAAGGCGGCAAGCCCGTCACCTACGCCCGGGGCGAGATGAACCGCGGGGTGCTCACCCTGAGCCTGGCCGCCGAGGAAGCGGCCAGGATCGGCGGCGAGGTCATGCCTTTAGATTTAACCCCGCCCAGCCGGGGCCGCTGGGGGATTACCCGGCGCTTCCCCCTGGGGCCGGTGCTGGGCATTTCCCCCTTCAATTTCCCCTTCAACCTGGTGGCCCACAAGGTGGGCCCGGCCCTGGCCGCGGGCAACCCCATCATCATCAAGCCCCCTTCGGCCACCCCGCTGACCGCGCTCAAGCTGGCGGAAATCTACCGGCAGGCCGACCTGCCCCCCGGAGGCTTGCAGGTTTTGCCCAGCCCTGCCGCCCTGGCGGAAAAATACGCCGCCGATCCGCGTTTCAAGGCCCTCTCCTTCACCGGCAGCGCCGCGGTGGGCTGGCGCCTCAAGGGTCTGGCCGGGGCCAAGAAGGTCATCCTGGAACTGGGGGGCAACGCCGCCAGCATCGTGGACCGGGACGCCGACCTGGAACAGGCCGCGGCCCGCAACGCCATCGGGGCTTATGCCCACGCCGGCCAGGTGTGTATTTCAGTGCAGCGTCTGCTGGTGCATCAGGAGATCTATGGGGCCTTCAAAGAGATTTTCCTCCGGACCTTGCAGGGCAAAGTGGCGGTGGGCGACCCCGCCCGCGAAGCCACGGTGGTGGGGCCGTTTATTGACGCCGGGGCCGCGGCCAAAGTCCGGCAGTGGCTGGCTGAGGCCCTGCAAGGCGGGGCGCGTCTGGCAGCCGGGGGGCCGGGGGAGGGTAACCTCATGCCTCCCACGGTGCTGGAGAACGTGACGCCGGACATGAAGGTCTGGAAGGAGGAAATCTTCGGGCCGGTGGTGGTCCTGGCGCCCTTCGGCGATTTCACCCAGGCCCTGGAGATGGCCAACGATTCGGTTTACGGGCTCCAGGCCGGGGTCTTCACCCGGAACCTGGCCCACGCCTGGCAGGCCTTTGAGACCCTGGAGGTGGGCGGGGTGATCATCAATGACGCCCCGATCTTCCGGGTGGACAATATGCCCTACGGCGGGGTTAAGGCCTCGGGCTTCGGCCGGGAGGGCCTGCGCTACGCCATCGAAGAACTGACGGAGATTCGCCTGCTGGCTTTGCAAGTGTGAGGGGGGGCGAATCCAGGCGATCCCGCCCTATAAGCTGAAACCTGAAACCTAATAAATCGACCAGCGTTTGAAGGACATGGCCTTTTCCACCCGGGTTACGGCCAGATTCATGGCCGCCTCCCGGGGCAGAATGTTTTTACTTCTGGACTCTTCCAGGACCAGCCGCGTATTGGCGCGGATTTGCTTCTGAATCACTTCCAGGGCTTCGCTCTCGATTTTCCCCCGGTATTCCATGGCGGCGCAGATGACCCCGCCGGCGTTGGCAATGAAGTCGGGGATGCAGAGGACGCCCAGGTCGTGCAGGTATTGTTCCGCCCCCGGGGTGAGGGGAATGTTGGCGCCCTCCACCACCAATTTGGCCTTGAGGGAGCGCATGTTGTCCTCATTAATGACGTCGGGCCGGGCGGCGGGAATCCAGATGTCGCAATCGAAGCCGACAATGGCGTCCGGGTCGAATTTTTCGCCGTCGGGATAAGAAATCACGCTTTTGCCGGCGTCTTTCAAGCGGATGAGTTTGTTGACATCCAGGCCGTCGGGATCATAGACCGACCCCTGGGAGTCGGCTACGCCCACCAGGACGGCGCCCTGATCCACCAGGAAATGGGCGGCGTTTTTGCCCACCGCGCCAAAGCCTTGCACTGCCAGCCGCGCCCGGGCCAGACCGGATTCCATGGGACACTTGCAATAGGGCAGGGCCACTTCGATGGCATGTCTGATCCCCCAGGCGGTGGCGCCGATCTGGTCTATGGGAATGCCGCCGGCTTCGGCCGGCAGCCCGGTCACATTGTGATTGTTGGTCTCATCCTTGATCCAGGCCATGCACTCTTCGTCGGTGCCCATGTCCGGCCCCATGACGTATTCCGGGAAATTCCGCAGGGCGCAGGCCAAGGCTCGTATCAGGCGCTCCTTCTCGGACCTGGGCGCCTTCGGGACGGCGTAGATCACCGTCTTGCCGCCGCCGTGGGGCAGGCCGGCCGCGGCGTTCTTTAAGGTCATGGTGCGGGCCAGGCGGATGCACTCATCAATGGATACGTCGGGAGCCATGCGGATGCCCCCGATGGCCGGCCCCATGGCGATATTGTCTATGACCAGGACCGCCTTCAAATCAATGGTCGGTTCATATACCTGGATGATCTTGGCCGGACCCAAATTGTCCGCAAAACGCAGAATGTCAGCCATTACCGGATTCCCCCCTAAATTTCTACCTCCACTTTGCCTGTCTGAATCATAAAATGACTCTTTTTTTTCACCTGTCAAGCCCTTCTCTCTCAGGCGGCATTGCCAAACCGGGGGAGGGAACTTAAACAATAGTGGTGAGGGGAAAAGTCCCTCAGCAAGGAGGACTACCATGAAGCCGACCTTAATGGAGCATGTCCTGCGGCGCTTAAAACAATTGGGGATCAGCGACGTCTTCGGGGTACCCGGAGATTATTCTTTCGGCATCAGCGACGCCATCTGCAGCGACCCGGAACTTCGCTGGCTCGGCAGCTCCAACGAGCTGAACGCCGCCTTCGCGGCCGACGGCTACGCCCGGATCAAGGGGTTCGCCGCCCTGGCCACCACCTTCGGGGTGGGCGAATTGAGCGCCTTAAACGGCATCGCCGGCTCCTATACCGAACACCTGCCGGTGTTTCACCTGGTGGGCCTGCCCAACCGCAAAACCCAGCGGGAACATCGCATCGTGCACCATACCCTGGGAAACGGCGAATTCGATCTGTTCGTCAAGATGACCCAACCGGCCGTGTGCGCCAGCGCCATCCTGACCCCGGAGAACGCCGCCGCCGAAATGGAGCGCCTGGTGGCCGCCGCGGTTAATCACCGCCGCCCCGTTTATCTGGGTATTCCGGCCGACTGCGCCAACGCTCCCTTGTCCGACGCCGCCGCGCCCCTGCCGGCCCCCGCCAGCGATCCGGCCACCCTGGAGGATGCGGTCATGGCCATGGCGGATAAACTGGACCGGGCCCAAACCGCCGCCATCCTGCCGGGTTATCTCATTCTCCGCCTGGGATTGGCCGCCGAGGCCGCGGCCCTGGTGGAGGCCGCCGGCCTCCCCTTTGCCACCATGCTCATGGACAAGACCGCGTTGGACGAAACCCACCCGCAATATATCGGCATTTATGACGGGCGGCTGATGAACCCGGAAATCCGGGAGTTCATCGAGGGCTGCGATTGCGTCCTGAACCTGGGCGCCCTGTGGAGCGATTTCAATACCGGGGCCTTTACCGCCAACCTCGACCCGTCCAGGGTGATCACGGTAAGGCACCACCAGGTGCGGGTGGGCCGGGCCGTTTACCCCGAGGTGGAGATGCGGGAGGTGCTGCCGGCCTTGGCCCGAAGAGTAAGCAAAAAGCAAGTGCCGGCCCCGCGAGTCCATGGCCTGGGCCAGCCCCAGGGCGCCCCCGGCGATCCGATCACGCCGGATTACCTCTATCCGCGCTGGGAGAAATTCTTCCGGCCCGACGACGTCGTCGTCGCCGAAACCGGCACCATCTCCATGGGCCTCGGGTTCGCCCGGATGCCGAAAGGCTCGGTGTTCCTCAACCAGACGCTCTGGGCCTCCATGGGCTGGGCCACCCCGGCGGCCTTCGGCGCCGCGCTGGCCGCGCCCCAGCGGCGCACCTTGCTCATCACCGGGGAAGGTTCGCATCAGTTCACCGTCCAGGAGATCAGCCAGATGTGCCGGTACGGCGTGAAGCCCATTGTTTTCTGTCTCAACAATCAGGGGTACACCATCGAGCGCTTGCTCAGCAAAGATCCCATGATGCCTTACAACGAAATAGCCCTCTGGGATTATCATCAATTGCCCGGGGTTTTGGGCTGCAGCGACTGGTTCACCGCCAAAGCCACCACCAATGGTGAACTGGACGCGGCCATGGCTAAGGCCGAGACCTGCGGCGCCGGGGCCTACATCGAAGTGGTGACCGAAAAAATGGCGGCTTCGCCCCCGGCCCTTAAGCTCCACGAAGCCGTCCAGACGCTTTATGGGGGCAAATAAGGTTTTTTCTCGAACTCGAAACTCGAAACTCAAAACTCAAGATGAACACCGCCGACCTCATCACCCGCTGTCTGGAGAACGAAGGGGTAAAATTTATTTTCGGCCTCCCCGGCGAGGAGATCATCCACCTGGTGGACGCCCTCAGCCGGAGCTCCATCCGCTTTATCCTGGTGCGTTCGGAGCAGGCGGGGGCCTTCATGGCCGACCTGTACGGCCGGGTCACCGGCAAGGCCGGGGTCTGCCTCGCCACCCTGGGGCCCGGCGCCATCAACCTGCTGCTGGGGGTGGCCGACGCCCAGACGGACAGCGCCCCCCTGGTGGCCCTCAGCGCCCAGGTGGGCCTGGGCCGCATCTACAAGGAAACCCACCAGATCGTGGACCTGGTGTCCATGTTCCGGCCGGTGACTAAGTGGGCCGACACCCTGCTGACCCCGGCGGCGGCCCCGGAAATGATGCGCCAGGCCTTTCACACCGCCCAGACGGAGCGGCCCGGCGCGGTCTATCTGGCCATTCCCCAGGACGTGGAAGCAATAGAGGCGGAGCCGGAACTGCGGCCCTTGCCGGTGCAGGCGGTGCGGGCCTCGCCCCCGGCCCCGGAGCAGATTGACGAGGCCGCCAGGGTGCTGGAAACGGCCCGGTCGCCCATCATCCTGGCCGGACACGGCGCGGCCCGCCACCGGGCCCAGGAGGCCCTGGTCCGCTTTTCCGAAAAGCTGCAGATCCCGGTGGCCGCCACCTTCCACGGCAAGGGGGTCTTCCCGGACGATCATCCCAACGCCCTGGGGGCCATGGGCTTCATGGTGCACGATTACGTCAACTTCGGCTTCGAGCAGGCGGACGTCATCGTCAGCGTGGGCTATGAATTGCAGGAGTTTGCCCCCGCCCGGATCAATCCCACCGGGGACAAAAAGATCATTCATTTGCACCGCTTTCCGGCGGTGGTGGACGCCGCTTACAACGTCACGGTGGACGTGCAGGGGGACATTCCCGCGGCCTTGGACGCCCTGGCCGCCCGGGTTTCGCCCAAACCCGGCCTGGTGGCCACCGAACGGCAAATCCGCTGCCTGTTGCGGCAGGAACTGGACCGGGGCCGCGGCGACGACTCCTATCCGCTGAAGCCCCAGCGGCTGGTGGCGGATATCCGGGCCGCGATGGGCCGGGAGGACATCGCCCTGGTGGATTCCGGCGCGGTCAAGATGTGGATGGCCCGCCTCTATCCCACTTATCGGCCCAACACCTGCCTGGTCTCCAACGGCCTGTCCACCATGGGCTTCGCCGTGCCCGGCGCCCTGGGGGTCAAGCTGGCCCGGCCGCACCAGAAAGTGCTGGCGGTGACCGGCGACGGCGGCTTTCTGATGAACTCCCAGGAAATCGAGACCGCCTTGCGGGAAAAAATCCCCTTCGTCATCCTGGTTTGGGTGGACGGCGGCTACGGCCTGATCAAGTGGAAGATGGAAATGAAGCTGCACCGCTTTTCGCAGGTGGACTTTAATAATCCCGACTTTGTCAAATATGCCGAGAGCTTCGGGGCTAAAGGTTACTATATTCAATCGGCCGGTGAGCTGCTGCCCACCCTGAAACAGGCCCTGGCCGCGGACACGGTCTCGGTGATCGCCTGCCCGGTGGACTACTCGGAGAACACCAAACTCACCGAGAAGCTGGAGCGTCTGACCAAGCCGACAGAGATCAGGTGTGAGGATAATTGATGGCGGGGTTAAGTTAGCGCTTTGGAGCCTGAGAAGATCCGGTAGGGCGCGTCTCAGGCGCCCAAAACGGTGCGCAAGACGCACTTTCGACGGAGCAAGCCGCATGAATCCTGAACTAAGTGGAATCAGGTTCGAATCCGACAGCCTGGGGGAAATAGAGGTCCCGGCCGATCGCTATTGGGGGGCGGTCACGCAGCGGTCGCTGCGCCATTTTGCCATCGGCGACGACCTGATACCCCTCGAGGTCATTCGGGCCCTGGCCCTGGTCAAAAAGGCCGCGGCCCTGGCCAACCGGGAACTGGGGAAGCTGCCCGAAGATAAGGCAAGATTAATAATAGAGGCTGCCGAGGAAGTCATGGCAGGCAAGCTGGAAGGCAATTTCCCTCTGCGCATCTGGATGACCGGCAGCGGCACCCAGTCCAATATGAACGTCAACGAAGTCATCGCCAACCGGGCCATTGAGTTGGCCGGCGGCGTCCTGGGGAGCAAAGATCCCATCCACCCCAACGATCACGTCAATCTGAGCCAGTCCTCCAATGACGCCTTTCCCACGGCCATGCATGTTGCCGCGGCCATCGCTTTGCGGGAGCGTCTGCTGCCCAAGGTCAGGAAGCTGCGGGACGCCTTGGACGGGAAGGCGAAGGAGTGGGCCGAGATCGTCAAGCTCGGCCGCACCCATATGATGGACGCGGTGCCCCTGACCCTGGGCCAGGAATTTTCCGGTTATGTGGCGATGCTGGACGACAACCTGGGGAGAATCGAGCGCGCCCTGCCCGGGCTTTACCACCTGGCCCTGGGCGGCACCGCGGTGGGCACCGGCCTTAACGCCCCCCGGGGCTTCGCCGAGCTGGCCCTTAAACACCTGGCGGCCTTCACCGGCCTCCCCCTGGCGCCGGCGCCCAACAAGTTTGCCCTCATTGCGGCCCACGATGACCTGGTCCAGACCAGCGGGGTGCTGAGGACCCTGGCCGTGTCCCTCTACAAGATCGCCAACGATATCCGCCTGCTGGGGAGCGGCCCCCGGGCCGGTCTGCACGAGCTCGATTTTCCGGCCAATGAGCCGGGGTCCTCCATCATGCCGGGCAAGGTCAACCCCACCCAGTGCGAGGTGCTGGCCATGGTGGCCGTGCAGGTGATGGGCTACGACGCCGCGGTGGGTTTCGCCGGGGCCGGAGGTCCTCTGGAACTGAACGTTTACAAACCGCTGCTGATCTTCAACGTGATGGAATCCATGAACATTCTGGCCGACGCCTGCCACAGTTTCACCGAATACCTCGTGGCGGGCCTGAAACCCAACCGGAAGCAGATCGAGGCCCACCTGCACCGCTCCCTGATGCTGGTCACCGCCCTTACCCCGGCCATCGGCTATGATAAAGCGGCCCGGATTGCCCACCTGGCCCACGAACAGGGGCTGACGCTTAAAGAGGCGGCGCTGCGGCTCGGTTACCTTAACGCCGAGGAGTTCGACCGCCTGGCGGACCCCCACAAGATGGCCCATCCGGATAGCAGAGAGGAATGATTTATTTGGGGGTTTCTGGGGTGACCGCCGGCGCCAGCAGGTAGAGAAAATATTCCTGGTTGCCCTTGGGACCCTTGAGGGGGGAGGGGAAGGCCGGGCTCACCTGAAAACCCAGGGCCGCGGCGGCCGCGGCCACCTTGGCCACGGCTTCCCGCTGCCGGGCCGCCTCCCGCACCACCCCGCCTTTGCCCACCTGGCCCTTGCCCACCTCGAACTGGGGCTTTACCAAAGCCAGGATTTCGCCGCCGGGGCGCAGAAATTCCCGCATCCGGGGGAGCACCAAAGTGAGGGAGATGAAGGAGAGGTCCAGGGTGATGAGGTCCAGAGGCTCGGGCACCGCCTCTCGGGGCAGCAGGCGCAGGTTTTGGCGCTCCAGGGCCGCCACCCGAGGGTCGGAGCGCACCGTGGGGGCTAACTGGCCGTAGCCTACGTCCACCGCATAGACTTTGGCCGCTCCGCCCAGCAGCAGCACCTGGGTGAAACCGCCGGTGGAGGCGCCGGCGTCCAGGGCCGCCTTGCCCGCCGGCGAAACCCGGAAATGGGCCAGGGCCGCGGCCAGCTTTTCTCCGCCCCGGCTGACGTATTGGGGCGCCGGCTTCAAGGTGATGGGCGCCGTCTCAGGCACCGGGGTGCCGGCCTTGGCCGCGGGATGCCCCTCCACCAGGACCCGCCCCGCCAGGATCAGGGCCTGGGCCTGGGCCCGGCTGGGGGCCAGCCCCCGGCTCACCAGCAGTTGATCCAACCTGGTTTTCATGGCAAAGCGGTGCTCTTCGGGACAATTTTTACCGGCATTATTTCGTGCAAGGGAGAGGACGAAGTCCGCCGGTGAGATGTCTGATGACGCCACCCCCTCCCCAGCCCTCCCCCCTCAAGGGGGAGGGAGTTTAAACCACTCCGGATTTATGGGTGCTTGGTTTTGGGGAGCAAACCATTTTTTGAGCAGTTCCTCACGAGCCATTGGCCCACCTGTAAAGTATGAAAAGGTTTGGTAGAGCGGGCCTCCGTGCCCGCAAAACCTTTGTAAGCAGGCTGGAAGCCTGCGCTACCGAAATAAACTTTTCGGGACAGAAAAACTAAAAACTAAAAACTCGAAACTCGAAACTAAAAACCGATTCGCTCCAGGTGCGTGTAAATATTGATCCGCCCTTCCCGGACGAAGCCCGCCAGGGTTAGGTTGAGCTCCCGAGCCAGTTCCAGGGCCATGGTGGTGGGGGCGGAGACCGCGGCCAGGATGGGAATCCCGGCCCGGATGGCCTTCAGGGCCATCTCGAAGCTGATGCGGCCGCTGAGCAGGGCCACCAGCTTTGTCATATCCCGCTTCTGAAATAAGCAGCGGCCGATGACCTTGTCCATGGCGTTGTGGCGGCCCACGTCTTCGGCGTGGAAGAAGAAGTCGCCGTTCGGGGTCGCCAGGGCCACCCCGTGGGTGCCGCCGGTGTCGTTGAAGATGTTCTGGGCCTCCTGCAGGCGGGCCATCAGGTTAAGCAGCGCCTCCGGAGCGATGGTGAGATTGCTTGTTACCGGCGGCACCTTCGAGCAGATCTCGCTCACCGCCTCCTTGGCGCAGAGGCCGCAGCTGGAGTAGGAGACCTCCAGGTGGCGCCGGCCCCGCCGGGCCAGGGCCGCTTCGGTCAATTTAACGTCCACCACGTTGGGCGGTAGCAGGGGGGCGGTGGCGGTGCCGCAGAAATGGATGGTGACCACCTCGGAGAGCTTCTGCACGATGCCCTCGGTGAACAGAAAGCCCAGGGCCAGTTCTTTTTCCAGCCCCGGCAGGCGCATCAAGACCTGGTAAGGCTCCCCGTGGAGCCGAATCTCCAGAGGCTCTTCCACCACTACGACATCGTCAAGCTCTGCCACCCGGCCCTGGCGGTAGCGGCGGATGGGGAATCGGGATGTGGGTTCGGTCATAGAATTTGGTTCATCCCCCCTTCTGACTCAGATGCTCTGTCATCTACGCGGCACCCCCGGATCGCCCCAGCCCAGTTTGGTGCGGAGGATCTCGAAGTGGCTGCGGTGGGGGGACTTCACCAGCTGGACCTGGTAGTCGCCGGCGCGCACCTCCAGCCGGTCGCCCGGCTCCAGGGCCTGCCCCACCTGGCCGTCCAGAGTGAGATAAACGTCTTGCACCTTTTCGTCCAGGGTGACGGCCACGGTGACGTCCTCAGGCAGGATGATGGGCCGGTTGCTCAGGGTATGGGGACAGATGGGCAACAGGATGATGTGCCGCAGGGTGGGGTAGCAGATGGGTCCGCCGGCGGACAGGGTGTAGGCGGTGGAGCCGGTGGGGGTGGCGACGATGAGGCCGTCGGCCCGGTAGGTGGTGAGATATTCCTCATCGATCCAGGTGGTGAGTTCGGCGATGCGGGCCAGGGCCCCCTTGTTGATCACCGCGTCGTTGAGGACGTTTTCCCGCCAGATGGTCCGGCCGCCTCGGATGAGACTGACGGCCAGGATCATGCGTTCCTCCACCTCGAATTTTTCCGGCAGGAGGTGGCCTTCCAGACAGGGGTAGAGTTCGTCCAGGGAGATTTCGGTGAGGAAGCCCAGGCCGCCCATGTTGACCCCCAGGATGGGCACCCCCAGGCGTCCGTAATGCCGGGCGATGCTCAGCATGGTGCCGTCCCCCCCCATGCCCACGATGAATTCCGTGTCCGGGGGCAGGGGCAGGACGGTGGGCTCCGGTTCGTTTTCCAGGTGGTGCGCGGTCAGCCCCCGGGCCTGGAACCAAGCGCACAAGGCCCGGCCGGCCTGCCAGGCGTCCGGCTTAAATTTTTTGGTGATGATGGCGATGGTGTTCAAGGTGACTCCCCCGTTGACAAATATCATAATCTCCGATAACTTTCAAAGTTTAGTTCATCTACGAAGGAGTCATTATGCAAGTCGCCAGCCGCATCCGCCAGATTCCGCCCTCCGCCACGTTGGCCCTGAACGCCAAGGCCAACCAGCTCAAGGCCCAGGGGGTCGATATAGTCAACTTCGGGGTGGGGGAGCCGGACTTCGACACCCCGGCCAACATCCGGGAAGCCGCCATCCGGGCCATTAACGAGGGCTTCACCCGCTACACCCCGGTGGGAGGCATCCCGGAACTCAAAGAGGCCATTGCCGACCGCTTTCAGGCCGACTACGGCCTGACCTACAAAGCCGCCGAGATCATGGTGTCCTGCGGCGGCAAACACGGGCTTTACAACCTCTTCCAGATCATGTTCGAGCCCGGCGACGAAGTCATCATCCCGGCCCCCTTCTGGGTGTCGTATGTGCCCATGGCCATGCTGGCCGAAGCCGCGCCGGTTCTTATCCCCACCCGGGAGGCCAACGGCTTCAAGCTCACCGCGGCGGAATTGAAAGAGCGCCTCACCCCCAAGACCAAGGCCCTGGTGCTCAACAGCCCCTCCAATCCCACCGGCGGGGTCTATACCCGCAAGGAACTGGAGGACCTTGGAAAGTTGGTTCTGGAGCACGGCCTCTACGTCATCTCCGACGACATCTACGACAAAATCCTCTTCGACGGGGCCAAATTCGTCAATATCGCCATGCTGGACCCGGAGCTCAAGGCCCGCACCTTTATCTTGAACGGCGTGTCCAAGGCCTACGCCATGACCGGCTGGCGCATCGGTTACCTGCTGGGACCCCAGGAAGGCATCGCCGCGGCGACCAACCTGCAGAGCCAATCTACTTCCAACCCCACCTCCATCGCCCAGAAGGCCGCGGTGGAGGCTCTGCGCGGTCCCCAGGACACCGTAACCGCCATGGTGGCGGAATTCGCCTGGCGCCGGGACGATATCCTGCGGCGGACCCTGGAGATCCCCGGGGTCACCTGCCCCAAGCCGGGCGGGGCCTTTTATCTCTTCCCGAATTTTTCGGCCTATTTCAGCAAGCTGAAGCCCGCGCCGGGCCAGTCCAACTCCCAGGCCCTGGCCGACTACCTGCTGACCGAAGCCCGCCTGGCCGCGGTGCCGGGGAACGAATTTGGGGAGGATAACTGCCTGCGGTTTTCCTACGCCACCTCCCGGGAGCGCATCGCCACCGGGCTGAGCCGCATTAAGGAAGCCTTGCAAAAGTTGGGGAAATAAAGGAAGGAAAGAATAATCAGGATTGGAAAGCGCGGCCGGCTGTCGGAGTCGAGCCGCGCTGTCCGTTCAACGCCTGCTTAACGGCCGGCGGCTTTACGTTTCGAGGCCTTCAGAGGATTGATCTTCTGGGCGGTCTCTTTTTTCTCGCTCTTGACATGGGTGGCGAGGTTGCAGGCTCCCCGGCGCCATTTGGCGGCGGGATCCGGAAAAGAGGCGCAAAAACTGCTGCCGTTGGAACCTAAGATGCGGTCGCAACCCTGACATTCCGTCACCACCGTTTTACAGCTGCCGCCGTTGAACGAACAGCCCTTCTTAGTCATAAAGGCGCAATCTACCCCGGGTTTTAAAGTTTCGCAGTGCATGGCCGTGGCCCCCCTTGAATTCATAGGAAATCTTATATTTATATACTAAATTAATCAGCTAAGTCAAGGGGTCTTGTTAATAATTTTTCAAGTTGCCAGTTGCCAGTTCCCAGTTTTCAGTTTTCAGTTCTTAGTTTTCAGTTCTCAGTTCTCAGAAAAAACTGGCAACTGAGCTTTTGCAAAAGTCTTTTCTCTGCGCTCTCTGCGTCTCTGCGGTGAGTATTTGCACCGCAGAGACGCAGAGGACGCCGAGAAAGGATGATGAATTTTGGCAGAGGCTCAACTGGCAACTGGCAACTCCCGTGGCCGCGTTGACAGCCCCGCCGGGATGGTTATTTTTTATACAAGCTTCACTGCTTCGAGGGATACCATGCCCAAAAAGACCCTGGAGGATTACCAGGCTAAACGCGACTTCCGCCGCACCCCGGAGCCCCGCGGCGAAGAGCGGGTTTCCGCAGCAGGACCCATCTTCGTGGTCCAGAAACACGACGCCAGCCGCCTCCATTACGACTTCCGCCTGGAGGTGGACGGGGTCCTGAAGTCCTGGGCCGTTCCCAAGGGGCCGTCCACCGACCCCAAGGAGAAGCGCCTGGCCGTGCCCACCGAGGACCACCCGTTGGCCTACGCCGGCTTCGAAGGGGTCATCCCCGAGGGCGAATACGGCGCCGGCGCCGTCATGGTCTGGGACACCGGCCCCTTCCGCAATCTCACCGAAAAGAAGGGAGCGCCCATTCCCTTGGCGGAGGCGGTGGCCCACGGCCACCTCAAGGTCTGGCTGGAGGGCCAAAAACTCCAGGGCGGCTACGCCCTGACCCGCTTCAAGACCGGCAAAGACGAAGCCTGGCTTTTGGTCAAGGCGGATGACGAAAGGGCGGACCCGAATACCGACGTCCTGAAAACCCGCCCCGACTCAGTCCTCAGCGGCCGCACT
This sequence comes from uncultured Desulfobacca sp., assembly GCA_964578335.1. Classification (GTDB taxonomy): domain Bacteria; phylum Desulfobacterota; class Desulfobaccia; order Desulfobaccales; family 0-14-0-80-60-11; genus JAPLJC01. The sequence goes on from CAZOCQ010000015.1 coordinate 20,195, forward strand.
CTGGAGGAGATTGCCGGAGAAGGAGTGAGCAGCAAACAGTGAGCAGTAAAACCCTCGTCAGCTTTGTCTGCTCACTGCTCACTGATTACTGATTATGAACCTCGTGACAGCCCTGATGGAGCCGGCGGCCTATGACGAGCCGACTTCCTCCGTCCACCTGATCCAGACCCACATCTCCTGGGTCTTCATCACCGACCGCTTCGCCTACAAGGTCAAGAAGCCGGTGGACCTGGGCTTCCTCAACTTCACCACCCTGCGCCGGCGCCATCATTATCTGCACGAAGAGCTGATCCTGAACCGGCGGCTCTGCCCGGAGATCTACCTGGAGATCCTGCCCATCACGGAGCACCGCGGGCAGATCCGGCTGGGTGGTTCGGGCCACCCCCTGGAGTACGCCCTGAAGATGGTGCGCCTGCCCCAGGAGCGCATGATGGACGAAGTGGCGGACCGGGGGGAGCTGCGGCGGGAGCACCTGGACCGCATCATCGCACGGTTGGTCCCGTTTTACGCCCAGGCCGCCACCGGCCCCCGCATCAACCGCTACGGGGAGCCGGCGGTCATCGCCTACAACCACGAGGAAAATTTTTCCGGCACCGAAAACCTGGTGGGGGACCTGCTCTCCCAGGAGTTATTCGAGCACCTCCGGTCCTTTGCCCGCTCCTTCCTGGCCCGGAACCGGGCCTTGTTCCTGAAGCGCGTTCACGAGGGCCGCATCCGGGACTGCCACGGCGACCTGCACATGAAGAACATCTGCCTGGCCGACCAGGTCTATATCTATGACTGCATTGAATTTAATCCCCGCTTCCGCTATGGTGATGTGGCGGCGGATATTGATTTCCTGGCCATGGACCTGGACTTTCACGGTTTCCGGGAGCTGAGCCGCTACCTGGTGGAGCGCCTGGCCCAGGCTTCCGGAGACCCGGAGCTGCTGGTGATGCTGGATTTTTACAAGTGCTACCGGGCTTACGTGCGGGGCAAAATCGCCGCCTTCACCGCCCGGGACCCGGAGTTAAGCCCCGAGGCGCAGGCCCGGGCCCGGGAGACGGCCCGGGCCTACTTTGCCCTGTCCGGCGAATACGCCG
>CAZOCQ010000015.1:21376-24257 GCA_964578335.1 uncultured Desulfobacca sp.
TTGAGCATAATATTTTGTTATTAAACAATTTTACCCAAGCAGGAGCTTGGGTAAAAAACTTGCGTTCCCAAGCAGAGCTTGGGAACGAGATTGAATGCAGGGTGCGTCCTGCGCACCATTTGTGGCTGAATAATTTTGGTGCCTGGGACGCACCCTACGACAGACTTCTCGGATAGGAAAATCCCATTTCTAAACAGAATTCACCTTTACTAATTGTGGTCATTTTCGGCTTGATGGCCACCGGCAAGACCACCCTGGCCCGTGCCTTGGGGCAGGCCCTGGGCTGGCCGGTCATTGAAAGCGACCGGGCGCGCAAGGCCCTGGCGGGGCTGGCGCCCACCACCCGGGCCGCCGAGCCGTTCGGCCGGGGGATTTACGCCGCCGATTTTTCGGCCCGCACCTACGAGGAGATGCGCCGCCGGGCCGCGGCCCGCCTGGCCGCGGGGCAGAGCGTCATCCTGGACGGCTCCTATAAGCGGGCCGGGGAGCGGGACCTGGTGCGGCAATTGGCCCGCCAGCATGGTGCTGCGGTCGTCTTCGTTTTGTGCGAATGCCCCCCGGCGGAGGCCCGCCGGCGGCTGGGGCTCAGGCTCACTGACCCCCAGGCCGTCTCCGACGGCCGGGTGGAGCTGTTCGAGGCCCAGATGAAGGACTTCGACCCCCTGGGACCCGAGGACCGGCCCTTGCTGCGCCTCAATACCCACCGGGAGCCGGCGGCGGTGCTGGCAGAGTTGCAAGGCTTCGTGCAGAGTTATTTGTAGGGGGGACGCTGACCGCGGTGTATCCGGGCAGGCTGATGGGTGCAGGCCATCCCTGCGGCTAATGGTTTAGGTGGGACAGCCGCCCCCGGCTGTTCTTTGAAGAGCAGGCGAGGGCGCCTGCTCCACCTTGACAAGAAAGCCCCCGTAGGGGCGGTTCTCGAACCGCCCGGAAGAACTTTGGAAAATGGTGAAATGGAGTGATTAATGCAACCTGAAGAAGTGATCAGCCAAGTCAAAGCCCAGGCCAAGGCCAATTTCCGGGCCGGGCTCAATTGCGCCGAAAGCGTTTTTCTGGCGGTCATCTCGGTGGTGGACACCGGTCTGCCCCCGGAGACCATGTGCCTGATGACCGGGTTCGGGGGCGGCGGCGGCCACTTCGGCGACACCTGCGGCGCCCTGGCCGGGGCCCTGGCGGCCGTAGGCGCGGTTTACGGCCGGCGGCAGATTCCCCCCGACCCCAAGACCGGCCGGGAGCAGATGCACGGCCAGCCGGGGCTGTACCGCCTCTTCAACCGCCTGCCCAACGAATTTCAGCAGCGCTTCGGCAGCACCCAGTGCCGGGGGCTTACGGCCCCCTGGGCCAAGAACTGGCTCTGCCGGGAGCATATTTCCTTCTGCCGAAACCTGACCATCGAGGCCGCCGGCCTGGCCGCGGAGATGGCTTTTCCCAAGGACCTGGCCCGCTGGGGCTCCCTGCCTTTTGGAGAGAAGCATCCTTGAGAGAGGTTGATGACCCTCTAGGGGGTCAGTCTGTTCCGAAAAGTTCTCAGTAGTCAGTAGCCAGTAGTCAGTAAAAAGCCAGCGATACGAAGCACTTATACTAAGTTGCGATCATAAAGGTAATAAAAATGTAGCCGCAGGCTTCAGCCTGCGCTTGGGCATCAGCAATCTGTGCCACGAGAAATTACCTGTTTGAAAGCAACTTGGTATTATCCCCCTCTCCCCCAATGGGGGAGAGGGCCGGGGTGAGGGGGAAAAGGCTTTTCATTCTTTTCCGGGTGGGCCTCATAGGCCCATGAGGGACTGCGGTAAAAGTTGCTTAATTTTGTGTAGAACAGCCGCCCCCGGCTGTTCTGGCACGGGTTGAAAACCTGCGCCACCCTTAAAAGCTTCTCACCGAAAACCGAAACGTATTAAGCTTGACAAATAGACTTATGGTAGATAAAAATATACCAACCGGTTGGTATATTACTTGGTTAAGGCATTTGCATGTCCAACAAAGGAGAATTGACCCGGCAGAAGATTATCGCCCAGGCGATGCAGCTCTTCTGTCTCAAGGGTTACTTCAACACCTCCATTGACAATATCGTCCAGGCCGCCGGCCTCACCAAAGGCGGCCTCTACGGCCATTTCCGCAACAAGGAGGAAATCTGGTACGCGGTTTATGACGAATGCGTCCGCCTTTGGAAGAGCGTGGTCCTGAAGGGAGTGAGGGACCTTCCCGACCCCCTGGCCCGGCTGGAACGGGTCATTGAGAACAGTCTCCAGCACTACCTGGGCGCCGGCGTATTCGAAGGCGGCTGTTTCCTGCTCAATTCGCTGGTGGACCTCACCGGCCAGTCCCCCGCCATGAGCCGCCACGTCCTGCAAGGCTTTCAGAGTTTTTCCGCCTTGCTGCGCCGCTGGCTGGAAGAAGCGGAGCAGCAAGGCCGGTTAAGAGATGGTCTAAATCTTGAGGAAATCGCCGACTTCATCGTGGTGGCCTTAAACGGCGCCATTCCGCTGTATGCCGCCAGCCAAGATCCGGCCGTCTGGCAGCGGACCAGGGCGCAACTATCCTTTTACCTCAACACCTTGAAAAAACCAGAAAGGAGACGGGATTATGGAGCCTAATGTCTTGGTGGAAAAACAGGAGCGCATCGGCGTCATCACCCTGAACCGCCCCCAGGCGATGAACACCTTCAACGTCCCCTTTGCCAAAGAACTCAACGCCGCGCTCTGGGACCTGGAAAAGGACCCGGAAATCCGGGTGGTGGTGATTGACGCCAACGGCAAACACTTCTCCACCGGGATCGCCCTGGACGAATTCAAGGGCAAGACCCCCAAAGAGTACCGGGAGTTCATCCACCTGATGGATGAGCACAACCACACCATCGCCCAGATGACCAAGCCGGTGATCG
>CAZOCQ010000016.1:0-1699 GCA_964578335.1 uncultured Desulfobacca sp.
GCCGCCATCCTCAGCCTCAACCTGGTGAACCACAAGGTCATCCTGGTGGAAAAGTGAAGCGGATGCCGGTTCGGGCCTGACGGGCCCCGGCTACGCCGAGGCTCGTCAGGCCCGGGAATTTGCTCTTGTTACGGAACAGCTGTCTCTGAAACCAACCTGCCAGCCCCCCCTTCCCTGCCACGTTATCGAAAACCTCCTCGCCAGCCTTTTTCATAATTTCATCTAACCTCACTAGTGTCTATAGGCCAATTTTTTTAGGTAAAACTACCTAGAAAAAATTGCGCACTTTTGCCTATTTATATCTGTTAAAAAGTAATTAATATCAACAATCATTCATTTCATCCATGGTCCGAAAGATTTGCTTGGGTCCGAAGCCTGGAGCCGAAGCCAGGGGACAGCCAGGCCGAGGGAGCAGGAAATTTGTTGGACTGGTTAGCCTAAATCTTGAGGGGAACGAGTGGGTTCATCGCCTTTCTGCGGATAACAATTAACAAATTCATTATATAAGGAGAAGGCTGATATGAATCGAAGGAGATTCATCAAACTTATGGGAATGGCGGCCGCCGCGGCGGCTGTTCCTTGGAAATTCGACCTGCGGCGGGGCTTTATTCCCAATCGGGCTTATGCCTTTTCCCAAACCCCCATTATCCCCAAATTCGTGGATTCCTTGCCGGGGCTGACTCCGGCCGGGGCCAACAACCTCGGGCAGTATCTCACCTTGATGGCTCCAGATATCGCCACCTATCCGGGCAGCGACTATTATCAGTTGGTGGCCGGTCAATATACCGTGCAGATGAGCACCTTTCTGCCCGCCACCACTTGTTGGGGCTATGCGGCGGATGGGGGCGCCCCCGATCACAAATACCTGGGCGGGGTGATCGTGGCCAACGCCAACCGGCCGGTGCGGGTCACCATGAGAAACAGCCTGCCCGCAACCCATCCGGTCCCGGTGGATATGACCCTGATGGGCGCCAACGGCAGCCCCGGCGGCACCGCCACCGGGGTGAACCGGATGAGCGTCCACCTGCACGGCGGCTTCCCCCCCTGGATCAGTGACGGCACCCCCTTCCAGGACTTCGACCCCAACGGCGGCTACGGCCTCAGTTGCGCCTTCCCGCCCGACATGCCGACGCCCGCTCCCGGGAGCTACAACTATTATTGGACCAACCAGCAGCTTGCCAAGTTCATGTGGTACCACGACCACGCCATGGGCATTACCCGGCTGAACGCCTACGTCGGACTGGCCACCGGCTACGTGCTGACCGACGCCACCGAGCAGAGCATGATAACTAGCGGCATCCTGCCGGCCCCGGCTCAGACCGTTTACCTGGTCTTGCAGGACAAGACCTTCAACGCCGACGGCTCCATGTGGTATCCCTATCAGTACGAGCTCATCCCGCCGCCCCCCGCGGTCCCGCCGCCTGCCGGTCGTTTCGACTGGAGCGGCCCGCCGGCCGCCGATCCTTCGGTGGCGCTCAACACCCTGGCCAATCCCTCCACCGTGCCCGAGGCCTTTTTGGACACCACCGTGATCAACGGCTGCTGTTACCCTTACATGGTGGTGGAACGCCGGCATTACCGCTTCCGCATCCTCAACGGTTGCCAGGCCCGGTTCTATAACCTGCAACTCTTTTTTGCCCAATCCAACAACCTGGCCGATCCCCTCTCCACCGAAGTCAACCTGGCCACACCGGGCCCC
>CAZOCQ010000016.1:1709-24197 GCA_964578335.1 uncultured Desulfobacca sp.
ACCGGGCCCGCGCATCACCCAGATCGGCACCGAGGGCGGCTTCCTGACCACGCCGGCGGCTCTGCCGTCGAATCCCGATCCCGCCACCCCGGGCGTCACCCAGCAGCAGTTGGTCTATGACACCAATGCCCTAAGCCCGACCTTCGGTAACGCCGTGTACTACAATCTGCTGCTGGCCCCGGCGGAGCGCTGCGATCTCCTCATCGACTTCACCAACGTGCCCACCGGCTCGGTGCTCATCCTGTATAGTGACGCCCCAGGGCCGTTCCCAGGCGGCGATCCCCGCAACGACTATTACACCGGCGATCCGGACTACACCACTCCCGCCGGCAACCCGGAGGGCCTGTCCGGGGGCGCCCCCACCACCAACGCCGGGTTCGGTCCCAACAGCCGGACCCTGATGCAGTTCCGGGTCACCGGTCCGGCGGTCATGGAACCGGCTACCTTGGATACTCTGCCGGTTTTGGCCCTGACTCATACTCAAGCCCCCTTCATCCCTCCCATCGTTCCGCTGCCCCAACAGGGGACGCGGGTCCGGAGTCTGACCCTGAATGAGACCTTCGAGACCCCGGAGAACTTCGGCAACCCCTACTACGGCCGCCTCATCGCCATGCTGGGAACCAACGTGACGGAGGGCGTGGATCAATGGGGCATACCCATGTTTTACCGGACTTATGTGTCCGGCCGCGGCCAGGTGGTGAAACCGGGCCAGACGGAGATTTGGGAGATCATCAACCTCACCGGCGACACCCATCCCATCCACTTCCACCTGGTCAACGTCCAGATTCTTAATCGGCAGGTCTTTGATGATCTGGGTTATCTGGCCGCCGGCGCCGCCGCGGCCCCCGGGACCGCCGTAGATGTGACGCCGTTCCTCATCGGGGCTCCGATTGCGCCCGACATCAACGAGACGGGCTGGAAGGAGACGGTGCGCATGAATCCCCACGAGGTGACCCGGGTGATCGCCAGGTTCGACCTGCCCAACCTGCCCTGGCCGGTGCCGCTGAGCCAGAGACTGGCCGATCCGGGCATGCCTCCGGGGCCCATGAATCCCAAGATCAACGGCCATGAGTACGTCTGGCACTGCCACATCCTGGAGCACGAAGAGCACGACATGATGCAGCCCCTGGTGGTGGAGATCCCGGTCATCACCGGCGCCATCAGCGAACTCTTGTTAGATACGCCTTAAGCCCCAGAAAGTGCGATGCGCCCCCCCGCGTCCCGGCGCCGGGGGGTTTTTTTTTTGCAGAAAAGCAGAAAGGGGGCCGCGGCCCCCTTCTGCAAACAGCCAACAGAAAACAGCAAACCCTACTGCACCTTGACGTACTTCCCGTCTTTGACTTCCAGGACGTAGATCCCGGCGCTGCCGGCCCGCACCACGTCGTTATTCTGGTCGAAGGAAAGCTTGCCGGTAACCCCGTCGTAGTCCTTCACCTCCTTCAGGAACTTCCTGATGCCGTCTGAGGTGGGGCCGTTTTTCTTCATGCCTTCCAGGAGCACGCCGGCCGAGTCATAATGGAGGGCGGCGAACATGATGTTGTAAGGGTCATTGTTCTTCTTGGCCAGGGCCTCGTAGTTCTTCTTAAAGGCCTGGTTTTTCGGGGTGTTGTAGCCTTCGTCATATTCCCCGCCGATGACGTGGCCTTCCGCCGCCTTGCCCGCCAACTGGATATAGACCGGGTCCATGTCCCCATAAACCCCCAGGATCTTCTGGTTCATCCCCAACTGCCGGGCCTGGGCCGCAGCCGGCGCAGTCTCGGGGGTGTAGCCGGGGATGAAGAGGATATCGGGGTTGGCGGCCTTAATCTTGGTAAGCTCGGCCTTGAAATCCCGGGCGCCCCGGTTGAAAGACTCGGTGGCCACCACCTTGATGCCGGCTTTCTCGAAGAACTTGCTGAATAACTCGGCGCAGCCTTTGCCGTAAGGTTCGTTGGAGTAAAAGATGCCCACGGTTTTGGGTTTCCAGTTCTTGGCGACATAGTCCGTCAAGATTTCGGCCTGTTTGTCGATGCGGGAGCAGCCCCGGCACAGGGAGGCGCCGTAGCCGCTCAATTTGGGAGTGGTGGCGGTGGGACTGATGGCCACCACCTTGGCGTCATCGGCGATCTTGCCCGCGGCCATCATGTCGCCGGAGGTCATGGGGCCGACGATGGCCACCACTTTGTCCACCTCAATCAGTTTTTTCACCGCGTTGACCGCGGCCTGGGGGGAATCCTTCTCATCTTCCACAATGAGTTGCACCGGGCGGCCGTTGATGCCGCCGGCCTTGTTCACCTCTTCCACCGCCATTTCCACGCCGCGGCGGCTGGGAATGCCGTGTTCAGCGCCGACGGACAGGCGCACCACCGCGCCGAGCTTGATGGGCTCGCCGGCCCCTAAGGCTATACCGGTCATGAAGAACACTACTAAAATGCAAAGAACCATCGCCTTAACCAACTTGGTCATTTCTATATCCTCCTCAAGATGGTGATTCCAAAAATATTGGTAATTAATAAGCGGAAGCCGCCGGTCACTTTGCGGGCGGCCATCAAGATGATGCACCGCCGATCCTGGGGAATGAGCCCGATAGGAGTTGGTTCAACCTTGCACATTTGTTAACTTTCGTCAATTAAAACCTTACGTTGACGAGGAATTCGCGTGATAATTCTGCTCCGTGCTTTAAGACTGTCCGCCGGTCTGGCCGATCTCCCGTAAGCTGATGCGGACCTCGATGCCCAGGTTCTCCTGTAAATGGCGGCGGGCCTGGCGGCAAAGGCCCTCCAGGGTCTTGATTTCATCGGAAAAGAACCCTTCCACCACGCTAAGATCAATCTCCAGGCCCTCCAGACCGTCCTCGGTCACCACCCGGTGGCGGAAATGGGGGACCAAACCGCCCATGACCTCCTTCAGGAGCTCCTCGATCTGATCCGGGTGCACCTTGATGCCGCCCACCGAAAAGATGGGATCGGTGCGGCCGGAAATCTCCCCCAGGCGGACCAGGGTGCGGCCGCAGGGGCAGGGGGCGGTTCTCAGGTTGGTCAAGTCGCCGGTCTTGAAGCGCACCAGGGGAAAGGCTACGGTGCTGAGCGTGGTGATCACCAATTCGCCGGGGGAGCCGTTGGGCAGGACCGCGCCGCTCATCGGGTCGATAATCTCGGGGTAGAAGTGATCCTCGGACAGGTGGAACCCTGGGGCCTCCCCGCAACTGAAGGCCAGGCCCGGCCCCATGACTTCGGTGATGCCGTAGGCGGTGGCCACCCGGATCTGCAAACCCGTTTCGATCTCCCGGCGCACCTCCGCGGGCAGCGGCGCCGCCACCAGCAGGGCGAAACGGAGGCTCAGCTCCGCCGGAGTAAGGTCCATGCGCGCCATCACCGTCACCAGGTGCAGGGCCAAGGACGGGGTGGCGACCAGCACCGAACTCTTGTAATCCCGCATCACCATGAGCTGCTTGGCGAAGCTCAGGGTGGCCGCCGGGATCACCGAGGCCCCCAGGTGTTCGGCCCCGGCCTGCAAATCCCGGCGCCAGTTGGCCAGACCCGGCGGCAGGATGATCTGCAGAATATCCTCCCGGGTTACTCCGGCGGCCACGTAGAGCCGGGCCAGCAGTTCCAGCCAGAGCTTGACGTCCTGGGAGGTGTAGCCCACCACCAGGGGACGCTCGGTGGTGCCGGGCGAGGACTGGATGCGCACGATGTCCCGCAGGGGCACGGCGAAGAGGCCGTAGGGGTAGTTTTCCGAGAGGTCCTGCCGGGTGGTGCAGGGCAGCCGGGCCAGATCGCCCAGACTGCGAATGGCCTCCGGCCGCAGGCCCAGGCGGTCCCACTGCTGCCGGTAGAATTTCACCTGGCGGTAAGCCCGGGTCAAGATGGACTGGAGGCGCTCCAATTGCAGCAGTTCCAGTTCTTCCCGGTCCATGGCCTCGAATTCCGGCTGGCGCATGTGTCCTCCAGTAGTCAGTAGCCAGTAGTCAGTAGTCAGTAGTCAGTAGTCAGTAGCCAGTAAATACACTACCTATTTTTCATCGAAGCTATTAGCCCATTCAAAATGCGGCCTACTTCCGAAGCAATTTCCAATAATCTTGCTGCATATGTTTCATCAATATATTCAAGATTTTTGGCGATCATAATTTGGGTTTCCAATTCTGACAATTATCCCCTGGCATTTCCTAAAAATAAGCGAAATTCTCCCTTTGACAGCCGTCCCTGGCCTTCTGCAATATTGCTGGGAATTGAAACCGCTGCCCTTCGAAGCTGGCTGGTGATACCGAACATTTCTTCTTTAGGCAATTTTTTGGTCAGGCGATAAATCTCGGTTACCAAATCCATAGCCTTTTGCCAGCCAATCAAATCCATATAATATCTTGTCATGTCCTTGCTCCTTAACAAGAAACTGACTACTGGCTACTGGCTACTGGCTACTGGCTACTGGCTACTGGCTACTCACCTGCCCTCGGTAAACTCCTTATAATCCCGTCCCAGGTAGGCCCTGGTCACCTGGCGGTCCTGCAGCAGGTCGGCGGCGACGCCGCTCAGGATGATGCGGCCGGTTTCCAGGACATAGCCCCGGTCCGCCACCTTCAGGGCGGCTCGGGCGTTTTGCTCCACCAACAGGATGGTCACCCCTTCGGCCCGCAAGCGCGACAGGCACGCCAGGATGTCCTCCACCACCTTGGGAGCCAGGCCCAGAGAAGGTTCATCCATCAGCAGCAGTTTGGGGCGGGCCATCAAGGCCCGGCCGATGGCCAGCATCTGCTGCTCGCCGCCGCTCATGGTGCCGGCCTTTTGGCTCAGGCGGTCCTGCAGGCGGGGGAAGAGGTCGAAGACCCGCTCCAGGTCCTGGCGGATTTCCTCTTTGGCCTGGCGGCGGTGGCGCAGATAGGCGCCCAACTCCAGGTTTTCCGCCACCGTCATGGGCGCGAAGAGCTGGCGGCCTTCGGGCACCTGGGAGAGGCCCCGGGCCACGATGGCCTCGGGGGAAAGCGAGGTGATCTCCCGGCCGGCGAAGATGACCTCTCCCTCCCGGCGCACCAGGCCGCAGACGGCGTTGAGCAGGGTGGTCTTCCCCGCCCCGTTGGAGCCGATGAGACAGACGATCTCGCCGGCGTTGACGTGGCAGGTCACCCCGCTGAGCGCGGTGACGGAGCCGTAGTAGGCGTATAAGTTTCTGATTTTGAGCATTTATTTCATTTACGAGGAAAATCTAGGAACTATTTTTTCGTTATAAAATAGATTAATAATCCAAGAAATATTTGTGTTAGTTGCTCTAAATCATCCTTTTAAAGTTTAGAAAATGGATAATGCTTCGAATAATGCCTTTGTCTTACTATTTTTTGCATTTTTTAACCCTCACTATGAGGCCTTTCACCGATAGTCATGGGCTCAACCGCGCAGGCTAAAGCCTGCGGCTACATTTAATTCCACCATTAATCTGTTTCCCGCACAGGCGGGACGCCTGTGCCACCAGGCAATTTTCCAAAAACCTGAAACCCAAAACCTAAAACCTGTTCTATGCCTGCCAATCCGTCCCCAGATACGCCGCAATCACCTCCGGGTTCTTTTGGATGGCCCTCGGCGGGCCTTCGGCGATGAAGGTTTTTGTAGCCGCAGGCTTCAGCCTGCGCTGCGTAAGTCATGCCTCAAGAAGGACTTCCAATTCGCAGCCAACAGCTCCTTTAAAAGGATAATCCTGCCAGTGTTCGACTAAACCCTTTCTCACCGGATTATCCAGGATATATGTGGCAACCTTGATCAGACCTTCCTCTTTCCGGATTATATGGTCGTAAAAATCTTTCTGCCATCTCGCCTGAATATGGTTCTTTGCCAGCCAATAGCCGGTTTTCTGTTTATAAGCGTTGATAAATATTAAGGTGTCCGCCTCCGGGTTCGCGCCGGATACAATCAAATGTTGATGATCCGGCATGAAGCAATATACCGGAATAATGCATAAAGATCGTTCTACTTCGGACCTCAGAATATTTTCAAAAACATGGACTATTGAGGCGTTTTTAAATAATTGCACTCTGTCTTTGATACACAGCGTAAAAGAAACAGCAATCTCCCCCCGGTAAACGTCTTTCTGGAATCTGTGCGGTTTTTCGCGGATTTTCATGGCGACCACAGCGCAGGCTAAAGCCTGCGGCTACATTTTAATGAAATTCTTAATTTGTTTTGCACCGGCGAGACGCCTGCGCCACCGATTTTTTTAACCGAAACCGAAAACCGTCCTTCAACATCCCTGGCGGGCCAAAGCGGCGCGCACCTGCGCCGCGGCCCGGGCCGGCCCGGGCTGGAGGCGGAGCCGGTGAACCCCCAGCCAACGCTGGAAATTAGGCATATGCCGCCAATAGGGCCTGGAAATGAAAAATAATTTGCCCAGGAACCCCAAGACCCGGCTCAGGGGAAAAAACCTTTCGACGCCGGCCAGGACAATCTCGGGACAAAGGCGGGCCGCCTGGCGCAGTTGCCCCATGGCCTTTTCCAGGTCCAGGTCCGGAGAAAGATACCACAATTGCTCCAGCGGGTTGCTCCGGGGGCCCACAAACCCTTGCTGCGCCGCCAGGTCCCAAAGCTGCGTGGCCGGATAGATTCTCACCCCCAGAAAGAGGTAGGCCAGGTTGTAAGAAGGGTATTTTTGGCGGGTGAGGCGCCGGGTAATGAAATCCAGGGTCTCCTGCAGGGTCTCGTTGGTTTCGCCGGGGCCGCCCAGCAGGAAGAACCAGATCACCGGCAATCGGTTTTGGTTGACCGTCTCGGCAGTGCGCCAAACGTCCGCCGCGGTGAACCCTTTCTGATAGTTGCGCAGCATAATATCAGAAGCCGATTCCGGACTGGTCATGAATGATTTGAACCCGGCTCTTTTCATTAAGTCCAGGAGCTCCCGGTTAAAATTTCTGGGCATGAACCCCATGGCGCTGAAATTGGCCTGCCAGGGACGCCGACAGATTTCTTCCAGGATCGCCAGACAATGGTCCAGGGGATCGTTGAAGACCGAATCCACCAATTCAAAGGTGTGGGGCCGGTAACGGTGCAGGGCGTCCTCCAATTCATCCACCACCTCCTGGGGGGCGCGCAGCCGGAACCGCCGCCCTTCCAGCAGTTGATTATAGGTGCAGTAAATACATTTTTGCCGGCAGCCCCGTTTGGTTTGCACCGTATAGGCGCTGCCGATTTGCTCGTATGGGGCCATATCAATCCAGCGCCCCAAATGTGGATTGCCGTCAGGGAAGCCATTCAATCGGGGTGGGGTCAGGTGGAAATCGCCCCCCAACCGCAGGCCCACCCCAGGAAGGTTTTCCGGGGTTCCCCCGTTCCCCAGGACTTCCAGGAGCCGGACGAAACTCAGTTCCCCGTCGGAAGACACCACGTAATCGGCTTGCAGATATTCCAGCACCTCCCCGGGGCACAGGCTGGCCCCCGAACCGCCGACCACGATGGGGGCGGTGGTTAATTCCCTCAACCGGTCCACGATGCCGCGGACCTCGGGCAGGTAAGAAATCGGGTACAACAGGTTGCAGTTGTCCAGGTTGCGCACCGACAGGCCCACTACTTCCGGGGCAAAGTCGGCCACGGCCCGGGCCAGGGTCTGCCTCACCTTTCTTTGAAAACAGAGGTCCAGCACCCGCACCTGATGGCCGGCGGCTTCGGCGGCGCCCGCCACATAACATAGGCCGATGGGCGGCGCCGCCAGCGGGTCATCGCGTTGGTTGGTATTGACGAGCAAAACTCGCAATGCTTATACCCTCGGCAGGCCTTCGGGGATGAGAAAGCGCAGGCTTCACCTGCCTGCGGCTACATCTGAAAAACCTTTCTTAATTTGTTTGGCACCGGCGAGACGCCTGGGCCACCGGGTATTTGCTCTGAAACCTAAAACCTAAAACCTGAAACCTGTTTTATGCCTGCCAATCCGTCCCCAAATACGCCGCGATCACCTCCGGGTTCTTCTGAATGGCCCTCGGCGGGCCTTCGGCGATGAGCTTGCCGTAATTGAGCACTGCGATCTCGTCGGCCACCTCCATGGTGAGGCCCATGTCGTGTTCCACCAATAAAATGGTGAGGCCCCGTTCCCGGAGGGCCAGGATCATGTCTTTGAGCTTTTCGGTCTCCACCGCGTCCAGGCCCGAGGCCGGCTCGTCCAGGAGCAGCAGAGTGGGATCGGTGGCCAGGGCCCGGGCGATCTCCAGCAACCTTTTTAAACCCAGGGGCAGAATGGCGGCGGATTGTTCCGCCCGGTCGGCCAGGCCCACAAACTCCAGGGTCTTCAGGGCCCGGGACCGGATGTCCTGCTCCTCGGCCCGGGTCCGGGGGAGTTGCAGGGCCCCGGCCAGCAGGCCGGCGCGGCTCAGGCGGTGGCGGCCCACCATGACGTTTTCCAGGACCGTCAGGTGCTCGAAAAGCTGCACCAACTGGAAGGTGCGGGCCACGCCCCGCCGGGCGATGACGTGGGCCGGCAGACCCTGGATTTCGTCTCCCCGGAAGACGATCCGCCCTTGCTGGGGAGCCAGAAAGCCGCTCACCAGGTGGAACAGGGTGGTCTTGCCGGCGCCGTTGGGGCCGATGACCGCCTTCACCATCCCCTGGGGCACCGCGAAGGAGACGCGCTCCACCGCCTGCAGGCCGCCGAAGGCCAGGCTCACGTGGTGCAATTCCAACAGGGCGCGCTCTGTTCTTGCAATCATATTGGCGATAAAAAAATGGGTGGCGCAGGTTTTCAATCTGTGCCTGAACAGCCGAGGGCGGCTGTTCTACCCAAGATTCAGGAATGTTTCGGGACAGTTCCTCATGGGGCTGCGGCCCACCCATAAATTATGAAAAGGCAACGCCGCCGCCCCCGACGGTGCAGTCCTAAACTCATGGCAGGAGGCGCTTCGTTTTCCCGCTACGGGCAAACATAATATCTGCCCAGGCGAGAGGCCTGGGCCACCCAAGAAGGGGCGAGCCACCGAGGGATCAAGTTTTTTGGTGCGTAGGACGCACTACGAAAACACCGCCTGCCCCCTAGCGGATTTTCCCCCCTTTTCCCCTTTTACCCCTTTCCCCCGGCTTTTATTCCGGCAGCAGGACCAAGTCCACCAGGGGAGTGAGGTCGTCGGCCAGGACGATTTCCAGGCCCTCCTTGACTTCGGGTTCCAGGTCGGCGATATCCGGGGCGTTTTTCTGGGGGAAGACCACGGTGCGCACCCCGGCCCGTTGGGCCGCCAGGACCTTTTCCCGGACGCCGCTCACCGGCAGCAGGCGGCCGGAGAGGGTGATCTCGCCGCTCAAGGCCACGTCCCGGCGGGCGGGGCGGCCGGTGAGCAGCGACAGCAGGGCCAGGGCGATGGTGACCCCGGACGAGGGGCCTTCCTTGGGGATGGCGCCGGCGGGGAAGTGGATGTGCAGGTCGCTGTCGCTGAAGAAATCCGGGTCCAGGCCGAACTGCGGGGCGTGGCTGCGGATGTAGCTCAGGGCGGTCTGGGCCGACTCCTGCATGACGCTGCCCAAGGAGCCGGTTAAAATCAACTGCTTATGTCCTCTCATGCGAGAGGCTTCCACGAAGATAATTTCGCCGCCGAATTCGGTCCAGACCAGGCCGGTGGCGACCCCCACCTGGTTGCCGGCTTCGGTCACTTCATGGACGAACTTCCGGGGCCCCAAAAACTTTTCCACCAGGACTTCGTCCACGGTGAGGGCGCAGGATTTGCCCTTGTCCTGGAGGCAGATGCGGGCCAGCTTGCGGCAGACCGTGGCGATCTCCCGCTCCAGATTGCGCAGGCCCGCCTCCCGGGTGTAATCCGCGATGATTTTGGCGACCGCGGCGTCGGAGAAGTCGAGGCCCAGGTGCTGGAGGCCGTGTTCGCGCAGTTGCCGGGGAATCAGATATTGCTTGGCGATCATGACCTTTTCGGCCGCGGTGTAGCCGGGGAAATAGATGACCTCCAGCCGGTCCAGCAGCGGCGCCGGCAATTTTTCCACCACGTTGGCGGTGGTGATGAACATGACGCCGGAGAGGTCGAAGGCCACGTCCACGTAGTGGTCCACAAAGTGGTGGTTTTGCTCCGGATCGAGGATCTCCAGGAGGACTGAGGCCGGATCGCCCCGGAAGTCCTGGCCGATCTTGTCAATCTCATCCAGCATGAAGACGGGGTTGCGCACCTCCAGGCGCTTCAGTTCGTTGATGATGCGGCCGGGCATGGCGCCCACGTAGGTGCGGCGATGGCCCCGGAGCTCGGCTTCGTCCCGCAGGCCGGCCAGGGAGAGGCGCACGAACTTGCGCTCCAGGGCCTCGGCGATGGCCCGGCCGATGGAGGTCTTGCCCACCCCCGGCGGGCCGGCGAAGCAGAGGATGGGACCTCGGTTCATTTGCAGGTGCCGCTTCTTCTCGACGATCTCCCGCACCGTGTCCCGCAGTTCGTCCAGCTTGATGGGCTTGGAGAGATAGTGGGCCGCGCCTTTCTTCAAGGCGTCCACTGCGGTGCTCACGGTGGCGTAGCCGGTGACCATGATGATTTCGGTGTGCGGCGCCAGCTGTTTGACGGACTCCAGCAGTTGGAGGCCGTCCATCTTTTCCATCTTCAGGTCGGTGAGGATGACGTCGAATTCCTGGGCCTTGACCTTGTCCAGGGCTTCCAGGCCGTTGGAGGCGGTGGCCACCTGGTGGCCTTCTTTGCGCAGGATGTATTCCAGGTTGGTGCGGGCGATTTCTTCATCGTCCACCACCAGGACCTGGGAAGGCTGGATACTGCACAAAGTGCGCACCGCCAGGTACTCGAGGATGCGCTCCTTGACGTGCTTCAGGCCGTAGTGCTGGCCCTCCAGGAGGCGCTCGGCCCGTTTCAGGTCCAGGTTGTCTTCGGTGACGCGGTTCCAGGGCAGGGAGATGAGGTAATCCAGGTAATTGAGGCCGATGGAATACTCCGCCACCGTGGGGTCGGTCTTTTCCAGGCGTTCCAATTCCTTTTGGGCCACCGCGGCCACCGCCTCGGGCAGATTGGCCTTCTGCACCGCGGCCCCCAGGTCCGCCAGCTCCTGGGGGGGCTTGGGGGGGCGCTCTTCTTCGGTTTTGCGGAAAAAGACCATTTAAAGACGGTTTTCGGTTTTCGGTTTTCGGTTTTCGGTTAAAAGCACGGTTAAGTCCACTCAGGAAATTTCAGAGGTTGATTCAGTATAGATGAAAATGCGGACCTAATCAACCTAAGTCTGGGGGGCCAAAATTTTAATTTGATGAATTTGTTAGAGAAATTTTGCTGTCACCCCTGATTCACAGGAATATTGTTGCATTTTGCAATTCTGGAGCGGCTGTTGTTACAATTTGCACATCGGCAGATATATATTTGATTTACTTAATAAAATATATGAGACAATTTTCCCCGTTGCATTGTGCAATGGGCCAGAAAGGGATCGGCAGAAAATCAATCGCATTATTTGTAGTAATTTAAGCATGTTATATTAACAAGCAATTTTGGCAAGGTTTTTGTATCTTCCCCTATTGAAATCAAATCAGACCAGGATGGATGTTATGAAGGACCAGATGAACCGAAGCAAGCAGGCGGGCGAGCCGAAGACGGAAATGCCCTCCTTTTCGTTCAGTCAGGCAGCCGCCGACGGCCGGTCCTCCCAGGTGAAGCGCAAGATCCTGGTGGTGGGCAAGAATTACACCTTCACTCCGGCGGTAATTGATTACGCCACCGGTCTGGCCCAGCGCCTGGGCTACGATTTGGTGGGCCTGAACCTCAACCCCGATTTGGAGCAGGCAGGCCGGGTATTCTCCCCCTACAACCAGCGGCAGCGGACCAAATTCACCCAAAAGGCCAAGGCGGCCTGGAATCAGGTGCGGCCCGGGTTGCTGGCGCACGGCATCAATTCGGAGCACCTGGTGAAGTTCACCGAGGTGGCCGACGCCGTGAAAAACCTCAACCATGAAGTCAAGCGGATTGATTTTGTCATCACCGACGTCGGTATCGCCAGCGAGGAGATCACCGGAGAGATTCCTCTCCCGGTCTTCAGCATTTCCGGATATGGAGGAGAACAGATTATGGCGAAGGAGCAGGAAGTGAGCAGAAGCAAGCTGGTGGGCAGGACCATTGCCCTGGGGCTGGGGACCGCGGTTCTTTATGCGGCGGTGTTTTTGAACTCGGATACGGTGATGCACTACTTCACCAAGGGGGGGTTGTACGCCGCCCTGCCGGTGGCCACCGTGTTCGGCTTTTCTTTTGTGCATGGGGCCTTTGCCTCGAATCTCTGGTCGTGCCTGGGCATCGAAGCCACCAAGAAGGTGCAGCCCCGGGTGGCCCCGCGGCCGGTGTCGAGAAAGCGTCCCCGGCCGCAGCTGCGGATCAATGCTTAGTTCCTGGGCCTGGGCCGCCCCCGGCGGCCCGGGCCGGCCGAGCCGGGTTTATTAAGGAACATTTTTTCTCTAAGCCATTATTTATTGAATTTTAGGAGGAATTTACCATGCAAGATCTCGCCAGCCAATCGGTGCAATTCATCGACCTGACTCTGGTAAGCATCATGTTCCTGTTCATCGTGGGCTTTATCGGCGGCCTGGTGAGCGGTTTCATCGGCTCCGGCGGCGCCTTCGTCCTGACCCCCGGTATGATGAGCCTGGGGGTGGCCGGCGCCGTGGCGGTGGCCAGCAACATGTGCCACAAGTTTCCCAAGGCCATGGTGGGGGCCTTTAAACGCTATAAATACGGCCAGGTGGATATCAAGCTGGGTTTGGTGATGGCCTCGTCCGCCGGCCTGGGGGTCTGGGTGGGCATCAAGATCCAGGAAATGATCCTGGCCGCCTGGGGCCAGGCAGGCTCCAACCTCTACGTGAGCCTGTCCTTCGTGATCATCCTGGTGGTGGTGGGCGGCTACGTCTTCTACGACGCCTTCAAGACCCAGAAGGCCGGGGGGGGAGAAAAGGTCTCCTCTCTGGCTTTGTGGCTGCAAAGCATCCACCTGCCGCCCATGATGCACTTCAAGACCGCCAACGTCCGCGTCTCCATGTGGTTCACCCTGCCCATCGGCTTCGCCACCGGCATGCTGGCGGCCACCATCGCGGTGGGCGGCTTCATCGGGGTGCCCGGCATGATCTATGTCCTCGGGGCCTCCAGCCTGGTGGCTTCGGCCACGGAACTGGTCATCGCCTTCGTCATGGGCTTCTTCGGCACCATCAAGTGGGCCATGCACGGCATGGTGGACATCCGCCTCACCCTCATCATCCTGGCCGGCTCCCTGCTGGGGGTGCAACTGGGCGCCATCGGCACCACCTACGTCAAAGAACACATGATCAAGGTGGTCATGGGCACCATCATGATGATCGTGGCGGTGAGCCGGGCCCTGGCGGTGCCGCAGTATCTGACCGAATTAAAGCTGATCTTCGTGGGGCCCGCCACCCTGTCGGTCCTCTCCACGATCAGCTTCATCGTCATGTGCCTGGCCCTAGGGGTCGGCGCCTTTATCATCCTGGGGGCCATGTGGAAGGCCAAGCGGGCCGAAGCGCTGGCCCAAAAGCCCGAATACGCCCTGGCTAAAGAGAGTCTGGGCTAAACAAGCCCTTAGCCGGTAATCAGGTGAAAAAGGGCGGCCCGAGGGGCCGTCCTTTTTCCGTTCTGGATAGAGGGGATAGATTAAAGCAGAATCAGGGTCTTGCCCGTTTGCAGGATTTTACCCGATTTCTTCAAGGACTTCAGGGCCTTGGTGATACTGACCCGGTGCGCGCCCACCAAAAAGCCCAACTCCTCGTGGGTGAGGGGAAATTGGATGGCCAGCCCCGCCTCCCGGCTTTCCCCGTGCTCCCGGGCCACGTTGGCCAGGACCTCGTAAAGCCTCTCCTCCAGGTTGGTGAAAGACAGGCTGCCCACCCGACCGGTGAGCCAGGCGATGCGCTTGCTGAGATTCTTGATGACTTGCAGGCCGATATTGGGATTTTCCAGGACCAGTCTTTCAAAATCGGTTTTCCGGAAGCCGCAGCTCAGGGTCGGTTCGAGACAGGTGGCGGTCAGGGGATAGTCGGCGTCTTCCAGGAACATGCTCTCCCCCAAAAAATCCCCGGCCTTCCTGAGGTCCAGGGTAATCTCCTGGCCCTCCTCAGTCAGCTTGCTCAACTTGACCCGCCCGGCCTTGATCAGAAACATCCGGTCGGCGCGCCGGCCCTGGTCGAAAATAACCGCGCCCTTGTCATAAGTTTTCCGTAGCGCCGCCTGGACCAGCGCCGCCATTTCGGCGGGCCGAAGCTCTTCAAAGACCCACAATTGGCCGATGCAGGCGGGGCTGACCGCAATATCGGCCCCCGCCTGCTGGTCGCAGATACAGCCCATTCCCGGTCCCTCGGATGGCTTAATTAAATTATCCTACCCTTTTTGCGCCTCGATAGCCAGCTTCAATTCCCGGGAAAGGAGTTCGCAGGCGGTCACCACTTCGGAGTGATCCTCGAAATTCTGAAACATCTCCGGCTTGATTTCGTTGAAGTCGGCGAAGTCCTCCGGGGTCATCCAGCGAGCCGGACCGCCGTACTGGCAGGTGGTGCCGTAACCGCAGATGAAGCAGGGGGGCGTGGCGCTGTTGAAAAAGACCGAACCGACGATCTTATAGTTGAAATAACTCTCCAGGTGATAGGCGACTTCCCGGACGCTCTGCTCCGCCTCGTCGCCGCCGACGCAGACCGCGGCCGCCAGTTTCCCCATGGTCTGGGGCTCCTTGTGGCGCAGGGGGAAGAGGCGCTCCAGGAAGATGCGGGTAAAGGCGTTGGGGTGGGCGAAATAGACCACCGCCCCCACGATCAGGGCGTCGGCGGCGATGATCTTATCATAGAGCGGCGCCATGTCGTCCGGCTGGATGCAACGGTAGGTATCGGCGCACTTGACGCAGCCCAGACAGGGCCGGATGTTGAGCTTGGCCAGGTTGACCATTTCATAGTCCTGGCCGGTG
The DNA here is from genome assembly GCA_964578335.1 of uncultured Desulfobacca sp. GTDB lineage: Bacteria > Desulfobacterota > Desulfobaccia > Desulfobaccales > 0-14-0-80-60-11 > JAPLJC01. The sequence continues at coordinate 16,583 of CAZOCQ010000016.1, forward strand.
TCCCGGGCGATTTTTTCCACCATCCGCTGCAGGTTGCCCTTGGGTTTGGGGCTGCCGTTAATGGCTAAGATCATGGGGTTATCCTCTCGAAATAAGATTTCGGTCCCGTGACCGGCTGACCGTAACCTTAATCTAAGGATTTCAACGGAGAATTGCTGTAGCCCCGGCTACAAAGCGAAAATTTCTTGGGGGAAAATTTGCCGCGGCGCCGACTGGCGGCCAGGAAAAATGGCGCGTAAGACGCGCCCTACAGCTCCACCACTTCCGAATCGAGGGGGTGGCCCATGAAGAGGCTGGCCAGTTGCTGGAAACGAGGGGTGAGATCGGTGGACAGATAGCGCCGGCTCCCGCCCCGGCTGAGGCGGCCCTCCAGTTCCGGATGGCGCCGGAGATAATCCACCAGTTTGGCCGCAGTCACCTGGCCGGAGCAGATCAAATCCTGGCCGTCGCCGATCAGGCTACGGACCTTCTCTTTCAGGATGGAATAATGGGTGCAGCCCAGGATCAGGGTGTCCACCCGGCCGTTCTGGAAGGGAGTTAAGTAACGCCGCAGGATCATGGCGGCGCCCTCCCAGTCCTGCTCCCCCGCTTCAATGATGGGCACCAGCAGGGGACAGGCCTGCTGCACCACCTGCACTTGCGGGTCCAGTTTCTGGAGTTCCAGTTCGAAGGACAAGGAGGTCACGGTGCCTTCGGTGGCGATGACCCCGATACGCTTGGTTTGGCTGCGGGCCACGGCCTCTTCCACCGTGGGGATCAGCACCCCCAGGACCCGGCGGTCGGGGTAGTGCTCCGGCAGGTAGCGTTGCTGGATGTAGCGCAGGGCCCGGGCCGAAGCAGTGTGGCAGGCCAGCACGATGAGCTGGCACCCGTGGGCGAAGAGGTAGTCCACCGCCTGCTCGGTGAAGCGCTGCACCACCTTATCCGACCGGGTGCCGTAGGGAATCCGGGCGTTGTCCCCCAGGTAGAGGTAGTCGTATTGCGGCAGGACCTGGAGAATCTCCCGCAGCACCGCCAGGCCGCCGAAGCCGGAATCAAAGACGCCAATCATGAGTAGTTGCCAGTAGCCAGTAGTCAGTTGCCAGTAAAACCCATCGAGGACAACTGCAGGGTGCGTTCCACGCACCATCGTTGTTATTCCGACAGGCGCAGCAGTATGCCCCGCCGGTAGGCAGACCTCAGGGTGATATGGAGCAGCCCGTAGCTGATCAAAATGTATAACACACTCAGGGAGAAGCCGTAAAGCAGGGGCCGGCCATAGTTCAGCGGAAAGCCGTAGAAGTGGCGGAAATACTCCAGAAAATAGGTGAGCGGGATAATTTGCGCCAGCGCCTGGATTTCAATGGGCAAGACGCTGACCGGATAATAGAGGCCGCACAACAGCAGCATCAAATAGGAAAAAGCCCAGGCCGCCACTTCGGCCCGTTGGCCGAAGCGCAGCACCAGGGCCAGCACCAGGGCGCCGATGATGGCGGCGTTGAGCAACATCCCCAGCAGAAGAACGGCCAACCCTCCGGGACCGGGGCGGGAAAGCTCCATATTAAAGAGCCAGACGCTCAAAACGGCCATGACCAGAAAGACCAGGAGGCCCCGGACCAGCCCCACCAGGCCGGAACCCACCAGGATGTGCCCCAGGCGCACCGGGGCGATGAATTCGTGCTTCAGGCTCTTGGACCAGACGGAATAGAGCAGGGCGTAGGACAGGTCCAGTTGGGCGATCTGCACGGTGTTCATGGCCAGGGCGCCGATAAGGATGAAGGTCGCCGTCTCTTCGCCCAGGTTAAGGAAGCGGGTGAGCAGGCCCACGGAGAAGAGACCGATGGCGGGCCAGAAGAGCATCTCGAAGACCGCGAAGACGTTGCGCCGGTTCACCAGACTGCTGCGCACCGTAAAGGCCCAGATGCGATGGCAACTAATGGGTAATTTCACGGTAGATTTCTTCCAGGTCCACGGGTTTGACCTGCACCCGGGTCACTGCGCGCCCGGTGTGGGCCACGGCTTCCAGGATGGCGGCCAGCCGGATTTCGGCCCGGTCCAGCACCAGTTCCACCCGGGAATCCTCCACCCGGTGGGTCAGGACGCCGGGCAGTCCGGCATAATCCAAGGCCGCCGGGCGGTCTGCAAAGACCAGGCTCAGGTGGTCCCCCAGCCCCAAGCGGCGCTGCAATTCCGGGATGCTGCCCCGGGCCGCCGGCCGGCCTTCTTTCAGGAAGGCCACCTCGCTGCACAACATCTCGGCCTCCCGCAGGTTGTGGGTGGTAAGCAGGATGGTGAGCCCGCGCTCCCGGTTGAGGCGCAGGATCTCCTCCCTGATATGCCGGGCCATATCGTGGTCCAGGCCCGAAGTGGGCTCGTCCAGGAAGAGCACCTCCGGGTCGTTGATCAGGGCCTTGGCCAGCATCAGGCGCTGCTTGAGCCCGGTGGAGAGGCGGTCGAAGACCACCCGGCGGTGCTCCCCCAGGTCAAATAATTCAATGAGCTGCTCCACCCTGGCGGCCAGGGCCCGGCCCCCCAGGCCGTAGAGGCGGCCATAAAAGCGCAGGTTCTCTTCGGTGGTGAGGCACCAGAGGAAATGAGCCCCCGCGGCCGCCAGGTTGATGCGGCGGCGGAGCCGGGCCGCCTCCCGGACCACGTCCAGCCCCAACACCCGGGCCCGGCCGGCATCCGGGTGCAACAGGGTGGACAGGATGGAGATGAGGGTGGTCTTGCCGGCGCCGTTGGGACCCAGGACCCCGAAGATGGCCCCGCAGGCCACCTCCAGGTCCACCTGGTGCAACACCGGTTTGGGCGGGCTGAACCACCCGGTGGCAAAAGACTTGGCAATGCCCTCCAAGGCTATGGCTGGTTGCATAACGGCAAGATTGTCTTTCTACCCCTTGATGCTGTGGATCATGTAATAGACCAGAAAGATCCCGATGGCCAGGATGCCGATGGCCACCATGACGTCCAGCAGAGTAGAAGGTTGATAGGTCTCTTGATCAATCCCTCTTTCGACTTTTTTATAGTGAATGTAAGAAAGCACTCCCATCAAGGCGCCCAGGGCTACCAGAACTATGCCAAAAACCGAAGAATAGCTCACGGACTCAGGGATAGGTTCCGTAGTGTTCGGCGGGCCGAAAAGATAGGATATTTTCCTGATAAACAAGGCGAACTTCTCCACCACGAAGCCGAAGGCCATGATGCCGAGGCTGGTCCTGATCCAGGCCAGAAAGGTGCGCTCGTTGGCCATGTGCACCTGGGCATTGGCGAACTTGACAGGCTGGGGCTTTTCCGGGGAGTCGGCCATGGGAAATGCCTTTCTTGAGCCTTTTGCAAAATTCATTTTTTCTGTCACCCTGAGCGAAGCGAAGGGTCTAGAAACTTTGAAAGACTAATGCAGTGTCTCGTAATTTATATGACATTTAAAACGGAGGTTTTCTCCCCCCTTTGAAAAAGGGGGGCTGGGGGGGATTTGAAGTAACTCTCTAAAATCCCCCTAAATCCCCCTTTTTCAAAGGGGGACTTTAATACCTGTATGCTCGGGTCTCCGCCTTGTTTAATGCCATACTATTTACGAGACGGCGCACTAGATTCTTCGGTCGCCCACGGCTCCCTCAGAATGACAAGCCTGGGGACTTTTGCAAGAGGCTAGCGGTGTTTTTCCACACGATACGGGCTAAGTCTATCAAACCCGGCCCCGGCTTGCAAATCGCCCCGGAGTGCGATAAATTGGCCGCATGGACCGGGAAGAGCGCCTCGTCAATCCCCGCCGGCAACTGGACGACCTGGGTCTGGAGGTGGGGCTGCGGCCCCGGAGCCTGGCGGAGTTCGTCGGCCAGGAGGAGCTGCGCCGCAATCTGGAAATCGCCCTGATCGCCGCCCGGGCCCGGGGTGAGGCGGTGGACCACATCCTGGTGCACGGCCCCCCGGGGCTGGGCAAGACCACCCTGGCCTACATCATCGCCACCGAGATGGGCGCGGGCATCAAGACCACCGCCGGGCCCGTGGTGGAGCGGGCCGGCGACCTGGCCGCCCTGCTCACCAACCTGGCGGCCAAGGACGTCCTCTTCATTGACGAAGTCCACCGCCTGCCCACGGTGGTGGAGGAGATCCTCTACCCCGCCATGGAGGACTTCACCCTGGACCTGATCATCGGCCAGGGCCCCGGGGCCCGCTCGGTCAAGCTGGACCTGCCCCGCTTCACCCTGGTGGGGGCCACCACCCGGGCCGGGCTGCTCACCCCGGCCCTGCGGGACCGCTTCGGCCTGATGCTGCGGGTCGATTTTTACCAGGTGGGGGACCTGGAAAAGATCGTCCGCCGGGCCGCGCTGGTTTTGGAGATCGACCTGGAGGCCGACGGCGCCCGGGAGATCGCCCAACGCTCCCGGGGCACCCCCCGGGTGGCCAACCGCCTGCTCAAAAGGGTGCGGGACTACGCCCAGGTTAAGGGCGACGGCCGCATTGACCAGGCCACCGCCGACGCCGCCCTCACCCTGCTGGACATTGACCAGTTGGGTCTGGACCGCATGGACCGCCAGATCCTGCGCATCATTCTGGAGAACTACGACGGCGGGCCGGTGGGCCTGGGCACCCTGGCCGCGGCCTTGTGCGAGGAAGAAGACACCCTGGAAGACGTTTACGAACCCTACCTGATCCAGTCCGGCTTCCTGCAGCGCACCCCCCGGGGCCGCACGGCCACCGGGAGGGCGGCGGAATATTTTCACAAAATGACGACGAAGAAAGGACATCCTTCGTTATTTTAATCATCCTGAACTGGTCTGAAAGTCTGTGTAGAACAGCCGCCCTCGGCTGTTCAAGCACAGGTTGAAAACCTGTGCCACCAATTCTTTTCATGCTTACCGGGTAAGGGCAAAGGTCCATGAGGACCTGCTTCGTAATATGACTCCCTCCTGCCGCCGTTGCGGTTCCACTGACCGCCTGGTCTCCGCCCGCCTGGGCTATTGCGCCGCCTGCATCCGGGGCCACTTTACAGAAGTCTGGCCCGAGATTGAAAAGGTGCACCATGAGAGCCGCCGGCGTTTCGGGTTTCCCGTGGCGCCGCCCCGGGACCCTGAGGGCAAGGAGTGCACCCTCTGCTTCCACGCCTGCCGCATCCCGGAAGGCGGCCACGGCTTCTGCGGAGCGCGCCGGGTCGAAAAAGGCCAACTACGGGGCGGCACTGCGGCCGGCGCGGGCCTCAGCTTTTACTACGATCCCCTGCCCACCAACTGCGTGGCCGACTGGTTCTGCCCCGGGGGCACCGGCGCCGGCTATCCCCGCTACGCCCGGCAACCCGGCCCGGAGCGGGGCTGCACCAACCTGGCGGTCTTCTATCACGCCTGCAATTTCAACTGCCTCTACTGCCAGAACTGGACCTTCAAGCAGGCGACCTTCAAAGGCGAACGGGGCACCGCGGCGGAGCTGGCCGGGGCGGTGCGGCCCAACACCTCGTGCATCTGCTACTTCGGGGGCGACCCCACCCCCCAGTTGCCCCACGCCCTGGCTGCGGCCCGCCTGGCCCTGGCAAAGGCCCAAAAGACCGGGCGCAAATTGCGCATCTGCTGGGAGACCAACGGCGCCATGCAGGAGCCCTGGCTCAAGCCCCTGGCGGAAAGCTCCCTGGAAAACGGCGGGGTCATCAAGTTCGACCTCAAGGCCTTCAGCGAGGAAATCCACCTGGCCCTCACCGGGGTCTCCAATGCCCAGACCCTGCAGAACTTCGCCCTGCTGGCCCGGCGTTTGGGGGAGCGCCCCGAGGTGCCCCTGCTCTGCGCCAGCACCCTGCTGGCGCCGGGCTACGTGGACCTGGAGGAGATCCACGGCCTGGCCCGCTTCATCGCCGCCCTCAATCCGGACATCCCTTACAGCCTGCTGGCCTTTTATCCCCAATTCGTCCTCACCGACCTGCCCACCACCAGCCGGGACCTGGCCTTCCAGGCCCGGGACGCGGCCCAGGCCGCGGGGTTGAAGAGGGTTCGCCTGGGCAATCCGCACCTCTTGAGTTGACCCGCAGAGCTTCCTTGACATCCGCTTAAGCTAGGTATATTAAGGAACTCGTGAAGACCAAACTGATCTTTATCACCGGCGGGGTGCTGTCCTCCCTGGGCAAAGGAGTGGCGGCGGCGGCCATCGGGGCGCTTCTGGAGGCCCGGGGCCTAAGGATCACCTTCCAGAAACTCGACCCCTACATCAACGTCGATCCCGGCACCATGAACCCCTTCCAGCACGGCGAGGTCTTCGTCACCGAAGACGGGGCCGAAACCGACCTGGACCTGGGGCATTACGAGCGCTACACCTCGGTGACCCTGGGGCAGGAGAACAACTTCACCTCCGGCCGCATCTACCACAACGTCATTACCAAAGAGCGCCGGGGCGACTACCTGGGAGGCACGGTCCAGGTCATCCCCCACGTCACCGACGAAATCAAGCAGGCCATCCTCCAGGTGGCGCCGACGGTGGACGTGGCCATCATCGAGATCGGCGGCACCGTGGGCGACATCGAGAGCCTGCCCTTCCTGGAGGCCATCCGCCAGATGAAGGGCGACCTGGGCAAAGACCACGTCTGCTACATCCACCTCACCCTGGTGCCCTTCATCAAGACCGCCGGCGAAGTCAAGACCAAGCCCACCCAGCACAGCGTCAAGGAACTGCGTTCCATCGGCATCCAGCCCAACCTCCTCCTGTGCCGCACCGAAAAGCAACTCAGCAAGGACATCAAGGGCAAGATCGCCCTGTTCTGCAACGTCGAGCCCGAAGCGGTGATCACCGCCCCGGACGTGGACAATATTTACGAAATCCCGCTGCTCCTGCACCAGGAAGGCCTGGACGACCGCATCGTCGAAATCTTGAATATCTGGACCCGGGCCCCCCGGCTGGAGCCCTGGCAGGAACTGGTGAACCGCATCAAACACCCCAAGGACCGGGTGGAGATCGGCATCGTCGGCAAATACGTGGATTTGCGGGAATCTTACAAGAGCCTGCACGAGGCCCTGGTGCACGGCGGCCTGGCCAACGAAGTCAAGGTGGCCCTCACCTATATCGATTCCGAACGGGTGGAGCGGGAAGGCGTGGAGGGCCTGCTGGGGCACCTGCACGGCATCCTGGTGCCCGGCGGCTTCGGGGTCCGGGGGGTGGAGGGCAAGATCGCCGCCATCCGCTACGCCCGGGAGCACCGCATCCCTTATTTCGGCATCTGCTTCGGCATGCAACTGGCGGTCATCGAATTCGCCCGGCACCTGGCCGGCCTCCCTGGGGCCACCAGCGAGGAGTTCGACCCGGAAGCGGCCGACCCGGTCATCTACCTGATGCGCCAGTGGTACGACTACCGCCGGGACGCCATCATCCACCGGGACCGGGAATCGGAAAAGGGCGGCACCATGCGGCTGGGGGCCTATCCCTGCGTGCTCCAGGAGGAATCCCTGGCCGGCCGGGCCTACGGCGTCGGCCAGATCATGGAGCGCCACCGCCACCGCTACGAATTCAACAACGCCTACCGGGAAAAACTGAGCGCCGCCGGCCTGGGCATCACCGGCACCTCCCCCAACGGCGAACTGGTGGAGATCGTCGAACTCAAGGACCACCCCTGGTTCCTGGGTTGCCAGTTTCACCCGGAATTCAAATCCGGCCCCATGGACCC
>CAZOCQ010000017.1:0-4735 GCA_964578335.1 uncultured Desulfobacca sp.
CATCCTGTTCACCTCCGGCACCACCGGCCAGCCCAAGGGCTGCGTGCATTTCGTCCGGGAAGTGTTGATCGAGTCCAATGTGGTGAACAAATACGTTTACAAGCTGGCCCCCGGCGACGTGCTGGGCGGTTCCGCCCCGGTGACCTTCGCGGCGGGCTACGGCACCTTCTGCAACATCCCCTTTGCCGGCGGCGCCGCCATTTCGCTGCTGCCCAAGTTCACTCCGGACGACATGATGTCCACCATCGTCAAGCACGGGATCACGGTGATCACCGGTCTGCCGACGGCTTACCGGAAGTTGCTGGAGATGCCCAATTTCAACGACTACGACCTCTCCAAGGTCCGGATGTACACCACCGGCGGCGACGCCCTGACCGGCAAGACTCTGGCCCAGTGGCAGGCCAAGACCGGCAAGCCCATCTGGGAAGGTCTGGGCGGCACCGAAATGATGCACCTGGTGACCTCCAACACCGTGGGCGACCTGCCCATGCCCGATTCCATCGGGCGGGCCCTCCCCGGCTTCGAGATCAAGGTGGTCCGGGAAGACGGCACCACTGCCGGCCCTGGCGAAGTGGGCAGCATGATGATCAAGGGCCCCACCGCCACCCTGTACTGGAAGCCCTACATCCAGGACAACAAGCTCCTGAAATCCATGAAAAAGGGCATCAAGGACGGCTATAACATGATGGGCGACGCCGTCATGATGGACAAAGACGGCTACATCTTCTTCCAGGCCCGGGAAGACGACATGATCAAGTCCTCCGGCTTCCGCCTGGCCCCCACGGAGATCGAAGACGCCATCATCCGGCACGCGGCGGTGCGGGACGACGCGGTAGTGGGCATCCCCGACGAAATCATGGGCCAGAAAGTGGTGGCCATGGTGGAGTTGGAGCCCGGCCATACCGCCTCCCAGGACCTGGCCAACGACATCATCAAGTCCACCATGGACGTGCTGGCCACCTACAAACTGCCCCGGGAAGTGGTCTTTTTGCCGGCCATCCCCCGGACGCCCACCGGCAAGATCATCAAAAAGGACCTGCGGAAGAACTACCCGGAATATCCCAATAAGTTCATTCCCAAGGTTAAATAACCCACGTTACACCTCTCCGGGGGCGGGCCACCGCCCCCCGGAACTTGCTGCACGCCCGGCCCCGGCCGGGCATTTTTTTTCAGACCAAAGGCTTCGGCCCTTCTCCGGCAGGTGTTGCAGAAATGGACCATCACAACGCAGTCAGATCAAAAAATAATTGATTCTATACATAATATTGTGCTACCCTGCCTCCATCTGCTAAGTTGTTTTATCTGGGGAATCTTGGGGCCTGCGGCCCAGGGAAAATAGTCCAGGGACGGATTAACTGTCTGGCTTAAGCAAGCTGCTTCAAACCTGCAAGGAGAATCGTTATGGTTAAATCCAGCCATTGGATCAAAGTGAGGGTAAGCCTCGTCCTGTTCCTGGCCCTGGCCCTCTTCCCGGCTGACCCGGGCCTGGCCGCGGTCTATAACATCCCGCCCCATGCCGCGGTCTTCGTGGATAGTCAAAATCCCAACACCAATTATGAGGGCCAACCCGATGTGTATGTGGAATACTTCCCTGATTTCGGAGGATCACCCTTAACCCAGCGGGGCTATTTTAAGTTTTACCTGGACAGCATACCTAAAAACTACATCATCACCGCGGCCAAGCTCTATCTCTTTGTGGTCATCAACGACGGCCATCCGCCTCTGGACGCCGACCTTTACCATATCATCAGCGACACCTGGTCGAAATTCGCCATCACCTGGAACAACCAGCCGCCCGCCGGCAACTACCTGGCCACCCATGATTATATGTTCTGGGGGAGTTATTACTCCTGGAACCTGTTTGAATCGGGCCTGTGGGACGCCGCCGCCGACCTGGCGGACGGGAAGGTGTCCCTGATGCTCAAACTGAGGCAGGAAGGGCAACTGGCGGAGTTTGCCGGTTACGCCTTCGTGGCCGCGGGTGAGGGTTCCCCCTATCTGGAGGTCACCGCGGTGCCTGCGGCTGCTGCCTCCGGCGCAGGGGTTAATTTGTTACTATTGAATTGAGCGATCCATGGCACTGCTCTTTTTACTGAGGGCGCGGCGGGCCGCGCCCTTTTGTTTCAGACTCAAGGTTTCACCCTTCTCCCAAAGTGTTGAGAATCACGGCGCCGGCAAACAAAAAAATAGTTGATTTTGGATATTATCGTGCTTAGCTTAAAGGCTAATTAAACCTTTTGGCTTAAAATCTGCAAGGAGTATCGTTATGGTTAAATCCGGTTATCGGTTTAAAGTGAGGTTAATCCTCGCCCTGAGCCTGGCCCTGGCCCTGTTCCCCTCCAACCCGGGCCTGGCCGCGGTGTATAGAATCCCGCCCAGTGTCAATCTCTTCGTCGATAGTCAAAATCCCGAAACTAATTTTCAGAACCCCCCAGAACTTAAGGTGTCATACTACGAATACTACCCTGGATACTGGGATGATTCTCTGACCCAACGGATCTATTTGCAGTTCGATCTGGGCAGCGTTCCCAGTAACTTCTGGATCATCGGCGCCGACCTCTATCTTTACGTGGCCCGCAAGGAGGGCGCAATTCCGAACCCGACAGTAGACCTCTATCACATCAAGGCCCCTTGGTCGAAATCCACCGTTACCTGGTACAATCAACCGGACCCCGGCCCCTACCTGGGTTTTCGGAATAACCTATCCCCGGGACTGTATTATGCCTGGGATCTTATGCAGTCGAAGTCTTGGGACTTCGTGGCCGACATGGCGGACGGCAAGGTGTCCCTGATGCTCCTGATAAGTGGAGAAGCGCATTTGCACAATTCTGCCGGTTTCGCCTTCAACGGCTCTGCCGCGCCGGATAATCATCCCATTCTGGAGGTCCGCGCCATTCCCAATCCGGGCGCCGTTCATTCGTCCACCGTGACCAACTTGTTATTATGGGACTGAAGTCATTACGGGGGCCGGCTCCTTTTAACTAGATCGTAACTCCTGGTTATTCCACTTTATGGGGGCGCGGCGAGCCGCGCTTTTTTTTTGCGGCGACTCCCCGCCCGCTCATTATAAGCCTCTGATTCCCGGCCCAAATCTGTTATAATGCCGCAGGTTTTGCCGTAAAAGGGGCAGACCGACGGAGGATAATTCATGGGAAATCAAGAAAAAGACGAACTGAAACAACTGCGGGACCGTTTGGCGATAACCCAGAACCTGGTCTGGGATAAAGTGGAGGAGGCCGAGCGCGCCGCCATCTTCGCTTACGGCGATAAATATAAGAATTTTCTCGACCGGGCCAAGACCGAGCGGGAGGCGGTGGCCGAAATCCTGCGCCAGGCCCAGGCCCTGGGGTTTGTCGATCTGGCCGCCGGGGCCTCCGGCCCCAAAGTCTTTTATAATTACAAGGGCAAGTGCGCCGCCCTGGTGGTCCGGGGCAAACGGCCCCTGAGCGCCGGCCTGCGCATCATCGGCTCGCACATAGATTCCCCCCGCCTGGACCTGAAGCCCTACCCGCTTTATGAGGATACCGATCTAACCTTCCTCAAGACCCACTACTACGGGGGCATCAAGAAATACCAGTGGCTGGCCCGGCCCCTGGCCCTGCACGGGGTGATCCACAAGGCCGACGGCAGCGTTGTGGACCTGGTCATCGGCGAGGACCCGGCCGACCCGGTCTTCACCGTCCTGGACCTCCTGCCCCACCTGGCCCGCAAGGCCCAGATGGACAAGAAGGTGGCGGACGCCTTCGAAGGCGAAAAGCTCAACGTCCTGGCCGGCTCCCTGCCCCTGGGGGACGCCGAGACCAAGGAACGCTTCAAGCTCCATTTTCTCAAACTCCTGGAGGAGCGTTGCGGGATCACGGAGGAGGACTTCATCAGCGCCGAAGTTGAGGTGGTGCCCGCCGGCCCGGCCCGGGACCTGGGCTGGGACCGCAGCCTGGTGGGCGGCTACGGCCAGGATGACCGCTCCTGCGCCTACGCCTCCCTGGCGGCCATCCTGGAAGTCCAGGACCCCGAACACACCTGCATGGCCCTGTTTTATGACAAAGAAGAGACCGGCTCCGACGGCAACACCTCCGCCAAGGCCTGCCTGCTGGAAGAGATCGTCGAACTCCTGCTGGAGCGCAGCGGCGAGAACCCCCAGGCCCGGCGCCGGGTGCTGATGGCCAGCAAGGCCCTCTCCGCCGACGTCACCGGCGGCATTGACCCGGATTTCCCCGAAGTCCACGAGAAGCGCAACGCCAACCGCCTGGGTTACGGGGTGGGGATGCACAAATACGGGGGCAGCGGCGGCAAGTACCACACCAGCGAAGCCAACGCCGAATACGTCGCCTGGCTGCGGCGCATCTTCCAGGAGCACGGGGTCATCTGGCAGGCCGGCGAATTGGGCAAGGTGGATGAGGGCGGCGGCGGCACCATCGCCAAGTACCTGGCCATCCACGGCCTGGAGATCATTGACTGCGGGACGCCCCTGCTCTCCATGCATTCGCCCTTTGAGGTGGCCTCCAAGGCCGACCTCTATATGACCTTCAAGGCCTACCGGGCCTTTTTCAGCGCCGTCTAAGTTTCGAGTTTCGAGTTTCGAGTTTCGAGAAAAGACTCGCGGTAAAAAGTTGTTTGCGGTGGCACAGGCTTTCCAGCCTGTGCGGTCTATCTTGGTGTCTTGGCGCCTTGGTGGTTAATCTTTTTTATTCTGGTTGCGAAGCTCCGGCTTCGCAACCCAATTTTCCGGCAAAGC
>CAZOCQ010000017.1:4745-6770 GCA_964578335.1 uncultured Desulfobacca sp.
GCCGGGGCGGTTCTCGAACCGCCCCGCCATACCGAGTTTCGAGTTCCGAGTTCCGAGTTTCGAGAAAAAACCAGCGGTGAAAAGGTTTTTACGGTGGCGCAGGCGTCTCGCCTGTGCTGAATAACGTGGCGGGCTGGGACGCCCGCCCTACCAACTTTATTCTGGTTGCGAAGCTCCGGCTTCGCAACCCAATTTTCCGGCAAAGCTCTGCTTTGCCTAAGACCTGCAAGCGCCAGGTAAACTGAGGTTTGTCAGGCTGGATCTTGGGAACAAGCCATTCATGTTCCAAAAAAACACCCAAAACCACGAAAAACTCGGCAATCAGAAGGGTTAAGTTCCCCCTCCCTTGAGGGGAGGGTGTTAGGGGGAGGGTGGCAATCGATTTTAAAGGTTCACACCTGACGTCACCCCCTCCCCAGCCCTCCCCCCTCAAGGGGGAGGGAGTTAAACCACCTGTATTCAAGATTATCAACTTGGAGCGCGCCTCATTTTCAGAATAAAAATCTTTTTCAGGAAACGCCCATGATTATTCCCGGATTTCAGTTTGCGGCGATCCCTGCCGGTATCAAGAAGACCGGCGCCCCGGACCTGGCCCTGATGGTGGCGGATGCACCCGCCGCCGCGGCCGGGGTCTTCACCACCAACCTGGTCAAGGCGGCCCCGGTAATTCTGTCCCAACAACGCCTGCGGGGCGGCAAGGCCCAGGCCATCCTGGTGAACGCCGGCAACGCCAACGCCTGCACCGGCCCCGAGGGCCTGGAGGACGCCGCCGCCAGCACCAGGGGCGTCGCCGAACTGCTGAAGATCCCGGAGCGCCTGGTGCTGCCGGCCTCTACCGGGGTCATCGGACAGCCCCTGCCGCTGGAGAAGATCGCCCAGGCCCTGCCCAAGCTGGCGGCCCGGCTTCACCCCAAGGGTTTCGCCGAAGCCGCTGAGGCCATCCTGACCACCGACACCCGGCCCAAGACCGCGCTGCTGCGGGAGAAGATAGACGGCAAGGAAGTTACTCTGGCGGGGATGGCCAAGGGCGCCGGCATGATCCACCCGGATATGGCGACGCTCCTGGTTTTCATCTTCACCGACGCCGCGGCCAGCCCCAAGGTCCTGAAGACCTTGCTGAAGCGGGCCCTGCCGGTGAGCTTCAACCGCATCACCATTGACGGCGACACCTCCACCAACGACACCATTCTGCTGCTGGCCGGGGGGCGGGCGGGAAACCCGGTGATCGGCGGCGAAGGCCCCGCCCTGACGGCCTTGGGGCAGATGCTCAACGAAGTGATGGGGGATCTGGCCTCCCAGGTGGTGGCCGACGGCGAAGGCGCGAGACACATGTTCCGGGTGGAGGTCCGGGGCGCGGCCACCGCCAGCGAGGCCCGGAAGGCCGCGGTGACCGTGGCCCTGTCGCCTTTGGTGAAGACCGCCATGGCCGGCGAAGACGTCAACTGGGGCCGGATCATGGCGGCCCTGGGACGCTCCGGGGCCAAATTCGACCCCGAACAGGTGGAGATCGCCTACGGCGACGCGATGGTGGCGCAAAAAGGCCGGGGCCTGGGCGTTGAGGCCGAGGCTCGGGCAAAGCAGGTCATCCAGGCCGGGGCCTTCACTCTGACCATTGATTTGAATAACGGGGAATTTTCCGACTACTATGAGACTTGCGACTACACCGAGGATTATATAAGGATTAATGCCAGTTATCGGAGTTGAGGTCCTTCCAGAGCGCCAAAGCACGTAGGGGGCGCTCCGGTGGTCCCTGCTTTTTTGTGGCGCCGGTTTTTAACCGGCGCGGCCCAGGCGGGACGCCTGGGCCACCATTTTTGTGGAAGACGTATGGCCCTCTTTCCGTTGGCGCCTTGGCGAGAAATAGAGCAGTTCCTTATGGGCCTGCGGCCATGCGGCCCACCTGTAAAGCATAAAAAGCCTTTCCCCCCTCACCCCAACCCTCTCCCCCGTTGGGGGAGAGGGGGTAAGTATTCTGGATTTCTTCGTTTTTACTGGCTACTGGCTACTGACTACTGGCTACTTTTC
>CAZOCQ010000017.1:6870-23155 GCA_964578335.1 uncultured Desulfobacca sp.
TAATCCAGGGGTTGCAGGCGGCGGCGGACGGACCAGGCGAAGTAGAGGTTGAAGGGCAGCATGTGCCAGGAGTAGAGGTTGAGGGTGTGGCGTTTAAGGATGCTGGGCAGGGAGTAGAAGCGCCGGTTGGCCCGCCAGTAGCCTTCCACCAGGTCCCGGGCGCTCAGGTGCTTGGGGTGGTAGGTGGCCTGGAAGCCGCAATACTTGGTCCAGTCGTGGTCGAAGATGCGGCCTTCGCTGAGGAACTGGTCCCGGATCTTGGTGCCGGGGCGGGGGGCCAGGATGAACATGAAGGAGACCGGGGCCTTGACCCGGATGAGGAAATCCACGGTGGCGTCGAAGATGTCCGGCCGGTCGCCGTCCAGGCCGAACATGACGTTCACTGAAAAGCCGATGCCCCGGTCCCGCAGGGCCTTGAACTGGCGCTCGTAGTCCTTGATTTTATTCTGTTTTTTGTTGATGGCCTTGAGGGAATCGGGGCTGATGGTCTCCATGCCGATGTTGACGTGGAGGCAGCCGCTTTTGGCCATCAGGTCCAGGACTTCGGGGTCGTCGCCCACGTTGGCGGTGGCCAGGCAGCCGTAGATCAGCTTCAGGGGGATGAGCCGCGCCATGATCTCCAGGGCGTGGCGGCGGTTGGCCACGAAGTTGTCGTCCACGAAATAGATGAAGTCGCTCCGGGTGAGGCGCCGGATTTCCTTGATTTCGTGAATCACTTCGTCCACCGGGCGGTGCCGGAATTTGCCGCCGTAAACCTGGGTCACTTCGCAGTAGTTGCAGGCAAAGGGGCAGCCCCGGGTGGTCTGGGAGGGGATGTTCAGGAGCTTGTAGCGCTTGAGGTTCAGCAGGTCGTAGCGGGGCACCGGCAGGTTTTTCAGATCGGAGAAGCGCTTGCTGCGATAGCGCGGCTGCATCCGCCCGGCCTGGAAATCCCGCAGCAGCTTAGGCCAGGCCGCTTCGGCCTCGCCCAGGACCAGGGCGTCGGCGTGTTCCTGGCATTCGTCCGGGGCCAGGGTGGTGTGGAAGCCGCCCATGACCACGGGAATCCCCCGCCGGCGGAACCCCGCGGCCAGCTCATAGGCCCGGGGGGCCTGGTGGGTCATGAAGGACAGGGCCACCAGGTCGCAGTCCTCCCGGAAGGTGATCTCTTCCAGCAGGTCATCCTTGATCTCCACCCGGATGTCGGAGGGCGCCAGGGCCGCCAGGTAGGGAAGGGTCATGCCCAGGAGCCAGCGTTGTTTGCGTCTATCCAGGCGGCCGTTGCGGTAGCGGGAAGGTTGGATCAGCAGGACTTTCATGACGTTTAGATTAGTTAATTTATTTTCGATAATCAATGAGCCGCGCTTTTTCTTGACGCCTTGTTGTGGTGGAAATTAATCAGGCCCTTATCTTAACCCTGGTCCGGCGCCGCTGCAGCCACTTGGCCGCTTCCACCACCGGCAGGATGGTGAGGCCGAGACCGGCCGCCAGAAGCCAATCCTGCCAACGCAGCGGGGTGGTGTGGAACAGCCGGGACAGGGGGTCCCATTCGATCACCGCCACCATCAACCCCAGGGAGACGATTACTGAAATGATAAGAAACGGATTCCTGAAGGGACCCACTTGGAACAAGGACAGGCGGTCGGAGCGGCAGTTGAAGGCGTTGACCATTTCAAAGAGCACCAGGGTGATGAACACCATGGTTTGGGCTTCGATCAAAACCTGGTCCGGGTGGCTCAAACCCCAAGGGTTCCAGTAGTAATAACAGGCGAACAGGGGGATCAGGACCAGAGTGAGGTAGCTGGAGATCACCACCAGCAGGAGGACGACAGAGGGGGAAAAGACCCCTTCCCGGGGGGAGCGGGGCGGGCGGGACATGATGTCCGGGGCCTTGGGGTCCACCCCCAGGGCCAGGGCCGGCAGGCCGTCGGTGGTGAGGTTGACCCAGAGGATTTGCAGGGCGATCAGCGGCAAGGGCAGGCCGAGAAAAAAGGCCCCGGTGAGGACGAATATCTCCGGCAAATTGCAGCTGAGCAGGAAGATCAAATATTTCCTGATGTTGTCGAAGATGGCTCGGCCTTCCTCCACCGCGGCCACCAGGCTGGCGAAATTGTCGTCCGCCAGGATCATGGCCGCAGTCTCTTTGGTGACTTCGGCGCCGGTGAGACCCATGGCCACCCCGATGTCGGCCTTTTTCAGGGCCGGGGCGTCGTTGACCCCGTCCCCGGTCATGGCCACCACTTCTCCCCGGCCCTGGAGCAGGCGCACCAGCCGCAGTTTGTGTTCCGGGGCCACCCGGGCGAAGACCCGGACTTCCTGCAATTCCTGCACGAGCTGCTCGTCGCTCAGCCGGTTCAATTCCATCCCGGTGAGGACCGCGTGCTTCTTTTGCTTCGGTGGCGCCAGCCCCACC
The DNA here is from genome assembly GCA_964578335.1 of uncultured Desulfobacca sp. Lineage (GTDB taxonomy): Bacteria > Desulfobacterota > Desulfobaccia > Desulfobaccales > 0-14-0-80-60-11 > JAPLJC01. Next base: position 9,263 of record CAZOCQ010000017.1, read on the forward strand.
TCCCGGGCGATGGCCGCGGCGGTGTCGGGGTGGTCGCCGGTGATCATGATGACCCGGATGCCGGCATGGTGACAGCGGGCCACTGCTTCTCTGGACTCGGGCCGGGGCGGATCCATCATCCCCACCAGTCCGACCCAGACCAGGTCCACTTCCGCGGCTTCCGGGGCGAGGGGCGGCATCTTTTGAAAATGGCGATAGGCCAGGCCCAGGACCCGCAGGGCGCCGTGGGCCATTTGGGCCGCGGCGCAGGTTATCTTATGCCGGTCCTCCGCGGTCAGGGGCCGCTCCCCGGCGGCGGTCAGAACCCGGTCAGCCCGGTGCAGCAGACTTTCGGGAGCGCCTTTGATACACATGAGGATGCCGTCCGGAGTCTCATGGAAGGTGCTCATTCGCTTGGTTTCCGAGGCAAAGGGGAGCTCGGCGATACGGGGGCAAACCGCCGCCAGGGATTCCAGGTCAAGCCACGCTTTGCGCCCCAGGACCAAGAGCGCCCCCTCGGTGGGGTCGCCCCGCACCTGGAAGACTCCGTCGTTCTCTTCGAGGGAGGCGTCATTACATAACAGGGAAATCTGCGCCGCCATTTCCAGGACTTTATCCTGACCCCGGGTCAAGGCGTGATCCCCGAGCAAAAACCGGCCCGCAGGCTCATATCCCGAGCCGGTCACCTCAATGAGCCGGCCGTCCAGGAAGAGCCGGCGGGCGGTCATTTCATTCCTGGTGAGGGTGCCGGTCTTGTCGGTGCAGATCACCGTGGTGCAGCCCATGGTCTCCACCGCGGGCAGGCGTTTGACAATGGCGTGGCGGCGGGCCATGCGAGTGGTGCCGATGGCCAAGGCCCCGGTGACCACCGCGGGCAGGGACTCCGGCACCGCGGCCACCGCCAGGCTGATGCCCCAGATGAGCATTTCCAGCCAGTCATGACCCCGCAGCACTCCCAGGAGGGAGGCGGCGACGGCCACGGTCAGGCAAATGGCGCCCAGGACCCGGCCGATGGTGTCCATGCGTCTTTCCAGGGGGGTGGGCTCGGCTTCGACTTCCGAGAGGAGGCGGGCGATGCGACCGAACTGGGTCTCCATGCCGGTGGCGGTGACCACGGCCTGGCCGCGGCCATAGGTGATTACGGTGCCGCCGAAGACCATGCCGCGCTGGTCGGCCAGCGGGGTTTCCGGTTGGCCCAGGGCGGTTGCATCTTTATGAACCGGGGTGGATTCGCCGGTGAGCAGGGCCTCGTCGGCCTTCAGATTAATGGCCGCAAGCAAGCGGCCGTCGGCGGCCACCCGGTCGCCGGTGTGCAGCACCAAAAGGTCGCCGGGCACCACCTGGCTGGCGGGCACGGTCAGTTCCCGGCCTTCCCGCACCACCACGGCCTCCGGGGCCGCCAGCATACGCAAGGCCGCGGCCGCTTTCTCGGCCCGGTATTCCTGGATAAATCCCAAGATGACGCAGGCCAGGACAATGGCCAGGATGACATAGGCGTCCAGGTTCTCTCCCAGTAAAAAGGAGAGCGCCGTGGCCGCCAGGAGAATGGTGATGAGGAGGTTTTTGAACTGTCTCAGGAAAATCCACAGGGGAGAAAGCTTTGGCGCCGCGGCCAGAACGTTGGGGCCATATTGCCGGAGGCGCGCCTGGGCCTCCTCCCGGCTTAAACCGGAGAGCCCGGTTCCCAGCCTCTCCAGGGCCTCCTTCGGGCTTAAACTGGGCAGGGGAGCTAATTCATCCGTCACAGTGGCTATTTTACCCTGTAAACCGGCGGTCATCAAAAGGAAAAGGCTCCGGGCGCTTGCATCCGGACCGATTTAATCTTAACATCAGGCTAATTTAACCGCTCCGGACCCCTGGCTTCACCGGAGCAAAGGACGGCAATTGATGGATTTCAAAGCTGCTGCCAGCCAATTGAAGGAAGCCTTGCGCCTGAAGACCGAACCCTTTGGGGTCACATTTCTGCCGGACCCGGCGGCCCTGCCGGAGAAAACCCGGCGGCCGTCCCAGGTCTTCGGAAAGAAAGTGACCATCTGCCAGGGAGTGACCATGACCCGGATTTACGGCTGGCCGGTGGGCCTGACCCGGGAGGACCTGGTGTGCGTGCCCGGAATGCTGGCCTTCGGTTTCACCCCGGCCACCGACCCCATCCTGGAGTTGGCCGGACTTTTTTGCGAAGTCGGCTTTCACCGGGAGATGGGGCCGGCCCTCAAGGAAGTGGAGGCCCTGCCCCGCTTCGACCCCGAGGAGATCGGGGCCCTTTATCTCTGCCCCCTGGAACGCCTGAGTTTGCCCCCCGAAGTCGTGGTGGTTTACGGCAACCCGGCTCAGCTCATGCGCCTCATCCAGGCGGCCACCTTCAGCCTGGGCAAACGAGTCGGCGGGGAGTTCGGCGGCAAAGTGGAGTGCGCCTCCTACCTGATCCGCCCCTATCGCCTGGAGGAGTGCACCGTTACCATCCCCGGCCAGGGCGACCGCATCTTCTCCATGACCCAGGACGATGAAATGGTGTTCTCCTTTCCCGGCAAATATCTGGAGGGGCTGCTCATCGGCTTGAAAGAGGCGGCCCGCAAGATCGGAGCCCGCTACCCCATCACCTTTTACCAGAATTTCACCCCGGCCTTCCCGGCCCCTTATCAGGAGCGGGCCAAGAAGTGGGGCATTATTGATTGAGTTTCGAGTTTCGAGTTTCGAGTTTTTAGTTCTGCGCTCTGCGGTCGACCAACTTGAAGGGTGCTTCGATGGTGCACTTGCCGAAAACCGAAAACCTAAAACCTAAAACCGTCCTTTTTCGCCCCATAGCCCTCAGGGTCTTGCACGAGCGCTACCTGCGCCGGGACCCGGACGGCAAGGTGGTGGAAACCCCGGAAGAGCTCTTCCTGCGGGTGGCCCGGGGGGTGGCGGCGGCTGAAGCCCGCTACGGCGGCCCGGAGGCGGAGGCGCGCCAGACCGCGGCCTTCCACGAGGCCCTGCGCTCCCTGAAATTCCTGCCCAACACCCCCACCCTGATGAACGCCGGCCTGCCCCGGGGGCAACTGGCCGCCTGCTTCGTCATCCCGGTGGAGGACGACATGCGCTCCATCCTGGAGGGGGTGCGGGACATGGCCCTGATCCACCAGACCGGCGGCGGCACCGGCTTTTCCTTCACGCATCTCCGGCCCCGGGGCGACCAGGTGCGTTCCACCGGCCGGGTGGCCTCCGGCCCGGTGGGCTTCATGCGCATCTACGACACCACCACCGAAGTGGTGAAGCAGGGGGGCCGGCGCCGGGGCGCCAACATGGGCATCCTCAACGTTGATCACCCCGACATCCTGGAGTTCGTTAAGGCCAAGGGCGAGCTGGGGATGCTCACCAACTTCAACCTCTCGGTGGCGGTTACTGACGACTTCATGGCCCGGGTGGAACGGGACGAAACCTATCCCCTCGTCAACCCCCGCACCGGCCAGGAGGTGCGGCGGCTGCGGGCGCAAGAGGTCTTCGACCTCATCTGCCGCTACGCCCTGGAGACGGGGGACCCGGGGCTGATCTTTCTGGATGCCGTCGAGCGGGCCAATCCCACCCCGGAGATCGGCCGACTGGAGGCCACCAACCCCTGCGGCGAGCAGCCCCTGCTGGCCTACGAATCCTGCAACCTGGGCTCCATCAACCTGGCCCGCCTGGTTCAGGGCCGGGACCTGGATTGGCACGAACTGGACCGCCTGGTGGACCTGGGGGTCACCTTCCTGGACGACGTCATTGACCAGAGCCATTACCCCTTGCCGCAGATCACCGCCATCACCCGCGCCAACCGCAAGATCGGCCTGGGGATCATGGGCCTGGCGGATCTGTTTATTCAGCTGGGAATCGCTTACGATTCCCAGGAGGCCCTGGAGTTGGGGGAGCGGATCATGACCCGCATCCAGGCTCGGGCGGTGGCCCGCTCCGAGGCCCTGGCCGCCGAGCGGGGCCCCTTCCCCAATTTTCCCCGCAGCCGCTATGCCCGGGAAGGCCGGAAACCCCGGCGCAACGCCACCGTGACCACGGTGGCCCCCACCGGCACCATCAGCATCATCGCCGGGGCCTCCAGCGGCATCGAACCCCTGTTCGCGGTGGCCTACCGGCGCCGGGCCCTGGAGGGCGAGGAGTTCGACGAGGTGCACCCCCTGTTTCTGCAAAAGTTGCGGGAGTTCGGCCTCAAGGAAGCGGAGTGGGTGCCCCGCATCCTCACCAGCGGCCGGGTGCGGCCCTTCAAGGAACTGCCGGAAGAGCTGCGGCGGCTCTTTCCCACCACCTTCGAAGTGAGCGTGGACTACCAGGTGCAGATGCAGGCGGCCTTCCAGCGCCACGTGGAGAACGCGGTCTCCAAGACCATCAACCTGGCCCCGGACGCCACCCTGGCCGACATCTCCCGGGCCTACCGCCTGGCCCATGAACTGGGGCTCAAGGGCATCACCGTCTATCGCTACGGCTCCAAGCCGGGCCAGGTCCTGAGTCTGCCCCCCCAGGCCGAGGCCCTCACCCTGTCCCATGAATTCGCCGAGGAATGCCGGCTCTGCTCAGTGTGAGGCGTCTTGAGTTTTTTGCCAGAGGGCATAAGTATTAGTCCTTTCCTAAAGCTTAGCTTTAGGAAGAATTACTTCTGGTGGGAAAAATTCTCTTTGCCCCTGACCTCCCCTAATTCGAAGCACAGCCGGCAAGTCTATCCTAAAGTCATTGCTTATTGGAGGAGCAATGGTTATTAATTAAGCATAGAATACTTATCCCAGGAGGTCTTACACTGTGACCCGGATGGTGAAATATTTGGCTGTCTTATCCCTGATCCTGGCCCTCGGCGCCCTCCCGGCGGCGGCCCAAACGGCCAAGTCCCCGGTGGAGCGGGGCATCGAAAACTCCCAGAGCGGCCGCTATGACCAGGCCATCAACGACTTCAACGAAGCCCTGAAATCCAAGCCCAACGATCCCCTGCTCATCACCTACCGGGGCGTGGTCTATTACGCCAAGGGGCAAAACGACCGGGCCCTGCAGGATTTCGATAAGGCCCTGGCCATCAACCCCAATTTTGGCAAGGCTCACTATCAAAAGGGCATGATTTATGAGAAGCAGGAGAAATACGCCCAGGCCGCCACGGAACTGAAAAAGGCCAAGAGCCTGGGCTACAGCGTGGACCCGGTCTTCATCGAGTCTATAGAGAGGAAGGCCACTGAGAAGAAAAAATAGGCCATCAGTAGGCAGCCACCGATAAAAAGGCAGGGCCGCAAGGGCCCTGCCTTTTTATCGGACGCGTTTTACGCACCGTTATGTCGTCTCGGGAATATCGACCGCTTGATTGGTGCGTGGAACGCACCCTACGACATTTTTGTTAGGTTGGCAGGCGGAGACGCCTGCCCCACCAGGACGCCCGCCGCACCATAAAGCACCGGCTGGAAGCCTGCGCTACCATACTTCTTTAAATCACTTTATGTAACGGATACTCCACGATGCCCTGGGCGCCGGCCCGGATAAGGCGGGGGATGAGGCTCCGCACCTCGGACTGGTTCACCACCACCTCCACCGAGTACCAGTCGGTTTCGTAGAGGCTGGCGATGGTGGGGGCCAGCAGGCTGGGGAGCAGCTCGACGATATTCTTCAGCTGCTTTTCCGGGATATTCATCTTCAGGCCCACCATGCGTTCGGCCCGGAGCGCCCCCAGCAGCAGCACCGTGAGGTTCTCCATCTGCTCCCGCTTGGCCGGGTTGTTTTCCCAGACCTCGGCGTTGGCGATGAACTGGGTGTTGCTCTGGAACAACTCGTGGATGATCTTGAGACCGTGGGCCTTGATGGTGCTGCCGGTTTCGGTCACTTCGACGATGGCGTCCACCAGGCCGGCGGCCACCTTGGCTTCGGTGGCGCCCCAGGAAAACTCCACCTTGACCGGAATCTGCCGCTGCTCGAAGTAGCGCCGGGTATAGTTGACCAACTCGGTGGCGACTTTTTTGCCCGCCAGGTCTCTTAAGTGCTTGACTTCGGAGTCCGCCGGCACCGCCAGCACCCAGCGCACCGGGTTTAGGCTGGTCTTGGAGTACATCAGGTCGGCCACCACCGTGACCTGGGAATTGTTTTCCATGGTCCAGTCTTTGCCGGTGATGCCGCAGTCCAGGGTGCCGTTTTCCACGTAGCGGCTCATTTCCTGGGCCCGGCAGACGGAGCAGGTGATCCCCGGGTCATCGATACTGGGAAAATAGCTCCGGCTTTTGGCCTGGATGTTCCAGCCCGCCCGGCGAAACAGGTCCAGGGTGGCCTTCTCCAGGCTGCCTTTGGGGAGGCCCAATCTTAATTTATCCACCCCAGTTCACCTCCTTGGTATATAAAACCTTTAAAGAATAGGGGTAAAAGGGGAAAGGGGGAAGAGGGCAAAAGGGATTGAACCTCATTGTGTCTTAAACCTTTTTCCCTTTTTCCCTTTTCCCCTTTATCCCCTGTCTCTTTTATTTACTCCCATAAACCTTCTGGGGATCGAACACCGGCTGGCCCGCCACCTCCCAGTCATTTCCCCGGCGGCGGCGGTAGAAGCAGCTCTTATAACCGGTGTGGCAGGCGGCCCCGCCCACTTGCTCCACCTTCAGGAGCACCGTATCGTTATCACAATCCAGGTAAATTTCCTTAACCCGCTGGACGTGGCCGGAGGTGCCGCCCTTGTGCCAGAGTTGGTTGCGGCTGCGGCTGAAATAATGGGCCTCGCCGGTTTCCAGGGTCTTCTCCCAGGCGGCCTCATTCATGAAGGCCAACATCAGGACCTCGCCCGTGGCCACGTCCTGGGCGATGGCCGGCAGCAGGCCCCCCAGCTTGGCGAAGTTGGGACTTTCGAGCTTTTTCATAACCTAAAATAATTAACCTTTTTGCCTTGATTCTGCAAGGCGGCATGCTGATTTTTCCAGGAGAAAGGAGGCCGCGACGTGGCCAAAGTCATTGCTTACGACATCCTGGCCCGGCAGCAGCAGCTCAACTTCCTGAAACACAAGGGTCGGGAATATCGGGAACGGGAAGACTATCTGGTTAACCTGCGGAAGCTGCTGTTCCAGGTGGAAGGCCAGATGCGCCAGGCGGAATTTGCGCAACTGGAGGTCTTCCGGGATATGGCGGCCCATTTTAACCTCCCCCTGGCTTTCCCCGACCTGGGGGACCGGGTGGGCCTGCAAGAGCTGTTCAGCACCCACCCGTTTTTAAAGACCTTGCAGGAGTATTTCGCCGGCCGCCTCAGCCCCGAGGACTGCCTGCAAAGGATCAACGAAATCAGAGATAATCAGGCGGACCCCGCCTAACCCGGCGCCAATTTTTCCCTGAGGTTAAGGCAAAAAAAACTGGCCAGGTGGGGGAGGAACCCGGCCAGTCGGTGAAAGGAGAAAATGGTATATGAACTTTGATTAAGGGGGGGATGTGGGTACCTTAATGAGGGTCCATATACTGGCAATAATATATGCAGACTTCATGCCAAAAAATGGCGCTCAATATTTGCGATTATTTCCAATATGTTACCGCATAATTGGCCAAACCCTCCGGTTCAATATTTTATACTGTAATGGGGCATTCCCCCGGTTAAATAAGTTCATCTATTTGTTTTTACTTAATATATTGTTTTTGAGCAGCGATTCAAATTTTTGTTCCAACCCGGTAAAGGTCAAGGAAATTGCCCCAATATTGTCAGTTCTTCAGGTCCGTGAAAGATTATGGAGACGATTTTGCTAGCCTTGCAGGAGCAGGTGCCCTCCGGCCAAAACCTCCGCCCGGAACCCCGGCAGGACCAGGAGGGTGGCGAAGTCGTCCAGGACCAGGGCCGGCCCCTGAAACGAATCTCCCCGCGCCAGGGCCGCCCGGTGGTGGAGAGGCGCCCGGACCGGGCCCTCAGCCAAGATGATCTCGGCCTGCCGGGGTAAATCCGGCCGGCCCGGCGCCACCGTTTGCATGGCCGGGATGGGGCCGGCCGGGGCCGGCGCCGCCGCGTGCAGCCGCAGCACCACCGCCTCCGGGCCACGGTCCGGGAAATTATGACCATAGAGGCGGAGATGGCGTCGGTGGAAATCCCGGCGGAAATCGGGGGTCAGGGGCACGCCCAGGGCGTAACTCTGGCCCGGATAACGCAGCTCCAGTTCCCCGCTCTGTCCCATGGCCTTTGGCGCCAGACCGGCGGCCGCCAGTTCCGCCCCGGCCTGCTCCCGGAGGGTTTGATACTCCGCCTGCAACCGGCTCCAGGTGAGTTCGGACCCGCTCCAAAGCAGGGTCCGGGCGAAGTCCCGGCGGAAGCCGGACCGGGCCAGTCCCAGGGCGGAGAGCACCCCGGCCTGGGCCGGCGCCAGCAGGCGCCGCACCTCCAGGTCCCGGGCCAATTCGCAGACGTGCAGCCCGGCGGCGCCGCCGAAACAGCAGAGGGTGAAATCCCGGGGCGCCAAACCCCGCTCCAGGCTCACCGCCTGCAGGGCCTTGCTCATATGCTGGTTGGCCACCCGGATAATCCCCAGAGCCAGTGCCTCCGGCGTTACGGCGAATTCCGCCGCCAGACGGCCCATGGCCTCCCGGGTGGCCTCGGCCGCCAGGGGCATCCGTCCGCCCAGGAAACTTTCGGGCCGCAGCCGCCCCAAGAAGAGTTGGGCGTCAGTGACCGTGATTTCCCGCCCCCGGCCGTAGCACACCGGCCCCGGATCGGCCCCGGCGCTCCGGGGTCCCACCCGCAGGGCCCCGCCCCGGTCCCGGTAGGCGATGGAGCCGCCCCCGGCCCCCACGGTGTGAATGTCCATCACCGGAATCCCCAGGGGATAGTCTTGCAGGAGATATTCTTTGGTAAAGGGAATCTCGCCGTCGAGCAGGGCCACGTCGGTGGAGGTGCCCCCCATGTCGAAGGTGAGGAGCCGGCTTTCTCCCACCTGCCGGGCCACTTCCAAGGCCCCGGTGAGGCCCCCCGCCGGCCCCGACAGGATGGTGTGCAGTCCCCAGGAGGCGGCCTCGGCCGCCGGACGGAAACCGCCGTTGGACTGCTGAATGAACAGGCGGGAATCCGGCAGGCGCTGCCGCCACTCGCTCAGGTAACGTCCCAGGACGGGCGCCAGATAGGCGTTGAGCACCGTGGCGCAGGTGCGTTCATATTCCCGGAATTCCGGCAGCACCCGGCTGGAAAGGGACAGGGTCAGGCCCAGGTCCGCCAGGGCCGCGGCCAGACGGGCTTCATGCTCCGGGTTGGCATAGGCGTGCAGCAGGCAGATGGCCACCGACTCCGGCGCCAGTTCCCGGACCTGGCGGCAGATGCGGGCCGCCTCGTCGGCGGTGAGCGGCTCCAGCACCCGGCCGTCGGGTCCCAGACGCTCCGCCACCCCGATGATCCGCTCCCGGGGGAGCAGCTCCGGGGCCTTCTCCACCTTGAGGTTGAAGAGTTCCCGGCGGGTTTGCCGCCCGATGAAAAGCACATCCTCGAACCCCCGGGTGGTGAGCAGCGCCACCTTGGCGCCCCGGCGCTCCAGGAAGGCATTGGTGCCCACGGTGGTGCCGTGGACCACCTCCACGTCCTCCAGCCCTTCGGGGCGCAGCTCCCTGAGGCCGGTGAGGATGGCCCGCAAGGGATCAGCCGGGGTGGAGGGCACCTTGTGCACCCGGCCCTCGCCGTCTCCCAGGAAGACCAGGTCCGTAAAGGTGCCGCCGGTGTCAATGCCGATGCGCATAAATCATGGTGGAGCCGACCTATGGCAGGCGACGGGCCGTCTCCGGCTTCAGTCGCCCCTGGGGATAGACCTGGTGGCCAACCTGAGGCGCCAGCCCCAGATGGTCAAGAAGTGCGTCCGGCACGAGCCGCAATAGTAATGCTTGCTGCGCGGCAGCCGCCGCATCCAGGGTTTGCGTAGTATCCGCCTGACCTTTCCATGGCAGCGGGGACAATTGTCGCCGTGCTCCATCTTTGCCATGTTTGAGATTTTTCGTTTTCCGGTTTTCGGTTTCTGCTTTAAGATAAATAGGGATGACTACCCTGCGCCAAATGATTAAGGAACTGCTGGAAGCGGAGGCCCTCTCCAGCCTGGAGCTCTCCCAGCGCCTCTCGCTGCCGGAAAAGGAGGTCCTGGACCACCTGGCCCATATCGCCCGGGCTCCGGGGCCGGGCTACCGGTTTCAGATAACCCCGGCGGTCTGCAAACAATGCGGCTTTGCCTTTAAAAAGCGGGAGCGCCTCACCACCCCCTCCCGCTGCCCCCTCTGCCACCATGAAGGCATCCGCCGGCCGCGCTTTGCCTTGATGCGGCGGAAATGATTGAACCACCAAGACTCCAAGAGCACCAAGTTTCACTAAGAAATATTTTTTGATGTCTGGTAAAGCCAAACATCAAAAATTTTATCTCTCTTGGTGAATCCTTGGTGTCCTTGGTGCCTTGGTGGTAAATTTTTCACTCCACGGTGACGCTCTTGGCCAGGTTGCGGGGCTGGTCCACGTCGGTGCCCCGAAGGTCGGCGATATGGTAGGCCAACAGTTGCAAGGGCGTCACCAGGACAATGGGGGAGAGGGCCAGGGGCACGTTGGGCACCGTGATGACGCTCTCCACCCTTTCCATCACCTGAAAGTTGTCGGCTTCGGTCAGGGCGATGAGCCGGCCGCCCCGGGCCGCCACCTCTTCGATATTCCCCTGGATTTTTTCCAGCACCGGACTGCGGGTAGCCAGGACCACCACCGGCATCTCCCGGTCAATGAGGGCAATGGGGCCGTGCTTCATCTCCCCGGCGGCGTAGCCCTCGGCGTGGATGTAGGAAATCTCCTTGAGCTTCAGGGCGCCCTCCAGGGCGATGGGGAAGTGCAAGCTGCGCCCCAGGTAAAGGAAGTTGTGGGCCTCCATGTAGCGCCGGGCGGTCTCGCGAATCTGCTGATCCAGGTCCAGGGTCTCCTGGACCCAGGTAGGCAGCTTCAATAATTCTTTTAGGCGGCGCCGCACCTGGTCCCGGGTGAGGCGTCCCAGGCGGCGGGCCAGATGCAGGGCGATGAGGTACAGGGCCACCAGTTGGGTGGTGAAGGCCTTGGTGGAGGCCACCCCGATCTCAGGGCCGGCGTGGGTGTAAAAGACCGCGTCGGCCTCCCGGGCGATGCTGGAGCCCACGGCGTTGACAATGGCCAGGGACTTGGCCCCCAATTCCTTGCCGGCCGTCAGCCCGGCCCGGGTGTCGGCGGTCTCCCCGGACTGGGAGATCGGGATCAGCAGGGTGTGAGCGTCCACCAACGGCTCCCGGTAACGGAACTCGGAGCCCAGGTCCACCTCCACCGGCAGGCGGCAAAGGCTCTCGATGAGGAATTTGCCCACCAGGCCGGCATGATACGAAGTGCCGCAGGCCACCAGAAAGATCTTGCGCAGGTCCTGAATATCCTGATCGGTGAGCGAGAACTCCTCCAGGATGATCTCGCCCCGGTCCGGGTCAATGCGGCCTCGGAAGGTGTCGATCAAGGCCCGGGGCTGCTCGAAGATCTCTTTTTGCATGAAGTGCTTATAGCCCGCCTTCTCGGCCATGGCCGGGCTCCAGGAGATATGGTTCACCTGGCGTTCCACCGGCCGGCCTTCCCGGTCCAGAATCCGGAAGCCGTCGTCGTTGATCACCACCAGGTCGTGGTCCTCCAGGAAAATGACCCGCCGGGTATAGGGCAGGATGGCCGGGATATCAGAGGCGAGGAACCATTCGCCCTCCCCCAGCCCCAAGATCAGGGGGCTTTCCTTGCGGGCCGCCACCAGCATCCGGGGAGCGTTGGCATTGACGATGGCCAGGGCGTAGGAGCCCCGGATGGTCTCCAGGGTGCGACGCACCGCTTCCAGATAATCCAGGTCCTGACCCAGAAACTTGACGATCAGGTGGGAGACGATCTCGGTGTCGGTCTCCGAAGAGAACTTGTGGCCCTCCTGGATCAGTTGCTCCTTGATCTCCAGGTAATTCTCGATGATGCCGTTGTGGACCACCGCGATGGAGTCCACCAGGTGGGGATGGGCGTTGGCCTCGGAGGGGCGGCCGTGGGTGGCCCAGCGGGTGTGGCCGATGCCCACCTGTCCCTTCAGGGGCTCCCGGCGCAGCAACTTCTCCAGTTCCACCAATTTGCCCAGGCTGCGGCGGATGGCCAGCTCCTGCCCATTAATGACCGCCATGCCCGCCGAATCATAGCCCCGGTACTCCAGGCGTTTCAGGCCGTCCAGGATGATGGGCATGGCTTCCTGGGGTCCCAAGTAACCGATGATGCCGCACATAGTTACCTCGTTTCAGGTTGATCCATTGATTAATCGGGTAAGGGTAAATCGGTTTGAATCCGGGAAATTATTTGGTTATTTCGGCGTAAACCTTATGTCTCACCTGCGCCCTGATGCTGCTGTCCAAAATACCGTCAATATAGTGATTGATGATCTCTTCGATTCTGTTCTTCAATCTTTCAAGTTCTGGTAGGATACTCTCCAAATAGGAGTCATCTTTAGGAACCATTATCTCGGTCAAACCGGCGTCTAAAAATACTTTAAGATACCGCGCTTCCGCTTCGGAGCGGCAACTTAAATATTTGCTTTCCGAATAATATAATTTCCATCTGAATAAGTCCGCCTCAATCCTAAGATTTCTGCCGACATTAGGAAGCTCACGCTCCTCCAGTTGCCGTTTTTTCAGGCTCAAGACCTTTTCTCGATAAAATTCTCCCAGAGTTTTCATATTACTCCCCCTGCTTAATTCCTTTTACTATCGAATCGCTGAGAGCCTGGATGTCTATTCCGTTTTGGGTCTTTTGGCTCGAATCAAATGTCTGAGCCCTTTCTAAACGTGATTTGACAAGATCAATTACCGATTTATATACTTCGAGTTGTTCTTTTTCATTAAGCCCCAGAATATCACCAAAAATAATCGAATCTATTTCCCTTCTGTCTGGCAAAACTTTTTCTAACGATACTTCCTTTTTCGATTGAGCTCCTATCTCTATAAAAATATTTTCAACTTTACGACCTAATATCTTTAAAAACGCATTTTTAATTGCAATTTTGTTGTGTTTACTTATTTTTCGATATGGGATTGGTAACGCCTTTAAGTCATAAACCCTTATGCCTTTAGGGCCTCCGCCTCCCCCTGGTTGAGGCCCCGCTATTTCTGCAAAAAAATGTACTAGAGTTGAGTTTAAAATGCCGCCAATTAAAATTGGGTCCTTAGTATATACTCCATAGAGTCTATTATTAATAAATATTGGTGATTTAGAATAAAAAGTAACTAATCTATCCCTTGAATATTCAGGCCACAATAAATTTGCAGTTAATTCGTCCAAATCATACCATCTACCATCTTTGCGTTTTGCATTTTGGTTACAAGTCTCCCTCGTATGATATCCTTTTCGTTCCCCCTGATTTATATAAACAAGAACTTTCTTATTCCTAATTTTATTTTTTGCGAAATGAACCAATAATAGTCTTTTGTTTATATCATTTTTATTTACTTGATATCCCTTTATTTCTGATGGACTTTCTACTAAATAATTAGGTATAAGTTTACCATCTTTGTCTTTATGGTTCCAAAAATCATCTTCTATCTTCTTTATCTTTATTTCTTCTTCTGTCATATAAAAAAACTCATTTGCGCCAGTGGTAAGGCCCCGTTTTATCTGAGCTATTTTCGCAAGAGGTACAAACCTTTCTTTTCCTTTTGCCAAAATCTCAAAGAATATTTCAGGAGCTTTTAAATATTTACCCCATTTTGCACCTACATATGTTTTCTCCGTTGCATCATATCCCTCTTCAAATAATTCTTTCTGAGTTATAGGTAAAATCCGAATATCTTGATTCTCATAAAATTCGTTACATCCCATAATTGTTTTTTTTAGTTTGATCAATTCGCTATGTCTTTCTACCTCTTTTTCCCACATATCCTGAGCGGAAGGAACAAAATATCTTAACGGTTGTTTTAAATAAACAAACCTTACCGTATTTT
>CAZOCQ010000018.1:0-9563 GCA_964578335.1 uncultured Desulfobacca sp.
ACCATCAATGAAAAGCAGGAAAATAACGTTACAGTCGATGTAAAAACCGTGGCCGGCCTCACGGATTCGGCCCGTTCGAAGCATATCATGTCTTACGCCCTGCAAATGTTTTTTGCCAACGGCGGAGGACCTTGCTACATCGTTTCAGTGGGTCCGTATAAGAATGTCGGCGACGCCCTGGTGGAAACGGAATTAAAAGCCGGCTTGGACACCCTGGTCAAAGAGGATGAGCCGACGCTGATCATCTTCCCGGAGGCGCAAAGCCTTTCGATTGCCGATTTTAAAACGCTTCATGATGCGGCGCTCATGCAATGCGCCGATTTGAAAGACCGGTTTGTGGTCATGGATGTTCATGGGGACAGCGTCTCCTTATCCGACCCGAAGTCCAATCTGCTCACTGCCGTGGGTAACTTCAGGTCCAATGGGGTCGGCAATAACAATCTCAAATATGGAGCCGCCTATGGCCCGAACCTCGAAACGGTGTTGGATTTCGCCTTCGATGAAACCAAAACCGACGTGACCGTAATTATCAATGGCAATGCCGCGGCCCCCGTCAAAATGGATACCTTGAAGACCGGGGACAACCGCAAATATGAACAGGCCAAGGCCGCGATCCGGGATATGTCCTGCAAAATGCCGCCGGCGGCGGCCATGGCCGGTATCTATGCCGCGGTGGACAACAGTCGGGGAGTTTGGAAAGCCCCGGCCAACGTCAGCGTGAATGCCGTGATTCAGCCTGCCATCCAGTTTTCCAACCTGGAGCAGGATCAGATGAACGTCGATCCCACCGCCGGCAAATCCATCAATGCGATACGCCCCTTCATCGGCAAAGGGACCCTCGTCTGGGGGGCCCGCACCCTGGCCGGCAACGACAACGAATGGCGCTATGTCAACGTCCGGCGGTTCTTCAATTTCGTGGAAGAGTCCACCAAAAAGGCCACCGAGCAGTTTGTCTTCGAGCCCAACGATGCCAACACCTGGGTGCGGGTGCAGGCCATGATCGAGAATTTTCTCACCGTCCTGTGGCGGCAGGGCGCCTTGCAGGGGGTGAAGCCTGAACACGCCTTTTATGTGGCGGTGGGGCTCGGCAAAACCATGACGCCCTTAGATATCCTCGAGGGCCGCATGATTGTCGAGATCGGCATGGCCGCGGTCCGTCCGGCGGAATTCATTATCCTCCGATTCTCCCACAAAATGGCGGAATCGTAGGGCGAAATGCAGGAACGATTAAAACAAAGAAAAGGAGAACGCCATGGCACAGGAATATCCCTTACCTCGATTTCATTTCCAGGTAGATTGGGGCGGCGCCAAGATCAGTTTCACTGAAGTAACGGGCCTGGTGATGGAGCGGGAGAAGATCGAATACCGGCACAGTGACAGTCCGGATTTCAATAAAATCAGCATGCCGGGCATGGTCAAGAATAATAACCTTACCTTAAAGCGCGGCAAATTCGAAGGCGATTTCGACTATAACGTCTGGTTGGAGGAGATCGCCAACGAGCGGGTCGAAAAAAGGCGGGACATAATTATCCGACTGTTGAATGAAAAACATAAACCGGTGGCGGCCTGGACCGCAGCCCGATGCTTTCCGGTAAAAGTCACGGCTCCCGATCTAAAGTCAGATGCCAACGAGACGGCAATTGAGAGCATTGAAATTGCCCACGAAGGCCTGAAACTGATGAAGATTTAACCGGCCGGATCATGAGCGACTATTATCCACCCTGGGGATTCTACTATAAAGTGGAATTCAGCGTCAGCCGAAATAAAAATGACGTGCGTTTCCAGACGGTCTCCGGGTTGTCGGTGGAATACGATATGGAGGAGTACAAGGAGGGGGGCGAAAACCGCTTTACCCACAAGCTGCCGGTGCGCACCAAATACGCCGACCTGGTGCTAAAACGCGGCATGTTGACGGATTCGGAGGTGATTAACTGGTTTCTCAAGGCCTTCCGCGACCGGGAATTTGAGCCGGCAAACCTTAACGTCATTCTGATGAACGAAAAAGGAGAGCCTCTGCGCACTTGGAAAGTGGCCCATGCCATCCCCAAGAAATGGCTGGTCAGCGACATGAACGCCAACGAAAATTCCGTGGTTATCGAAACGTTGGAATTGACCTATCGCTATTTCACGATCCAATAAGGCCAGATCAGGGGTAACAATGCCTATTGAGATAAAAGAACTCCATATACGGGTTGCGGTTAATGCGACCCCGAGCGGACCACCGCCGGCTGCCCAGGCGGCTGCCGCCGGAGGCGGAACCGCGGCCGGCGATGAGGCCAAGGATGCCATCGTGGCCGAATGCGTGGAGCAGGTATTACAAATTTTGCAGAATAAAACGGAGCGCTGATGGCCCCCAGCGGCAAACTGGAAAAGATGTTGATCCTGGCTTTCGAGACCTCCGAAGACGCCGAGAGCGGCGGCAAACTGGAGGCGAAAGACAGTTTCGAAGCCTTGATCAACCCGGAAACCTATACCCTGGAATACAAGGTCAAGACGGCCGACGGGCAGGGACAGGGCACCAGCGGTGCGCAAATCAAGTTCGAATACACCGCGCCCGAGGAACTCACCTTCGAGTTTTTATTCGACAACACCGGCATCATCGACGGCAAGCCCAAAAAAGACGGGGTTTTTGCGGAAGTGGAGCGCTTCCGGCAGATGCTGACCGGCTATCAGGGCAGTTCACACGAGCCATATCACCTCAAGTTGGTCTGGGGGAACCTGATTTTCAAAGGCAGGGCGGTCGAACTCGGCATTACCTATAAGTTGTTCAATCCCGATGGCCAGCCGATCCGCGCCGTGGCGAAGGTCAAGTTTAAGCGCAGCATGGAAGAGAAAAAGCGCGCCGCCAAAGAAAATAGAAAATCTCCCGACCTGACTCACCTGCGCAAAGTAAAGGCGGGCGACACCCTGCCGTTGATGTGTTACCGGATCTATGGAGACCCCAAATATTACCTTAAAGTTGCGGAAATAAACGGCCTTGGCAATTTCCGATTTCTGAAACCGGGAACAGCTCTGCTTTTTCCACCCATTGACCAGACAAGTAAATAATTGTGAGCAGCGAATCCACCATTCCCACTCCGGCAACGCCGGATGTCTGCACGGTTGCCGTTCTGGTGGACGGGGCGGAGATCTCCGGCGAATTCCACGTGCTGGCGGTTACCGTGTCCCGGGAGTTGAATCGGATCCCGGCGGCCACTATTCAGCTGCGGGATGGAGAGGCCTCCAAATCTACTTTCCCCGCCAGCAACAGTGATCATTTTATCCCTGGCAAAAAGATTGAAATCCAACTCGGCTATCGCTCCAAGAATGACTCGGTATTTAAAGGGATTATTGTTAAGCATGGGATAAGAATACGCAAAAACGGCAGTTTGCTTACCTTGGAATGCCGCGATGAAGCGGTAAAAATGACCAGTGGCCTGAAAAGTCGCTACTTTGTGGACAAGAAAGATAGTGACATCATGGAAGAGATTATCGGGTCATACCAGTTGCAAAAAGATATCAAAGCCACTACGCCGGATTTGAAAGAGGTTACCCAATACAATGCCAGTGATTGGGACTTTCTCTTATGCCGCGCCGATGCCAATGGAATGGTGGCGAACGTAATAGATGGTAAAGTGATAGTAACCCAACCGGCTACCGGGGACGAACCGGTCGTTGCCGTCCATTATGGCACCACCTTATTAGAGTTAGATGCTGAAATAGATGCTCGGCGGCAAAGCAAAGGCATCAAAGCGAGCAGTTGGAATGCCACCGAACAGGAAGTGCTGGAAGTGGAAGCCAAAGAGCCATCCGCCACGAGCAGCGGCAATCTTTCACCCGCCGATCTGGCCGAAGTTATTGGCGGCGACCTTTATCAGATCAGACATGGGGGCAAACTCGGGGAACCGGAACTGCAGTGCTGGGCCGATGGTCGGCTGCTGAAAGAACGGCTGGCAAAAGTGCGCGGCCGGGCAAAGTTTCAGGGCTTTGCCGGGGTGTTGCCCGGGAAAATCATCGAAGTGACTGGCGTCGGCGAGCGTTTTCAGGGGAAGGTGTACGTTTCCGGGGTGCGCCATACGGTGGCCAACGGCAATTGGGAAACCGACGTGCAATTCGGGTTGGGCACTGAACTGTTCGCCGAGACCTATAACCTGCGCCCCTTGCCCGCCGCCGGCTTGCTCCCCGGGGTGTGCGGCCTGCAAATCGGGGTCGTCACGGTGCTGGAGAATGACCCTGAGGGCGAGGACCGCATTAAGGTGCGGCTGCCCCTGGTCAGTGCGGCCGAGGAGGGCATCTGGGCCCGGATCGCCACCCTGGATGCCGGGAAGGATCGCGGCACCTTTTTCCGTCCCGAAATCGGCGACGAGGTGGCGGTCGGTTTCCTCAGCGATGATCCGCGCCATCCCATCATCCTGGGGATGTGCCACAGCAAGGCCAAACCCGCCCCCGAGCCGGCCAAGGACGTCAACCACCGGAAAGGCTATGTCAGCCGCGAAAAAATGCACTTCGTCTTTGACGATGAGAAAAAAATCATTGTCCTCGACACCCCGGGCGGCAACAAAATGACCCTTTCGGAGGAGGACAAGGGCATCGTCATCGAGGACCAGAACGGCAACAAGATTACTCTCAACGACAGCGGCATCAAGATCGAAAGCAGCAAAGACCTGACCCTCAAGGCCGCCAAAGATATCAAGATCGAAGGCGCGAATACGGAAATGAAAGCCCAGGCCGCATTTAAGGCGAGTGGAACCGCCAGCGCCGAAATTTCCGGGGCGAGCACCACGATAAAGGGTAGCGCCACCACCGTGATCCAGGGTGGCATAGTGCAAATTAATTAGTCAAAGAAGAAGGTCCGAAATGCTACCGGCAGCACGCCTAACCGATATGATCGCCAGCACGGCGACGCTGGGGGTTCCGACGCCGATCATCCCCCCCGGGGCGCCCACTGTGCTCATCGGCGGGCTTCCGGCCGCACGCCTGGGCGATACCTGTGGGGTGGACGCCATTGTCAAAGGCTCCATGACCGTAATGATTGGAGGGATGCCGGCCGCCAGGGTGGCCGACCTGACCGCCTCCGGGGGCGCCATTTTGCCCCCCGGCGCGCCGACGGTGCTGATCGGGGGATAACGGAAATGAAGCTCACCTTTCTCGGCCGCGGCTGGTCTTTCCCGCCCGCCTTCAATCGCAGCCTTCCCGGGGTGGAGATGCTGGAGGAGGAGGCCGACGTCGCTTCGAGCCTGGAAGTCCTGCTCAGCACCGCGCCGGGGGAGCGGGTCATGCTGCCGCAATACGGCTGCAATATGGCCGAACTGGTTTTTGAAAGCCTCGATACGCGGATGAAAACCCTGATGGCCGATAAAGTGGAGTCAGCCATTCTTTACCATGAGCCGCGGATCGACCTGGAAAGCGTGAGCTTGAAGGACGAGGGCCGCGGGACCGAAGGCGTGGTGCTGATTGACATCGTTTACCGGGTCAAATCCACCAATTCACGGTTCAATTTTGTCTTCCCTTACTACAGATTGGAGGGCACTGATATCAACCTCACGACAACCGTCAACCTTTTGCCTGATAAAGATTAATCTATGACGCCCGCGCCCCCCGCTGACTGCAACCGGAATACGGACCCCCTGAAGCTCGTCCGCCAAGGCACGAGCCAGGACCAGCGTCTTTCTCCGGCGCTCGATCCTGTTTATGCTCCGGTAAACGAGCACACCCACTGGCACTGGATGGTGTTCGCCCAGACGTATTCGGCGTTTTTGAAATATTATAATTCGGCCAATGTCCCGGCGGGCGATTGGCAGCCATTTTTTAGCGAGGATGTGTCGGCGCAATTGGCGGTGGCGGCGGTGCAGGAGGTGGAATTCTACCGGCAAAGGGTAAGAGAATTTGTCGATTTTTTGAATGATCGCCAAAACCGCTTCAATGAGGACGGCTTGCGCGATCACCTGGATTTTCTCTTCAGTTGTTGCGCCACCCTGGCCATTCGCTTAAACCAACTGACCGAGAGACTCCCGGAAGAAATTGCCCTGAAAAAGTCGCTGCAAAACCTCGTCAAGCAACAACTGGCGCCCGCCCTCAAGCGACTGATCCGCTATCACCTGGCCGGCCAATCATTTGCCGATAACCAAAAACCCCTCAATGGCGGTAATGCGGAAAAGGCGGCGCCCCTGGAAATCCTGGGAGGGGCCGCGGTGAAGTTTTCCGCCTTGAGTGCCGCCGGCTTATCGCAGGATTGGACCGACGGCTCAGATTGGTCGGCCTATTACACCGACATTACCGCAGACATTTCCGGGGAAATTCCGATCTACGGCACTGGGACGACTGTGTTCGAGCGCGTCAACCACCTGGCCACCCACAATCTCTTTACTTCGATATTGGACCAGTTCCTGAAGGTCTATGCCCGCGCGGTCAGCGAAGCGAAACCGGCGTTGGCGGCGACGCTGACCGCCTGGAACCGCCACGAGCCGCATTATGCGTTGTTTTTGGCCTTCCTGCGCCTGTTTGAATACGCCCGGGCGGAGGCGAATACCCTCACGGGCCGGCACCTGGATTTCTATTATCGCCAGATCCTGAGACTCAAAGAAAAGTCTGCCGAGCCGGGCAAGGCGCACCTGTTGGTGGAATTGGCCAGACAGGCTCCTGCGCACCTGATAAAGGCGGGGGAACTGTTCAAAGCCGGCAAAGACGACCGCGGGAGCGAGGCTTTTTTTGCCAATGACCGGGATTTGGTGGCGAACCAGGCCAAGGTTGCCGCCTTAAAGAACGTCTATCGGCACGGTGAGGAGGAGGTGGGCTACCCCACCTCCAGTGACCGGCACCAGGGCAGATTTTTTGCCTCCCCGGTGGCCAATTCCGAAGACGGCTTGGGGGCCCCGTTGACTTCGGTTGACGAATCCTGGCATCCCTTTTTCCACAAGAGATATCAGGACGGGGTGCTGGCGGAAATCATGATGTCGGAGGCGGAAGTCGGTTTTGCCCTGGCCTCGCATCATTTATTCCTGGCCGAAGGTGAGCGCACCGTGACGCTGGGCATGACGATCACCGGTTCCACTGCCGCTCTCTTATCTCCAGAAGATTACCGGGATGAGATCACTTGCCTCTTTTCCGCGGCCGAGGGGTGGGTGGAAGGAGTCCTGCAAAATTTCAGCCGGACCGAGAATAGCAAGCTGGAATTGAAAGTGAAACTAAGCGGGGGCGAGCCGGCCGTCACCCCTTATAACGCCAAGGTGCATGGTTATAGTTTTGGGGTTAATTTACCCATGCTCCTGGTCAAGATAAAACATACGGACGGTAAGTACATTTATAATTTGTTTCAAGATACTGAAGTAGCGAACCTCGTTCTGACTACGGAAGTCTCCGGCTTGAAAACCCTCGCCGTATCCAACGACTTCGGCCCGGTGGATACTTCCAAGCCGTTTTTACCGTTCGGGGCTTCGGCGATCAAAGGAAGCGCCCTGCTTATCGGCTCCAGGGAGCTTTTTCAAAAGACCGGCGCCGCCTTCGAGCTAACCATAAAATGGCAAGTCAGAGGGACCGTTTTCCCCAACACGGCCGCCGCCCCCGGCGTCACCGCCACCTGGTTAAAGGACGGGGACTGGGGGAATGGAGAACCCATAACTCTATTTTCCTCGGATGAAGTGACTGTCCCCTTCAGTAATTTTGAAAACACCGTCTTAGATGAACCCGATCTTTCCGAGAATGCCTTTTTCAGCACCGATTCCCGCCGCGGCTTCGTGCATCTGGCCCTGGACGGGGATTTCGGCCAGGCGGCCTATCAAACTGAATTGAGGAAATTCCTCACCAAACAAATAACCACCGACCCGGGCGCCGCTCCCACCATACCGATTATAGAATCGCTTTTCGTTAAAACCTATAAGGCCACCCAAACCATCGCCTTGAATAGCGCCTTGCCGGATGATTATGAAAAGCGGAAGGCGCGATTCTTTCACCTGGGGCCTTTTGGCCAGGCCGAGCAACATCCTTTCCTGAGTTCAGCTTCAAAAGTTTATCTTTTCCCCCAATTCGATTTCCAGAGCAATAATATCAAACAAGAAAGCGAAGCCGAACTCTACCTCGGCGTCACCGGTCTTCAGCCCCCTCAGAACCTGGCCGTGCTCTTTCAGGTAGCCGACGGCACCGCCGATCCGCAATCAGCCAAGCCCGACCCGCACCTCCATTGGAGTTACCTGCGGGGCAACGAATGGATGCCTTTCGCCAAAAACGAAGTGGCGGATCAGACCGGCGGGCTGCTCAATTCCGGCATCATCACCTTCTCCGTACCCCGGGAGGCGTCGGCTGCCAATACCCTGTTGCCCGCCGGGATGCACTGGCTAAGGGCGGCGGCAGCCTCTGAAAGCGATGCCGTATGCCGGTTGCGGATGGTGGCGGCCCAGGCCTTGGCCGCGACTTTCCGGGACCGGGGCAATGATCCGGCCTTCCCGGCCAAAGTGCTGCCGGCGGGGACGATCAGCAAGCTTGACCAACCCGACGCCGCGGTCAAAAAAATTGTTCAGCCTTTCCCCAGTTTCGGCGGGCGGGGGAAGGAGGCGCCCACTGTCTTTTATACCCGGGTCAGCGAACGGTTGCGTCATAAGGACCGGGCCATCGCCTTGTGGGATTACGAGCGGCTGGTATTGGAGGCCTTTCCGCAAATCTACCAGGTCAAGTGCCTGAACCACACCCAATATGAACCCGCCCAAGGCATTTACAAAGAGTTGGCCCCCGGCCATGTCACCCTCGTCCCTATTCCCAACCAGCAGTTTTCCAACCTGCGCGACCCATTGCGGCCTTTGACCAGTCTGGGACTCCTGAAGCAGATTGGGGCTTTTTTGCGCCCGCGGCTCTCCTGTTTTGTCGCCCTGCACGTCGAAAACCCCCAGTTCGAAGAGGTCTGGGGCGATTTTAAAGTCCGGTGGGCTGAAGGGGCCGATGAGAGCTTCCACCTGAATAAATTGCGGGAAGATCTCACCCGCTTCCTGTCCCCCTGGGCCTTCCCCGGGGGTGGCCATCCGTCCTTCGGGGGGAAAATCTATAAATCCGTGCTGATCAATTTTGTGGAAGAACAGCCTTACGTGGATTATGTGAGTGATTTCAAATTATTTCAGAACGTTGAGGGCGTCCCGGCAACAACGGACCAAAACGAAGTGGAAGGCTCGAAGGCGATATCCATCCTGGTCTCCGTTCCGCCCCGGAAACATGTGATCGAAACCATTAAAGACGTCGGAGAGGAAAAGCCCGGCGAGAAATGCCCGTGCGAAGCATGAGCCAGCTACCCGCAACCATAAGCAAGCGGCCCGTCTTGAAGCCTGCCGAGGACTACTACCGCCTCCGCCGGGAAGGAATCGGCTTCATCGAACAGCTGGGGAGCCAGTTGTGGACGGATTACAATACCCACGACCCGGGGATAACCATCCTCGAAGCTCTCATTTATGCCCTTACCGATCTCGCCTACCGCACCGGTTGGGATATCAAAGATCTTTTGGCGCCGCCCACCCCTTCGGCTGACCCCAATCAGCCTTTCCCGAACCAGACCTTTTTTACGGCCAGGAATATTCTGACGGTAAGCCCCTGGACTCCGGAAGATT
>CAZOCQ010000018.1:9573-23152 GCA_964578335.1 uncultured Desulfobacca sp.
TCCGCCGCCTGCTCATTGACCTCGACCTGGTGCGCAACGCCTGGGTCTTTTGTAAGACCTGCGCCTGCGACCTGCTCTACTACGCCTGGTGCGAGGCCGGCGAATTGACCCTGTCGTTTCAGAAATCGGCCAATCCGCTCCTCCAGCCCCAAAAAGTCGAACCGCGCGGCTTATATGAAGTCCTGCTGGAACTCGAATCGGACCAGGAATTGGGCGACCTGAACGACCGCAAAATCGAACACCGCTTTAATGCGGTGGATGACGACGGTAAGCCGCATCCGGTCATCATGGAACTGCGGTTCCCGAAATGGGGCCTGGACCAAGAGGATGAACGGAAACTGTTCCTGGAAAAAGCTGAGGTTATTAACGACTTAAAGGTGTCAAGTTTAGGGGCCACCCGGGATTACGATGTCTTGACCGACCCGGAATTGGGTCAGGCCGGGCGCAATAAATACTTGCGGCAGCAATGGCGCAATGTCTTTTATGTCAGTTTTGCCATGCATAACGAGACTATTAAGATTAATCATGCGGCGCTGCGGCTGATCGGTGATGCCTTCGCCAGAAGCAAAACCACGGTCGAAGACCTGAAAGCCCTCCTGGAAGACAATACGACCACTGGATTCATCCAGCGTTATCGCTCCAAGTTACTCAGAGTGGACCAGGTGGTAAGAGAGGCCAAGGAATCTCTCCGGCAACGCCGCAACCTCGATGAGGACTATTGCCGCGTCGGAGGTATAGAGGTTGAAGACGTGGCCGTCTGCGCCGACGTGGAAGTAGCGCCCGATGCCGATATCGAACGGGTTCAGGCCCGGATTTGGTTTGAGATAGAGCTGTATTTCAATCCCCCCGTGCGGTTTTACTCTTTACAGGAGTTAATGGATGCCGGAGTTCCGGTGGAAGAAATCTTCAACGGCCCGGAGTTGGATAACGGTTTTATCAAAGCTGCTGAATTGGAGGCGGCTGGATTAAAAACCGTGCTTCGCACCTCGGATATCATTAATCGGCTGATGGATATCGAAGGCGTGGTCGCGGTCAACAACATGCTGCTGTCCAAGTATGACTCTGAGGGCAACGTCGTCAAAGGCGCCGCCGACCCGGCCTGGTCTAACGACGCCCCTCTATTCGACCCCAATAAGACCAGCGCTTCCTGGGTTCTGCATGTCACCCCATTGCATCAGCCCCGGCTTTACCATAACCAGTCGCGGTTTCTGTTCTACAAGAACGGACTGCCCTTCCTGCCCCGCCAGGATGAGGCCTCCGATACCCTGACCCAGTTGCGGGGCGAGGCCGAACGCCCGAAAATCAAGAGTGCGTTAAATGACCTAGCCATTCCGGCAGGAACTTTCCGTAATCCGGAAGACTATTACCCGGTGCAATTTAGCTTTCCTTTGACCTATGGCATCGGCCCGGATGGCTTGCCCTCTCACGCCTCCAAGGAGCGCCGGGCCCAAGCGCGGCAACTGAAAGCCTACCTCATGGTGTTCGAACAACTGCTCGGCAACGCCTTCGCTCAGCTAGGCGGTGCGGCCCATTTGTTCTCCCTGGATAATACCGTAAAGCGCACCTATTTCGTTCGGGAGTTCAACGAGGCAATCATCCAAGGGTTGACGGAAGTGCTGCAGGGGCTCGACTCGGACAAACTCAAAAAAATGACGGAAACCGAGGCGGAATTCCTTGACCGCCGCAACCGTTTTCTCAACCATGTCATGGCCCGTTTCGGAGAGCAATTCGATGAATATACCTTGTTGCTCACGAATTTAACCGGCCAGCAGGTGGCCCTCCATCGGCTGATTGAAGATAAAATTTCCTTTCTGAAGGCCTATCCTCTGATCAGCCACGACCGGGGCAGGGCCTTTAACAACCGGCAAAATCCCTGTGCGGCGAATAACCTCGCCGGCCTGAAAAAGCGGGTCAGCCTGCTGTTAGGTTATCCCGATCTCAGCTTCCATTGGACGGTCGCCAATCCGGCCCCCAATCAATATGAAGCGGCTTTCCGGCTGCAGGAAGACCAGAGCGGCGCGGTCTGGGTGGAAGGAGCTCTCTCGATTGCTTCCTCCACTCCTGACCACATCACCCAGCAGGCCTTCCGGGAAATCATGGTGCAGATGATCCAATCCGACACCTACGAAATCACTCCGGAGAGCGGCAAATTTCGGCTCCAACTCAAAGATAAAAATGGCCACCTCCTGGGCAAGGTTCCGGAATTGTTCCAGAAGTGGGCCGAAGCGGAGGCCTTCAGGGACGAATTGCTGGGCTGGAGCAGTAACGAACGCGCCATTGTGGTGGAACACCTGTTGCTGCGCCCCAAATTTCCGGGCGACGCCCTCTACCCGGCCTGCGCCGAGGGCGGCTGCGGCATCTGCGGCGACGAAGACCCCTATTCTTTCCGGCTGACCTTCGTGATGCCCGGCTGGACCGCGCCGTTCAACACCAATCTGAATATGCGGGACTTTGCGGAGCGCACCATCTTTCAGGAAACCCCGTCACACCTCCTGGCCAAGATATGCTGGGTCGCCAACGACGGGTTTATCGAGCATCTCTGCGACCCGATCATCAACGAATTGATGAGGTTATTAGAGGAAGAGGGTTTGACGGATGGAGGCGAAAGGTTCAGCGAAACCGCGGCCTGTAACTGCGCCGCGGCCATCTGCGCCAACTTCACCGCGGTTTTTGAAGACTGGTTTAAAGATAAGACCTTGGACCTTATACGGCCTGCGGCCCTGGAAAAGGACCTGGAAACGCTCTTTGCCGCCAAACTGAGCCCCGCCGGCATTCCCTGCGCTGCCGGGCTGGACGCGGCTTTGTGGGCGGAAATCCAGGCGCTTCTGGTTAAATATTTCCAGCAACTCGCCCTCTACGGTTGGCAGTTTGAAAGATTCGAAGATGCCTGGTGCAAATGGTTGGAGGCCGATGCGGTTATTGATTGGACCGAACAACGATTGCAGGAGAGGGTGGAAGCCATCCTGACCAGCAACTTGAAAACCGACCCTGGTACGGAACCACCCTCGCCCGAAGAACTGTGCAAATGTGCAGCCGGCATTTTGACCGCATACGGGATGGCCTTTTATGACTGGATGGGCTTCAATATCAAAGCGGGCAACAGTCTGAATAATCTTGCTCCTTTTAATCCTGCCCCGGTGGAGCTGTGCGCCGGCCTCGCTTTGGCGCCGGAAGCCGCCGGGATAATAGAGAACCTGCTGAAAACCCGTTACACTGCCTACCGGGAAGTCTCTTACCGTCTTTGGATCGTTCTAAACCTCCTCAGCAAATTGCACAGCACTTATCCTGCCGCGACCTTGCATGATTGCGACGAAGGTAGTGATCAAAACCCGGTGCGCCTTGGGCAAACGGCTTTAGGAAGCTGATAAAAGGTGGACGACGATGGAACCGACACAAGATAAGTATCCGATCTTCGAGGTCAATCAAGTACTCTCCAACTCGTCGCTGAATCAGGTCTTCAGCTACCTGGACGAGCAGGAACGCTTGACCCGGGCCAATCTCATCGGCATCGGCATCGCCTGCGGCTTGGAAATTCGCCTCGAGGTGACCGCCACTGAAAAAATCATCCACCTTTCCAAAGGCTGCGGCGTTTCGACGCAAGGCTATCTCCTGGTGGCGCCGGAAGACGAGGCCTTGAAGTCATACCGGGAATACCCGACGACTGAGCTGGACTACCCGGCCTTTAAGGATGGGGCGGCGCCGTATTCCTTGTGGGAGATGTTCCCGGCCGGGGAACCGAATACCACCCCCTTGGGATCTCCGCCGGATTTCCTGAACGATAAAGCGGTGCTGCTATTTCTTGAATTGAAAAAGGAAGGGTTGCGTAATTGCAGTCCCAACGATTGCCGCGACAAGGGCTCGGAGGTGACGGCCACTGTACGGCGGTTGCTGATCAAAACCGACGATCTCAAAAAGATCATAGATGCGGCCAACGCCTTGGCGGTGGAGCAAAAGTTCACCGTCGTCGAAGAGGCCTTACGGGAGCGGTTGGTCTTGCCCGATCTGCGCCTGCCGCGTTATAACGCCCCGAACACCGGCCCCGCCACCAGCAATGAAGTATTGGCCGCTTTCCTGGCGGTGTTTCACAACCACCGGCTGGCCCATGATACCGCAGAGGCCCTGGCGGCTGCTTACCAGGCGTTCAAGCCCGTATTGCAGGAAACCTATCCTGCCAATCCGTTCGCCGATTTCATGACCAATTTCGGTTTCCTGGACAATGTGCCGACCACAACGGCCCAGGTCCGGTTTTTACAATATTACTATGATCTGTTTGATGACCTCCTGAAAGGCTACGACGAAATTCGCGGCCAGGGAATGGAGCTGCTGTGCGCCTGCTGTCCGCCGTCAGGCCTTTTCGAGCGCCACCTGATGCTGGGGGTCTTGTTTCCAGGGTCTGTGACCAATCCCGAGAGCTATCGGCATCGTTTTCTGCCTTCCCCGGCCCTCGGCGGTTGTGGGGAGCGCACCCAAGCTCTGGTGCAATTATTCCGCCGCCTCAAGGAAATGATCACTCGTTTTACCAATAATCCCCCTTTGCCCCAGTCCTCCGGCGAGTCTCAGGTGGACGGACAAATTCGTATCACTCCGACCAGGTGGGGCCAAGCGCCCCTGTCCCACCGGACCATCCCCTACTATTATCGCCAAACTGGGGCCCCTCCCCTGTACCGCCTCTGGAACCCCGAAAAGACCCGGCGGAACCGGGACCATCACAACCTGAGTTACCGGTCCGATGAGTACAGCCCGGCAGCCCCCGTCTTCGTCAGCCAACCTCTGCGCTATGACTTGGAGCCCTACGGTTTCCTGCGCGTCGAGGGGCATTTGGGCAAACACTACCAGAGGGTCCTGGCGACTCTGCTCTTTCTCAAGACCCGTTATCGCCTGCCCATCGAAATCATTGCCTTGCGTACCGGCGCTTTCGATGAAAATATGCCGGTGGATTTTAGCAAAGAGGCCTGCCGGTTCCGGGATTTGGAAAGCCTGTACGATACCTTACGGGAAGAACTCTTATCTTTTCTGGTCGAAGGGGTGAGGTATTTCTATGATATCGCCATACCAGGCTCAGAGTTGGCCGGCGGGACGCCTCAACTTCCGTTATTAAAAAAATATGCCCCCAATTATCGTCACAAAAAAGGGACCGTGGGGGCCTGGCATGAAAAAAATTTAGTGCGGTTGCAATCGCTGCCTTATCTCGATGTTGATCAGAACAAAATAGACCCTAACGCCGTGTTCCTGGTCTATTGTGCCTTGTTTTACGGCATCGACGCGCCTCCGGCAGAGCAGCAGGCGCCGGTGGTGGCGATTTATTATCTAAGCAAGCTGGCGGAAGTTTTGCCTTCCAGTTTAAATACCCTGGGCTATGCCGACTTTGAGAACAAATATCAGGACCTGATGGGGCTGATCCGTTATCTCCGAAGCGGCGAGGTGGCTAACTTATCTGATGAATTAAAGAAGTTTACCCCCCAAGAAGATTTGATCGATCACTTCGATCAGGTTCTTTTTTCCTGCCAGCTGGAGCCCATCAAGGCCATTCATGAAGAGTACGAACGCCGCCTGCGCGAGGTCAAGCAAAAACAATTTCTCAGTTTTTTCCTCCAAAAGCATCCGGGAATCCAGCACAAGGCGGGGGTGCCGTTGGGGGGGACTTTCATCCTGGCCTACCATGAAGAACCTGACCAGATCAAAAAAGACCTCGACCTTGATGAAATCAAGGCCGACCTGACCCGGGAAACCTCGCCCTTCAGTAAAATCGCATTGGACAAGGTCGGCGTCGCCAAAGCCTTTAAGCGGTTGGGCGCCAAGCCGGAGTACGCCAAGGACCCGGATATCAATTACCTGCTCGGCGCTTTCACCGGCCAGACCTATGATTTCACCCCAGGGAAAAAAGCCGCTGCCGCCGCCGCCGGCCCGATCATTGCCGAAACAATTGACGGATTCGCCAACGGCGCGGTAATAGCCGACTTTTTCCTGCCCTACCTCTGCTGTTCCGATTGTCCGCCGGTTCAGTATGTTTTGCCCGTCCCCCCGGTAGGCCTGGAGGTGAAACTCGATTGCACCGACCCCAACGGCACCGCCGTGGCTAGGCTCACACCCAAGGGCGGCGCCGGGCCCTTCACTTATCAACTCGATCAGCAACCCTTCAAGGAACTCGTCACCGACAATCTCGTGCTGGCCGTGGGCCCCCATACTCTGAAAATCCGGGACAGCGCCGGAGCGGAGTCCGCCTTGCAGACCCTGGAGGTGCCGGACCCGCTGACCATCGGGGCAGAAAGCTTCACCAAAGGTCCGCTGGAAATGACTTACCTGGTCAGCTTCCCTATTTTCGGCGGCACTCCTCCTTATACCTCCAAACCCGGCGAGGTCAAGGGCGACATCTACACCAGTGTTGAACCGGTGAAAAGTGGAACCCCGATCAAAGTAACCATTACCGATAGTGTGGGATGCGAGATCTCCAAAGAGTTCACCCACACCGTCAAACCCCCCTGCCTCAAGCCTTGCGAGGGCCAGTCACAACGTTGCGCCTACCGGTTGTGGCTGCAGCCGCCGTTTCAGGAGTTGAAATATAAAGATTATAAGCAAGAGAGCGCTATTAGTTTTACTTTTAACGGGGAAGTTATTGCTCTGCCCGGCAGTGATACTATATTGCAAATAGACGTAGATAAACTTAACACTGGTTTCGATAATGCTATCGGTCGGGCTATAACGAAATTAAACCATGCCATTGAGCAGGCGTTAATTGCCAAATTTGGCGCCGAATTGGGCGCCAAACGTCTGGAGCTGAAGTATGAGCCCGCCAGGACTGATCCTTTCGCCATTCTTTGGATAGAGTCCTTTGTGTGCGAAACCTTCAGCATCAAGTTTGACTTCTCCTACGCTAAGCCGGCTCCGGCTTTTAGACTGACGATGCAATATGCCTCAGAACGCTCCAGAACCCGCGGTTCCTTCAAGAGCGCGAGCTTATTCAACCGGGGTTCAGAAAATAAAGAGACCCAGGTGCCGGCCTTCGATTGCCGCGAACGTAATCAATGCACCGGCGGCGATGAACAGAAACTCTGTAAGGGTCCTGATTTCGCACCTGATTTTACTCTAACCAGGACCGGAGAAACCAGTTATAGGTTTGTCGGCAAAGCGCCCCCCCTGAATTTGCAAATCAGCGCCTGGGTCTGGGACTTCTTACTGGGCCAGGCGACCGAACCCTATTACCAGGGTGAATCAGTGGTCGTGGAGCTGCAACAACCGACCGGACCGGTAAAGCTCACGGCCATTACCAAGCAAGGCTGTTTTGGCGTGGTTATTAAACCTATCGTATTATGAAGCACTTCATCCGCCAGCAATATCTGCACGTCGAGGTCTTCGGCACGGAGTCCGACGGGTTGGCCTTGCATAGCCGCCTCCCCGACTGGTGTCATCATTGGTTGACACCTGCCCTGGAGCGGGTCATGGAGCGTTGCGCCCCGCCGGAGGGGCGCCTGTATATCGAAAGGTTGGAAGTGGACGCCGGCGCCCTGAGGCTCGATCGCTGGGAACGCGACCTGACCGAATCGGTCGCCCGGGCCGTGGAAAAGGCGCTGAGTGAACGAACCCTGGCCGGCGGCTCTGCGGCGGCGATCATTTCCGGCGAGGTCCAGCATAAGAGCTTGCTCCGTTCCCTCCATGAAGCCTTGATCTATTTCTTGGAAACCGGCAGCCTCCCCTGGTCATTCCACCTGCCGGCTGGCAGCAGTCTGGAACAGGTCGTCTTCGATTCGTGGCAGGAGGCGGAGGCCTCAGGGCTGGCCCCGGCCTCTCTGAATGGGCCTATGCTTCGAGCCCTGTCCTCTCCCATTGTCCGGCAGCGGTTGACCCGACATTTTTCCCCCCGATTTCTGGAAGCCTTGTTGGCTCTGCTGGCGCCCCAAGGCCAACAAGTGATGGGCGCATTATTACAGACTCTGCGCCGGGCCGCGGCTCCACCTGCCTTGATCAAGCAGTTTGAACAACGGTTGTGGGAGTCCCTGTTTGCCAGGGTCGCGGTGGGAGCCGCCCTGACCGCGGCCGACCTTGCCGGCGAAGCCTGGAGCGCCCTGGCCGCCGATGTCACCGGCAAGACTGCCCTGTTCAGGGTGTTGGAGGAACACTTTCCGGACGTGACCGGAAGAGCTCCGGCCGCGGATCGGCGAATCGAACTCGGCAAAACGGCCGCTCCGGGTCCTCCGGAATCCCCCCCTCCGCCCGAGAGACCTCGGCCCGGCGATGCCAGCCGGCATCCCGAAGCCATAGAGGGCATTTATATCGAGAATGCCGGTTTGGTCATCCTACACCCGTTCTTGCCGCAGTTTTTCGGGGCGTTGGATATCGCCGCCGAAGACAGGCTGCTGCAACCCGAGCGCGGCCTTTGCCTGCTGCATTTTTTAGCTACCGGGCAGGCCGTCGCCCCGGAATATGAGTTGGTCTTGCCCAAAATCCTGTGCAATATCCCGGTGGAAGAACCGGTTGACACCGGCCTGGAACTGACTGACCTGGAAAAAGAGGAGGCCGCCGCTCTGCTGGAAGCCGTTATCCGTCACTGGGAGGCCTTGCGAAACACCTCACCCGACGGTCTGCGGGGGACCTTCCTGCTGCGCCCCGGAAAAATTTCCCTGCGGGATGACGGCGACTGGCTCTTGCAGGTCGAAGCCCAGGCCTTTGATATCCTTTTGGAGCACCTGCCCTGGGGCCTGTCCATGATCAAGCTGCCCTGGATGGAAAGGATGTTATGGGTGGAGTGGAGGTAACGCCTTTCCTTCTCCCAGGTGGGACTGCTTAAGAAAGCCATGAAAGCCACGGCGGAAAAATCCTCTAAAACCACGTCGGCCACTGTCACTCAGGCCGCGCGCCAGTCCTTTTTCGCCAAGGCGGCGAAGGGGGGTAATTTTTTCCCCCCGGTAGCCCGGACGGCCACTCCAACCCTTCAGATGAAGCTGGCGGTCAGCAAGCCCGGCGATAAGTTCGAGCAGGAAGCCGATAAAATGGCGGACAGGGTGATGCGCCTGCCCACCCCCGCCTCAACCGAAAAAGAAGAGAGACTCCAGCGGCAGGCGGACGACCGCTTGCAGCGGGCCGAAGCACCGGACAAGAAGGAGGAGAAAGACAGGATACAGAAGACTCCGGCCGGCGTAGAAAAGCTCCAGCGCCGCAGCAGCGGGGCCGCACCCGCGGGCGAGGCCCCCACTCAATCCGCCATCCAGAGCAAGATCACCGGCGGTCAACCGCTGTCAAGCGAAGTCCGCAGCTACATGGAGCCGCGCTTTCAGGCCGATTTCAGCAGTGTGCGAGTCCACCGCGATGCCGAATCCGCCAGTCTCAGCAGCGGGTTAAGCGCCCGGGCCTTCACTTACCAAAACCACATCTTCTTCTCCCGCGACCAGTATCAGCCCGGCAGCAGCGAAGGCAAACAGCTTCTGGCCCACGAACTGACCCACACCATCCAGCAAGGCTACGCCCTGCAGCGCAGTCCCCAGGTCAGCGTCAGCGCCACCCAGCCGCATATTCAACGCTCCGTCATGGGGGAAATCCTCGATTGGATCGCCGATAAAGCCAACTACATCCCGGGCTTCCGCATGTTTACCATCGTTCTCGGGGTGAACCCCATCAATATGAGCGCGGTGGACCGGAGCGCCGCCAATATCCTGAGGGCTTTCATCGAATTTATGCCCGGCGGCGCCTTTATTACCTCGGCGCTCGACAATCACGGGGTTTTTAACAAGGCCGCCACCTGGCTGGAAAATCAGATCAAGGCGCTCGGCCTGGTGGGGCAGATGTTCAAAAAAGCCCTGACGGATTTTCTCGATTCACTCGGCTGGTCGGATTTGGCGCCCTGGAATTGGGGCGACGTCTGGGACCGGGCGAAACGCATCTTCACCGCCCCCATTGACCGCCTCATTGCCTTTGCCAAGGGCGTGGTAACAGACATCATCAAGTTAATCAAGGATGCCATCCTGAAACCGCTGGCTGCCCTGGCGCAGGGCACCCGCGGCTACGACCTGTTGAAGGCCATCCTCGGCGAAGACCCCATTACCGGCGAACCCGTGCCCCGAAATGCCGACACCCTTATCGGCGGGTTCATGAAGCTCATCGGGCAAGAAGAAATCTGGGAAAACCTCAAGAAGGGCAAAGCCGTGGCCCGCGCCTGGGCCTGGTTCCAGGGCGCCCTGGCGGGCCTGATGGGCCTGGTGCGCAGCATCCCGCGCCGGATTATTGACACCCTGGCCTCGCTCACCATCCAGGACATCATAACGGTGGCCGGCGCCTTTTCAAAGATTGTCGGCGCCTTCCTCAATATCGCCGGTGACTTCATAAGCTGGGGGATCAAACAGGTCATCAGCCTGCTGGAGATTTTATTTTCAGTGGTGGCGCCGGGGGTCATGCCCTATCTTAAGAAAGCCCAGGCGGCTTTCATCACCATCCTGAAAAATCCCATCGGCTTCGTCGGCAACCTGGTGCGCGCCGGCAAGCTGGGCTTCGAGATGTTCGCCTCCAACATCCTTGAACATTTAAAAGCCGCCTTGATCAAGTGGATCGTAGGCCCCCTGGCCGACGCCGGCGTCTATATTCCCAAGTCCTTCACCCTGACCGAAATCGTCAAATTGGTGCTGTCGGTGTTGGGCCTGACCTGGCAGGCCATCCGCAGCAAACTGGTGAAGATCATCCCGGACCCGGTGTTGGCGGGTCTGGAGAAGACCTTCGGCATCCTGGTGACCCTGGTGAAAGACGGCCCGGCCGCCGCCTGGGAACAGATCAAAGCCGAACTGACCGACCTCAAAGACCAACTGATCTCCCAGATCACCCAAATGATCTCCATCGAAGTGGTGAAGGCGGCCGTCAT
Source organism: uncultured Desulfobacca sp. (assembly GCA_964578335.1). Classification (GTDB taxonomy): domain Bacteria; phylum Desulfobacterota; class Desulfobaccia; order Desulfobaccales; family 0-14-0-80-60-11; genus JAPLJC01. The sequence continues at coordinate 20,414 of CAZOCQ010000018.1, forward strand.
CAAACTGGTGAGCATGCTCAACCCCGCGGGCGCGGTTATCCAGGCCATCCTCGCCATTTACGATACCATCATGTTCTTTGTGGAGAAGATAAAACAGATCGCCGCGGTGGTCGCCGCCTTTATCGACTCCATCTCCGCCATCGCCGCCGGCATAGTGACCAGCGCCGCCAAGAAGGTGGAGCAGACCCTGGCCAACACCCTCACGCTCGTCATCGCCTTCCTGGCCAAGTTTGCCCGTCTGGGGAGCATTCCGGAGAAGGTCGTCGGGATCATCAAAAAAATCCGGCAGCCCATTGATAAGGGGCTGGATAAGATTGTCGCCTGGCTGGGGAATATGCTGAAGAAGGTGGTGGGGGCCGCCAAGGCCGGAGTGCAGGCATTAAGGCAGTGGTGGAATAAAAAGGTGCCGGTCACTGGTGGCGGTGAATCGCATACCCTCGAATTTGAAGGCCCTCAGGACAACCCGCGGCTCCTGGTTCGCAGCAAACCCAAGACCCCGGCGGAATTTGTCCTGGATTTGGCCCCGCCAGCCGAGGTGAAAAGCAAGGTTGAGGCAATTACCAACGCCATTAACGCCATCAAGCAGACGCTGGTTGCGGCCGGGAAGAAGTCCCCCCCCGATGAGGCGGCCATAGCCGATGCCGATAACAAGATGACCGAAAAATTCAACGAGCTCGGCAAGATCCTGGCGGAATCACTCGATAAATCGGAAGATGAAGGGAGCATCAACAGACCTCTGCCCATCGACTATCCCAAGCGTCGCGCCGCCGCCTACCCGAATATCTACACCGGGCCGTTCAGCGACTATTATATTGACCAGGATTGGCTCAAACAGGCTGCCGCAGCTTCATCGGAAAAAGCGGCCAAAGCCGCGCTCACGGCTCATGAACCCAAATTGGCCTCCGAACCGGGCTTCATAACCTGGCGAGGCAAGGTCACGGTTTATAGAGCGGCAGGAGGTCCCCAGGCGATTTCGGGCGGGCAGGTCGGCCTGGATCCCGCTTTTGCCGACCTGGCGCCGGGCAAGGTCCTGGTATATGCCGATAAGGCAGGTACTGGCGGAGGCGGCAAGATCAACAAGATGTTCAGGCCCTACGGATTCCGGCCTGGCAAAGAAGGGCTGGACGGAGACCACGTAATGGAGCGTCAACTGGGTGGTCCGGATACGATCAGCAATTTATGGCCCCTGGATAGCGCCGAAAATCGAAGCAGTGGGGCAACCGTAAAGAGCCTGAAGGTCAAGTTTAAAAACAAAGATATGACCGTGCACGAGGTTCGTCAGAAGAAACCGGACAAGACCTTGCACCTCTTGATTAAGAGCGTTAGAACAGCTTGAGGTCGCGTCTGAGGAATACCGCGGTCATTTGAAATGATGGCCTTGCTCATGCAACAGAATGCCGCCAACCTGCAGTTAGCCCTGGACTGGCTGCATAATTTCGTTACCGGTTGTCTGAAGGTCTATTTCGGGCAGGCCGAGGACTGTGAGGTCGGTTCTTTCGATTTTTACGCCGAGGATTTCGGACTGGCAAAGTTTCTCGACACGCACCAGCCCTCCTTCGAGGAGTTTGTGATATTGCTGCTCGCCCTGACGCCGCACCTCAAACCCGATTTCTTCAGTAAAATTATCGCGGCACATCTTCCCGACGGCGGCGACTTCCAGGAATTCGGCGGGGTCAAAGCCCCCAACCACCGGGGTCTCCTGCCCACCGGCGAGACCGCCCAGTTCATCCTGGGGGGCCACGACCTGGAAAAACGCCTGGAAATCCAGCGGATTTTAAACAACGACCATTGGTTCGCCCAAAACCACATCGCCTGGCTCGACCCCGTGCCCGTCGGCGAACCTGTGATGAGCGGCCGCCTGATCCTTGATCCCGAAATCGTGGAACTACTCACCCTCGGAAAAGTCAACAAGCCCCGGTTCAGCATGGACTTCCCGGCGGAATACATCGAAACCCTGATGGAGTGGGAAGACCTGGTGCTACACCCCAAGACCTTGCAGCAAATCAAGGAAATTAAAAACTGGATTACCCACAGCGAGACGCTGCTGCATGAATGGGGCATGAAGAAAAAGATCAAACCCGGCTACCGCGCCCTGTTTTACGGGCCGCCCGGCACCGGCAAGACTCTGACCGCCACCTTGCTGGGCAAACACACCGGCAAAGACGTTTTCCGCATCGACCTCTCCCGGGTGGTGTCCAAATATATCGGAGAGACGGAGAAAAATTTGGCGAGGCTCTTCGACAAGGCCGAAAACAAAAATTGGATACTGTTTTTTGACGAAGCCGACGCCCTCTTCGGCAAGAGAACGGATATCCGCGACGCCCATGATAAATACGCCAATCAGGAGGTCGCCTTTCTGCTGCAACGGGTCGAGAGTTACGGCGGGCTGGTGATCCTGGCTTCCAACCAGCGCGGCAATATCGACGAGGCCTTCTTCCGGCGTTTTCAGGCCATCGTCCATTTCCCCATGCCTCGCCCCGAAGAGCGCTATGAAATCTGGCTGAAGACCTTTCCGCCGCAAATCGACCTCGCCGCGGACATCGATTGGCGCCAGGTGGCGGCGCGTTATGAACTCACCGGCGCGGGAATCTTGAACGTCACTCATTTCTGCGCCTTGGAGGCGCTGGCCGATCAATCGCCGTGTCTCGACTTGAAGCGGCTGGAGGCCGCCATCCTGCGAGAATACGTCAAAGAAGGGAAGGTCGTGTAGGGGAGCCAACCGGCAAGGCTATAAGCTTA
>CAZOCQ010000019.1:0-23147 GCA_964578335.1 uncultured Desulfobacca sp.
TCACGGCAAGGCCGGCGGCTCCAGGTCCATTATCTCTTTGACCGCAACTTGGTATGAAAGCTGTAAGCTGAAAGCTATTTCCCCTTGCCCACTGGCAAAACCAGACTTATCTTAACGAAGCGGGTGAGCATATTTTTGCCGCGCTAACCCTGTTCCTTCGTCCTGGTATCTGGTAAGATAATTTTTAAATCAAGAATCTTCTCAAGCACTGCCATCGGATGGAAATTTTCAAAGGAGGGCCGGGCCCGATGTCCAACAAAGAGAGAATTTATCTTCGCAGTTTCATGGAGATCAGTAAGATTTTGGCTTCCACCCTGGCGGTGGATGAAATCCTTGATCAGATTGTCCGCCAGATCATTGAAGTGATGGGTCTCAAAGGGGCCACCATCCGCCTGGTCAACCCCAAGACCAACACCCTGGAGTTGGCGGCGGCCCAGGGGCTGAGCGACAAATATCTTAAAAAAGGCCAGGTGGATCTGGACAAGAGTATCGCCGAAGCCTTGAGCGGGCGGCCGGTGGCCATTTTTGACGCCACCACCGATCCCCGGCTGCAATATCCCGCCGCGGCCAAGGAAGAAGGCATCGCCTCCATGGTGGCCCTGCCCATGCTCTCCAAGGGCAAGGTCATCGGGGTCATGCGCCTGGTGACCGGCGAACCCCGGGAGTTCACCATGGAGGAGGTGGATTTCGCCGGCGCGGTGGCGGAGCTGGGGGCCCAGGCCATCAGCAACGCCCGGATGTATGAATGCCGCATGCGGGAACTCAATCTGCTCAAGGGCCTGCTGGAGGTCTCCAAGGCGGTGAATTCCGCCCTGGACGTCAAGAAGGTGCTGCAACTGCTGGTGAAGACCGCCACCAACGCCCTGGATATCAAGGCCGCGGCGGTGCGCCTGCTGGATGAGAATCGCCAAAAGATGGAATTGGTGGCCTCCTACGGCTTAAGTGACCGCTACATCACCAAGGGTCCGGTGGGCGCCGACAAATCCATCACCGAGGCCATGATGGGCAAGGCGGTCTCCATCTACGACGTGGCCAGCGACCCCCGGGCCACCTACCCCAAGGAGGCGGCGGAGGAAGGCGTCAGGTCCATTCTGTCGGTCCCCATCACCCTGAAGGGCAACGTCATTGGGGTTATGCGCATCTATACCAGCGAATTCCGGGACTTTTCCGACGACGAGATCACCTTCATCTCCTCCCTGGCGGAGCAGGCGGCCCTGGCCATGGAAAACGCCCGCATGTACCAGAAACTCAAGGGCGAATACGAGGAGTTGATGGGCGACATCTACAGCTTCACCGGGTTCACCCGTTTTTAACGACGACAGGACGTCCCAAAGATTCCGGGGGCGGGTTTTTAACCCGCCCTTGTTTTAAGAGAGTTGCCGGTTCCCAGTTCCCAGTTCCCAGAAAAAACCGCCTTCCTCACTGGGAACTAGGAACTTTGAACTTTGAACTCTGCGCGCCGGGAGGCCCCATGCCCCATTATTACGAAGAAGACGACCTGGAAAGATTCAACGAAATCGGCCAACACCGCCCGGATCTCTTTGACAATTTCATGAACTATTACCAGGGGGTCATGGCCGCCGGGGCGCTGACCACCAGGGAAAAAGCCCTCATTGCCCTGGCGGTGGCCCACGCGGTGCAGTGTCCTTATTGTATTGACGCCTATACCCGGGCTTCGCTGGAGGCCGGCTCTAATATGGAGGAGATGACCGAGGCCATCCACGTGGCCGCGGCCATCCGCGGCGGCGCCACCCTGATTCACGGCATTCAGGCGCACAACGTGGTGAAGAAGATCTCCATTTAGGGACGGCCATGGAGCCTTTTTCCCGGAAACTGGCCCAGTCGGGATTCCCGGACCTGCGGGCCGAGCGGGTCCAGACTTTGCAAGTTAATCTGGGCTGGCGCTGCAACCAGGCCTGTCATCATTGCCACCTGGCCGCCGGCCCCGACCGCCCGGAGCAGATGGAGGCGGAGACGGTGGAGGCCGTCATCGCCGCGGTGGACCGTTGGTCCATCCCGGCGGTGGACCTGACCGGCGGCTCGCCGGAAGTCAATCCCCATTTTCAGCGCCTGGTGCAGCGCCTCTCCCAACTGGGGGTTCACCTGCTGGTGCGCTGCAACCTCACCATCCTGCTGGAACCGGGTTATGAGCACCTGCCGGAATTTTTCCGGGACCACCGGGTGGAACTGATCTGCTCGCTCCCCTATTTTCAGGAGGAGACGGTGGATCGCCTGCGGGGGCCGGGGGTGTTTCAGAAGAGCCTGGAGGCTTTGCGCCGCCTGAACCGGGCGGGATACGGCCGGAACTGCGCCGACCTGCAACTGCACCTGATGTACAACCCGGCCGGGGCCTATCTGCCGCCGGAGCAAAAGGCCACGGAAGATCGTTTCCGCCGCGAACTGAAAAAGCGCTATGACCTGGACTTCAACCGCCTCTATACCCTGCTCAACATGCCCATCGGGCGCTTCAAGGAATACCTGGAGAGATCGCGCAACTACGAGCGCTACATGGGGAAGCTGACGGCGGGCTTCAACCCGGCCACGGTCAGCGGGCTCATGTGCCGCAGCCTCATCAGCGTCTCCTGGGAAGGACGCCTCTTTGACTGCGACTTCAACCAGGCCCTGGACCTGCCCCTGGTTGCGGGCCTGCCCCAGACCATCTGGGAGTTCGACCTCCCCCGACTGGCCCACCGCCCCATCCGCCTGGGGGACCACTGCTACGGCTGCACCGCGGCCGGCGGCTCCTCCTGCGGCGGGTGTTTAGCCAGGGAATGATGGGGGGGAAAGGCGAAACGGGAAAAGGGGATAAGGAAAGGCGATAAAATCAGTCTGTTCATTCCTTTTTTCCTTTTTCCCTTTTACCCCTCGAAGTTTAAATCCCCCCGCGGCGGCCAGCGGCGGGTGAAGACCCGTTCGGCCAGGTGGCGGGCCAGACCCAGCCAGTTACGGCAAGTAGTGCTAAAGTAGCCCTGGTCCAGCCAGCGGCGGCCGGAGCTGGCCACCGGCGGGCGGAGCAGACGCAGCCGGGCCTGGCGCCGGAGGCGGATGACCAGGTCCAGGTCTTCGGGGCGGCGGTGGGTAAACCCGCCCAGGGCGAAAAAAAGGTCCCGGCGCAGGCTGATGACCTGGTCGCCGTAAGGCAGACCCAAAAGGCGGCTGCGCCGGTTGGCGCCCCAGGCGATGAACCTGAGGGCCGGCACCGGCGGGATGAGTTGCAGCTCAAAGGCGCCGGCGGCAAAGGCGGGGTCCGCCGCGGCCCGGCGCAGGGCGGTAAGGTGAGGCGGCCCCAGGAGGGTGTCGGCGTGCAGGAAGGTCAGCAGCCGGCCCCGGGCCAGGCGGGCGCCGGCGTTCAGTTGGCGGCCCCGGCCGGCGGGAGTCCGCAGGAGGCGCAGGTGAGGGAAACGGGCCGCCACCTCCAGGCTGCCGTCGGTGCTGCCGCCGTCCACCAGGATAATCTCCAGGTCGGGCGCCTGCGGCAGCCCGGCCAGGGTGGCCGGCAGGACGCCGGCCTCGTTGAGTACGGGGATAATGATGGAAATTGCGGGAGAGGACTGATTTACCATAAAAATTGGACGCTATGACGAATAATATGTAGGACAGGCGCCCTCGCCTGACCAGGACAGCCGGGGGCGGCTGTCCTACATTAATAAACCAAGATGACCGCCCTGACCATCATTTTCGCCAAAGAACCGGCCGCGGGGCAAGTGAAAACCCGCCTTTCTCCGCCCCTGTCGCCGGAAGCCGCCAGTCGGCTGTACCACGCCTTCCTGGAGGATATCATGGAGGAGATGGGCCGGCTGGGCGAAATGGCGCTGGCCCTGGCTTATACCCCGGCCGGAGCCGGGGAATTTTTCCGCCGGCTGGCTCCCGCCGGGGTGCGGCTGCTCGCGCAGGAAGGCCGGGACCTGGGGGAGCGCATGTTCCGGGCGTTGGCCTGGGGCTTCGAGTCCGGTTTCCGGACCGTTTTGCTGCGCGGCACGGATACCCCGGATCTGCCCGGCGCCCTGCTCTGGGAAGCCCGGCGGCGCCTGCGCGCCGGCCCGTCCCAGGTGGTCCTGGGCCCTTCCTGGGATGGGGGGTATTACCTCATTGGATTAAGAGAGGTGTATCCAGAACTCTTTGCCGGCGTGCCCTGGTCCACCCCGCGGGTCCTGGCCGAGACCCTGAGCCGGGCCGCGGCGCTTTCCCTGAAGGTCCATCTGCTGCCCTGCTGGTCGGATATCGACACCCCGGCCGATCTGCTGGCTTTTCTGGAGCGGCCGCACCCGCCCGGGCGGGCCGGCTGGCGCAGCCACCGGATCGCCCGGGAATTACTGGAGCCTTATGCTATTCTGCCTGAGGCGCAGCCCAGAGGGATTGATGACAGAATTACCTGAACCGGAACCCGCGGCCCGGCAGCCAGCCTCCCTCGTCCGGCCGCTGATCTTCCTGGCGCTGCTGGCGGGGCTGTTCCTCGCAGCGCGGGTCTTCAACTTGCTGGAATATTGCCAGGGGGACCGCCTGCGCGGCTGTATTGCGGCCTGGGACCGCTGGGGCCCCCTGATTTACCTGTTGATCTGGACTGTGGCCCCCTCTCTGTTTGTGCCGGGCTTGCCCATTGCCATAGCCGGGGGTATTCTGTTCGGGCCTGTCTGGGGAGTGGTTTATACCGCTTTCGGGGCCGCCGCCGGCTCCAGCCTGGCCTTCCTGGTGGCCCGCTATCTGGCCCGGGACTGGGTGGCGGCCAAACTGAGGGGCACCAAACTGGCGCACCTGGATGAGAAAGTGGCCCGGCAGGGCTGGAAAATCGTCGCCCTCAGCCGGCTCCTCGGACTGCCGTACTTTTTGCTCAACTACGCCTTCGGCCTCACCCGGGTGGGCTTTTGGCCTTATACCATCGCCACTTTCTTCGGCATGTTGCCCTGGATCACCGCCTTTATCCTGGTGTCCAGCAACCTCCCGGAGCTGATCCAGGGACAGGTGTCCATCTGGCTGGTCATCGGCCTCATCCTGGTGGCGCTGGTCAGCCTGCTGCCGTTGATCTATAGGAAAATCAAGGCCCGCCGGGGAGAGCTGGAGGAGATTTGAAGGCCGAAAGAGCGAACCCGGGTTCGCCCTTTCGGTAAGGTTAGGCTGCTTTCCCGCCGTTACTTGGCGTACTGGAATTTCGGCATGGCCTTAATAGCTTCTTTGCTGGCGCCGGGCAGAACGATCTTGCCTTTCTGCATTTTGAACTGGTTGACGGGGATGGCCACGTCATGGCGGTCTATTCCCAGGAAGCCGCCGGCCCCGATGATGGCGTAGGAAACGGCTTTATCCGGGGCCACGATGAGGTCGTCCACCACGCCGATCTTCTGATCCTTGTCATTATAGACCGGCTTTTTCAGGATCTGCTTTTTAACGCTCCAACCCTTGGTCACCACCACCAGTTCGTTCACCGTAATGCCCACCGCCACCGGTTGCACCCCGGCCACGGGGGGCCTGGGCGGCGCCTGGGGCTTGGCCGCCGGCGGCGGCGGGGGCGGCGGCTGGGGTTTGGCGGCCTCCGGCGCCGGCGGGGCCGGTTTTGCCGGGGGCGCGGTTTGTTGGGCCAGGGCAGTTCCCGCCAGGGCCACCAGGGCCAAACAAGCCAGCAGAGCAATAACTTTTTTCATCATCACCTCTTCCTCCTTGACTGGATTTAATCTTGGTGAGGCGCCGGCCTGGAGCCGGGCCCGCCACGTCTTTGGCATGGGGGCCGTATCCGCGGCATGATAGCATAAATTTAAATTTCGGCTGGAAATAAATATTCCTAAAATTTTTCCTGGCGCCGACCAAACCATTTTCCTCAATTTGGATGCCTTTGGAAATATCAAGCCGCCTGCAGGCGGTTCTGGAACCGCCCCTGCGCTGATTTTCATCAATCTATATTCTTTATTAACCACGATAATAAAACTATAATAAACTTAGATATCGTGGAGGACATGGATGCAGTCCAGGTGGAAATGGCCCCTGGGCCTGGCGGTGGGGTTGGCGGTCGTATTGACGCTGTCGCCGGCTGGGGGACAGTTAAGAACCAAATCCGGGGCTTCTCCCGCTAAACAGGATAAGATCCACCACCCCAAGGAGTTGGAGCGGCGCATCTTTATCCTGACTAACGAGGCCCGCCGCCGCCACAAGTTGCCGCCGCTGGTCCAGGACAACACCCTGCAGGCCGCAGCCCGGAAACACTGCGACGACATGGTGCAGCGCAAATTTTTCAGCCACACCAGCCCCGACGGCAAAAGCCTGGTGGACCGCCTCAAGAAAGAGGAACCCGCAGTGGTCAGAAACGTGGTCCGGGCCGGGGAAAATATCTACATGAGTTCCAAGCTGGACTATTCCGACACCGCCACCATCGCCCGGCTCATCGTGGACGGCTGGATGACTTCTCCGGGCCATCGGGCCAATATTCTCAACGACAAATATACGCATCTGGGCGTGGGGGTGTCAGCGGCCGGACAGGAGATCCGGGCGGCCCAGAATTTCGCCGAAGCCAAGCCGGCCAAGTAATGGATAAGCCCAGTCTTTTACCCACCTCCAGCCATTTCCATGAACGATAAAGAGACCTTCGCGCCCAGTTGGCGGCAGAAAATTCTCAGCGAGTGCGTCGGTCAGGAGCCGCCCCCCTGCCAGGCCGCCTGTCCCCTGGATATCCGGGTGCAGGACCAGCTCCGCCATCTCCGGGAAGGCCGGCCGGCCGAAGCCCTGGCGGTGGTTCTGGAGCGCTGCCCTTTCCCCGGCATCCTGGGCCGCATCTGCCCTCGTCCCTGCGAAACCGCCTGCCCCCGCAGTTCTTTGGGGGGTCCCCTCGCCATTGCGGGTCTGAAACGTTATCTGGCCGATCTGGACCCCGAGGCCGTCCTCCGGGTGGCGCCCGGTCCGGTCCGGCCGGAACAGGTCGCCGTGGTGGGGGGCGGCCCGGCGGGATTGATGGCGGCTTACGAGCTGCGGCGGCAGGGCTACCGGGTGACGCTGTTTGAGGCCGAAGCCGAGTTGGGGGGGGCTCTGCGCCTTTATCTGCCGGCCTTTCGTCTGCCCCGGGAGGTCCTGGACCGGGAAACCGCGGTCATCGGGAAGCTGGGGGCCGAGATTCGCCTCCGCACCCGGTTGGGGCGGGACGTCCAACTGGAGGAACTGCGCCGGGATTTCGCCGCGGTCTTCCTGGGGGTGGGCTGCCACAAGAGCTTGCTGCTGGAAGCGGGCGGCGAGCAGCTTGAGGGGGTCTGGTACGGCCTGGACTTCCTGAAGGCCGCCAATTCCGTCCGCCCCCCGGCGGTGGGTCCCCGGACCGCGGTCATCGGCGGAGGCGACGCCGCGGTGGACGCGGCCCGCACCGCCCGGCGGCTGGGCGCCGGGGAAGTCCATCTCCTGTACCGCCGCAGCGCCGACCTGCTGCCGGCCCGGCCTGCGGAGGCGGCCGAGGCCCAACGGGAAGGGGTGCAGTTCCATTTCCTCACCCTGCCCTTCCGAATTCTGGGCGAGGGCCGGGTCCAGGGGCTGCTGTCCCGGCGCACCGAGCTGACGGAGCCGGACGCCGACGGGCGCCCCCGCCCGGTCCCGCTGGCGGGCTCGGAGTTCACCCTGGAGGTGGACACGGTCATCATCGCGGTGGGACAGACCGCGGATTTCCGGTTTTTCGGCCCCGGCCTGGGCTTCGACACCTCCTCCAAGGCCAAGGTGGACGCCGACCCGGTGAGCCTGGCCACCCGGATTCCCGGCGTCTTTGCCGGGGGCGATCTGATCAGCGGCCCCCGCACCGCGGTGGCGGCCTTTGCCGCCGGACGCCGGGCCGCCCTGGCGATTGATTGTTATTTACAAAGCCGGAAACTGCCGGAGGGCCTGCCCCCTGTGACCAGCCGACCCACCGCCCGGCGGCCGGATATTACCGGAGTGGCCCCGGCCCATCGCCTGGACATGCCGGAGCTCAGCCTGGAGGAACGCCTGAGGCGCCCGGCGGCCGAAGTGGAGCAGGGCTTCACCCCGGCCGCGGCCCGGGAAGAGGCGGGCCGCTGCCTGGAATGCGCCTGTTCCGAGTGCGTGCAACACTGCCTCTTTTTGCAGCACTACGTCGGGGGGAGCCAATCCGGCGGCCAGGGCCTGATGGAGCTGCTGGCGGCCCGGGGGAACCAGGAGCCGGTCATCCCTTACTCCTGCCAGATTTGCGGCCTATGTGAGGCCGTCTGCCCCCGGGACCTGCACCTGGGTCGGGCCTGCCTGGAGTTCCGGGAAGACCTGGTGGCCAGTGGACAAGGCCCCCTGCCGCAACATAAGGGCGTGCAGAATTACGTGCGCTGGGGCGCCCACCCCACCTTTGCCCTGAGCCGGCCGGACCCGGCCAGCGGACGGGCCCGGCGGGTTTTCTTTCCGGGCTGCTCCCTGCCGGGCCACAGTCCGCACCTGGTCAAGGCGGCCTATGAATATCTGCGCCGGCGGCTGCCCGACACCGGGATCATGCTCAACTGCTGCGGCGCGCCCAGCCAGTTGCTGGGGGAACGGCAGGTGCTGGAGCAGGTGGCCGGCGGGGTGGCCAAGGAACTGGCCCGGCTGGGGGCCGCTGAGCTCATCGTCGCCTGCGCCCACTGTCTCCAGACCTTCCGGGAGTTGCTGCCGGGGATTCAGACCCGCACCATCTATGCCGTGCTGGCCGAAAACGACCTGCCGGAGGGGGTCAACCTCGGCGAAGCGCAAATCTTCAATATCCAGGATCCCTGCGGGGCCCGGCACTATCCCGAGATTCACCAGGCGGTGCGCCGGTTGGTGCAGGCCGCCGGGCACGGCTTCGAGGAGATGGCCCATGCGGGGGAACGCAGCCTCTGCTGCGGCTCCGGCGGCATGGCGCCGGCGGTGGCCCCGGCTCTGGCCCAACGCCTGACCGAGGCGCGGCTGGCGGAAGCCCGCTTCGACCTGCTTACTTACTGCGGAGCCTGCCGGGCCCGCTTCGCCGCAGCCGGCCATCCCTCGCTCCACCTGCTGGAACTGCTCTTCAACCCCGACTGGCGCCAGCAGCGGACCAGCCCGCCGGCCGGGTCTTTGACCCGCTGGCTGCGCCGCTGGCGGCTGAAGCGGTATTTCGAAAAATTGTCCAAATGATTTGACCGGAAGCCGCAAAGGTTGCTGGAAGAAGTTCCTCTGTCTGCTTTCAGGCTATTTTCTTTTTGAGTTGAAAAAAATTATTTTTTATTTTATATATGAGGCGAAAGGATTCTCCAGATGAGCGTACGCACCAAGAAGAGCAGAGCCGAAGAACTGAGGGTTTGTCTGATGGACACGCCGCTGGGCCACCTCACCCTGGCCTTTACCCCCAAGGGGCTGGCGGCCCTGGAATTTGAGGAGGATGTCTCCAAAATTTCCCTGGGGCCTCCGGCTCCAGCCGCCATGGACGCCATGATGGATGGAGTCGTTAAAGACCTCCAGGTCTTTTTCGAAGGCAAGTCCGTGGATTTCAGCCGCGTGCCCCTGGATCTGCAAGGCACCCCTTTTCAAATCAAGGTATGGGAAGAATTGCGGCGCATTCCCCGCGGGGAAACCATTTCCTACCGGGAGTTGGCCAGCCGGGTGGGCCAGCCCCAGGCCGTCCGGGCGGTGGGACAGGCCAACAGCCGTAACCCCGTGCCCATCATTATTCCCTGCCACCGGGTGATCGCTGCGGACGGCGGACTGGGCGGCTACAGTTCTGGGTTGGAACGGAAGGAATGGCTGTTAAAGCACGAAGGGGCCAGGTAAAAGCAGGTTTTAGGTTCTAGGTTTTAGGTTTTAGGGAATAACCTGTTGGGGCGGGCCGCCGGGCCCGCCTCTTTTATGACCAATTTAGCCAGCAATGACAGGAAAGGGAGCACAGGTGAGACCTATACCTTCCATTCTTTTTCCTGACTACTGACTACTGGCCACTGACCACCGCCTTCAAGGTTTGCAACTGCGGCAGGGGCTGTAGCCCTGTTGATAGGCTTCCGGTAAGGAGTTGAAGCGCACCCGGTTGGCCGGGGACATTTTGGCGGCCAGGGGGCAGCCGGGGCGGTGCAGCCGACGGCTGTTCCTGTTGCCCAGGTAATAGGCCTCGGCTGATTGCGGCGCCGCCGATTTCTGCCAAAGGCCCCGGCCGGCGGCCATGGCCTCGTGTTGGGCGGCCAGCAATTCCTTCTGGTAGCGCTCATTGGGAGGGTGCACGTAAACCCGGGCCAGCCCCTGGCGCACCAATTGGGCGTTGACCAGGGCGCCGTCCGGCTGAAACAGGTAAGCCAGCAGGCGGCCGTAGCGGTCGTAGCGCTCCCGGTCATATTCCAGGCCCACCGTTTTTCCCACGATCAGCCCGGCCAGGTAGTCCCTGGACCGGTGGGCCAGGAATTCCGCCGAGCGTCCGTCGCGCGCCATTTCCGGGGCATCAATGCCGAGCAGACGCACGTTTTGGCCGCCGTCCAGCACCACGGTGTCGCCGTCAATGACCCGCGCTACCCCTGCGGTTGAGGGCGGGCCGGCGGGTTTCTGCTCACACGCCGGCAGCAGCCCCAGGAGCAGGACCAGGAGCAGAAGGCCGGCACAGAATTTAGCTGGGCGAGGCAAAAAGGTGGTCATTTGCCTTTGGGTCCTGGCTGACTGCTGATTGCTGACCGCTATTTAATCCTCCCGACCACCTGAAAACCTTCCAGTTCCAGTTTCCTGGCGAAATAAGGAACGGTCTCCTTCAGGCCCTGCTCCAGGGAAACCCTGGGCTCCCAGCCCAACAATTCCCGGGCTCGGGAAATGTCCGGTCGCCGGCGCCCCGGATCGTCGGGGGGCAGCGGCCGGTAGCTGAGGGCCGAGGGGGTGTCCACCAGGGTCAGGACCTTGTTGGCCAGTTCCATGATGGTGAATTCCTCCGGGTTGCCCAGGTTCACCGGGGCGTGGGCGTTCGGCTGGTTCATCAGGCGCGCCAGGGCCTCCACCAGGTCGGTGACGTAGCAGAAGGACCGGGTCTGTCGGCCCTCCCCGTAGATGGTGATTTCGCCGCCGGTGAGGGCCTGGACGATGAAGTTGCTCACCACCCGGCCGTCGTTGACGGCCATGCGGGGGCCAAAGGTGTTGAAGATGCGGGAGATGCGGATGTCCACGCCGTTCTGGCGATGGTAGTCCATCATCAGGGTTTCGGCCACCCGTTTGCCTTCGTCGTAGCAGCTTCTGAGGCCGAGGCAGTTGACATTGCCCCAGTACTCCTCGGTCTGGGGATGGACCTGGGGATCGCCGTAAATCTCGGAGGTAGAGGCCAGCAGAATGCGGGCCTTGACCCGTTTGGCCAGCCCCAGCATGTGCAGGGTCCCCAGCACGTTGGTCTTGATGGTTTTCACCGGATTATATTGGTAGTGCACCGGCGAGGCCGGACAGGCCAGATGATAAATCTGGTCCACCTCCAGCATGATGGGATTAACCACGTCGTGGCGAATCAGTTCCAGCCGGGGGTTGTCCCGCAGGTGTCCCAGGTTCGCTTTGGAGCCGGTAAAATAATTGTCCAGGCACAAGACTTCGTGCCCATCTCCTAAGAGGCGCTCCACCAGGTGCGAGCCGATGAACCCCGCCCCGCCGGTCACCAGTATGCGGGCCATAAATAATTTTCTCCTTCGCGGGTAGCGTCGGCCTCCATTGTAACCCCCTTAAGCCGCCAGGTAAATTCCAGATTGACAGCCTGCCTCATTTAACTGAGAATTAATTGGGCGAGGTCAAGGGCTGGATAACGCCTGAACCGGTGAAATCATCACGACGGGAGGGGAAGCAATGGTTCCGCCCAAAAGGTCCGGGAGGGGGATGGGGGGCAAGTTAATCAGCGGCCTGCTGATCTTCCTGTTTGTTTCAGCCTGCACCCCGCCGGCTAAAAGCGACGAGGAGTTGCGCCGGGACCTGCAGGAGCTCAAGAAAGAGGTCAAGGTCCTGGCGGAGAAACTGGACAAGTTGCAGGCCGGCCAGCAGAACCTGTTGGATCAGTTGCAAAAAGCTGCGCCTCCGCCCCTGGTCGCCTTGCCCCCGCCGCAGGCCCCGCTGATGCCGGCGCCCCCCATGACCCAGCCCCCCGGCGGGGCGGAGCCGTTGAGCGTCAGCCAGCTTCTGGCCGCCAAGGACCAATACCTGGGCGCCCGGGTGACGGTCCGGGGACCGGTGGGGCCGGTGTTGGTGCACCGCAAGTCCCTGATCCTCAAAGCCCCGCAAGGCATGGTGGAGGTGCTTTTCGGCAAGATCGCCGATCAGAAGCTGATCCAATATCTCACTTCGGCCACCCTGGAACAACCGGTGACCGTCACCGGCGTGGTGGGGCCGCCCGGCAAGACCGGTTCCGCCAAGCTGCAAATTGACGCCGAATCCCTGGATTTTTGAGACGGGTAAGCGCCGGTGCCCTCCTGGCAGACTTTAAAACGGCGCCTGTTGGCCAAAAAGTCCCCGGCCGGCGGGCCTCCGGAGGGTGAGACCCGGAGGTTGCGCCGCAGTCTCACCCGGCTGGACCTGCTGGTCATCGGGGTGGCCCAGATCATCGGGGCCGGCATCTTCGTGATCGCCGGAGTGGGCGCCAAGACCGCCGGCCCCGGCCTCCTGCTCTCCTTTCTCCTGGCGGGGGCCGCCTGCACCCTGGCGGCCTTGTGTTATGCGGAGTTGGCGGCCATGATGCCCCAGGCCGGCAGCGCCTACACTTACGCCTACGGCATCTTCGGGGAACTGGCCGCCTGGATCATCGGCTGGGACCTGCTCCTGGAATACGGCATGGCCGCGGCGGCGGTGTCGGCGGGCTGGTCCTTCTATCTCCAGGACCTGCTGCGCGGCTTCGGCTGGCCGCTGCCCCCATGGGCCAGCGGCCCCCCCTGGAGTGCGCCGGGCCGGGTGCTCAACCTGCCGGCGGCTTTGATCGCGGCCGGTTTCGCAGTCCTGCTGATCCTCCGCACCCGTCTAAACGCCCTCATCGCCCGGGGACTGGTAATCATCAAACTGGGAGCCATTGCCTTCATCCTGGCCCTGGGGGTGGTGTTCATCCGGCCGCAGAACTGGCTGCCCTTAATGCCGCACGGCCCCGGCAGTATCCTCCAGGCCGCCTCCTTGGTCTTTTTCGCCTACCTGGGCTTCGACGTGGTGGCCATCACCGCCGAGGAGTCCCGGGACCCGGCCCGGGACGTGCCCGTCGGCATTATCGGCTCCCTGGCCTTTTGCAGCCTCATCTACCTGCTGGTGACCCTGGTGCTGCTGGGCATGGCGCCCTACAGCCAGGTGGACCCGGACGCCCCCTTTGCCGCGGTCTTCCGGCAGGTGGGCCTGCCCTGGGCCGCCAACGTGGTGGCCGTAGGGGCGCTGATCGGCATCACCAGCGTCCTCTACATGCTCCTGTTGGCCCAGCCCCGGGTGCTCTTCGCCATGGCCCGGGACGGCCTGCTGCCGGCAGGGGTGGCGGCCCTGCACCCCCGCTACCACACCCCCCACCGTCTGACCCTGCTGTGCGGCGCCGTGGTGGCCCTGGTGGCGGCCTTCACCCCCATTGAGAAGCTGGCCTATCTCTGCAACATCGGCACCCTGTTCGCCTTCTTCTTAGTGTGCCTGGGGGTCCTGGTGCTGCGCTGCACCCGCCCCAACCTGCCCCGCCCCTTCCGTTGTCCCGGAGGCGGAACCGTGGCGGCCTTGGGGGCCCTGGTGTGTCTCGGATTGATGCTCTCCATGCCGGCGGGGGCCTGGTGGCGCCTCGGGCTGTGGCTGCTGACGGGGCTGGCCCTCTATGGCCTGTACGGCTGGAGCTCAGGGCGTTGGCGGGAAACTGACGAATGAAGAGTAGAACAGACTATTGCGCCGGTTTGTTCACCAGGAGCCAGTAAAAACCCAGTTCGGCCACGGTCTTGGCGAAGGCGTCGAATTCCACCGGCTTGACCACGTAACTGTTGACTCCCAGCTTGTGGCAGGCTTCCAGGTCCCGGTCCTCGTGGGATGAAGTCATCACCACCACCGGGATGCGCCTGGTCCGCTCATCGCTTTTCAACTTCTCCAGCACTTCCAGACCGCTGACCTTGGGAAGCTTCAGGTCCAGCAGGATTACCTTCAGGCACTTATGGGGCTCCACTCCGGGCCGGTTCCCGAAGAGATAATCCAGGGCCTCGGCGCCGTCCCCCAGCACTCGCACCCGATTGGCCAGGTGGTGATTATTCAAGGCCCGGAGGGTCAGTTCGGCGTCGTAGGGGTTATCTTCCACCAAGAGAATATCCAGGTCCCGGTAATTCATAGTATTTTGCTCGTATAGAAGATATTTTGATAATGATATCAATTATAGGGTATTCCAAAAAAATTTAAAGACCAAATGAAGCCTGATTGGAAAAAAAGATGCCGTAAACGTTAAAGTTCTCGGCCGGGGGCATGGGTCTCCGGCGACTGCTGCGGTGGCCGCCGACAGGCGATTATAGCGAAGGAGGATTTTCTGGCACTGATTTTTACTGGCTACAGACAACTTTTCCAGGGCAGACAGAATTTTGCAGGGAAGGGGCCTAGCGGCTATTTCTCGCCACCGAACCGCGGTCAGGCCGGTTTGTTGACCAACAGCCAATAGAAGCCTAAATCCACCACGGTTTTGGCGAAGGCGTCGAACTCCACCGGCTTGACCACGTAGCTGTTGACCCCCAGTTTGTAGCACTCCTTGATATCCCGGTCTTCATGGGAGGAAGTCAGAACCACCACCGGGATGCCCTTGGTGCGCTCGTCGGCTTTCAGTTTCTGGAGCACCTCCAAGCCGCTCACCTTGGGGAGTTTCAGGTCCAGCAGGATCACCTTCAGATTATTGACGCCCTTTCCTTCGTACCGGCCGACGCCAAAGATGAAATCCAGGGCCTCCTCGCCGTCGCCGGCCACCTGCACCTTGTTGGCCAGGTTACGCTTTTTCAAGGCCCTGAGGGTCAGTTCCACGTCATTGGGGTTGTCTTCCACCAGCAGGATGTCCACATCCGTAACGACCATGATCTTTCCTTTTCGAAACCGGGAATCTTCAGATGTTTGATTATATGACAATTCAATAAAAATTAAGTTAAATTTTTTTGAGGGAGAGCAAAATAGAAGGCGGCCCCGGCGTCCACCTGCCCTTCGGCCCACAGCCGGCCGCCGTGGCGTTCAATGATGCGCCGGACAATGGCCAGCCCCACCCCGGTTCCTTCGTATTCCGCCTCCGGGTGCAGCCGCTGAAAGACCTCGAATAACTTGTGAACGTACTTCTGGTTAAAGCCGACCCCGTTATCACGGACGCAGTAAACCTGCTCCTGCGCCTCGCTCCAGCCACTCACCCGGATCACTGCGGGCTGCCGCTTGGTAGTGAATTTAATGGCATTTTCCAGCAGGTTGGTCAGCAACTGACGCATCATGAGGCGATCGCCCCAGGCCGCGGGCAACTCCTGAATCTCGATTTGCAGGTCTCTCTCCGGATAAAGGGTCCTGAGTTCGGCCCACACCTCCTGGGCCAGGGCAGTCATATCGAGGCGGACCGGTCTCATTTCCTTGCGGCCCAGGCGGGACAAGGTCAACAGATCGTCAATGAGTTGCCCCATCCTGGCGGCGTTCTGATTAATGACCTGCAGATATCTTTGGCCGTCCGGGTCGAGTTTATCGGGATAATCTTCCAGCAACACCCGGGCAAAACCGCCTATGGCTCGCAGAGGCGCCCGGAGATCATGGGACACGGAATAAGTGAAGGCTTCCAATTCCTGGTTGGCGGCGGCCAGTTCCAAGGAGCGCCGGTTCAACTCCGCCACCTGCTCTTGCAGGGCCGCGGCCGCCTTGACCAGTTCGGCGTCCCGTTCCTGCAGGGCCTCGGCCATCTGGTCGAAGGCCTGCGCCAGGTCCCCCAGTTCCCCCACGCGGTAATCCAGGCCGGCGCGGGCCGTCAAATCCCCCTCGGCCAGCCTTGCGGTAACGCTGCGAAGTTTCCACACCGGCCGGATGATGAACCAGCCGCCTCCATACCAGGCGGCGGCCATGGCTAACAACCCCACGGCCAAAAGCCAGGTAAGATTTTTCCACAACTCCCGGTTAACCTCGATCAAGGCCAGGTCCCGGGGAAGACCGATGAATAATAACATCTCCTGCCAGGGGGGCGATAACCGCACGAAGGCAAAGAGGCGGGAATCCCCGGGCAAGCCTACTCCTTCCGCCACCCCTTCATCGCCGCTGCTCAAGCTCCGGATGACCGCCTCCGGCAGCATCCTGCCAATATACTTCTGAGGCTCGGGATAACGGAAGAGCACCTTTTCGGAGGAATCGCTCAAAACCAGGGCCGTGCCGGGAGGCAACTCACTCTTGGCCAATAAGCCGCCCAGCCAACTCAGGTCCACCCCGATGACCACCACCCCCTGGAGCCGGCCGGCGGGGTCCAGAACGGGGCAGGACATATTGAGGCTATATTTGCCGCTGAGGCGGTTCAGAACCGGTTCCCCGACAAAAAAGCCCCTGGTTTGGACAGCCTTCTTAAAGCAGAGTTGGTCGGCAATATTGCTTGGGCCTGAAGCCGCCGGAGCGGCGGCAAACACCCGGCCTTCGGGATCGACCGCCTCAATGACCGTGTAATGCGGGCTTTGCTTCAGCAACGCGGTAAACAGGGCCTTACAACCCTCAGGGTCGCGGCCCTGCACCGGTGACATTTCCCCCAGGGCCGTTAGTAGTTGCCGGGTGCTGCCGATCAAGTTCTCTTGAATCGCGGCCAGGTTTCTGGCCGCGACCAACTCGTCTCTTTGCACCTCACTAACGGCCGCCTGACGATGATGAACGTAGGAATAAAGCGTCAAGGCTGATAAGGGCAGGATGGCCAGCAAGACCAGGTAGATGGCGCGGCTGCGCAGACTGGTGAAGGAAAATTGTTTCACTGATTAAACATAATTACTCTCAAATTAGGTGGCAAGACCCAGCCCGAATTCATTGGCGGGAAAAATCCGCCAGGGTATAGACCGCCTCCACCCGGGGGATGACCGCGGCCACCGCCTCCCGGCCTCCCTCCTGCCGGTCCACCAGGATCAAGACCCGGAGCACCTGGAGGCCGAAGTCTTGGGCCGCCTTGATGGCCTTCAGGGTGGAGCCCCCGGTGGTGACGACGTCTTCCAGGACCACTACCCGGTCGCCGGGTTGGACGTCCCCCACCACCAGGCCGCCGGCGCCGTGTTCCTTGGGGGCCTTGCGCACCGAAAAGGCGTTGAGGGGCCGGCCCTTCAGGTAGCTGGTGAGGGCCAGGGCGTGGGCCAGGGGGTCCGCTCCCATGGTGAGGCCGCCGGCCGCTTCCACCTCCTGGTCCCGAAGCAGCTCCCAAAAGATTTCCCCGATGAGAAAGAGCCCCTGGGCGCTGTGGGTCACCGGCCGGCAGTCGATGTAATAGGGGCTGATCCGTCCCGACGCCAGTTTAAAGGGTTTATCAGGGCTGTAGCGGTAAGACCTGGCCTGGAGCAGCTGCCGCAGTGTTTCCCGGTGGGTATCCATGAGTTTTCAGTTTTTAGTTTTCAGTTTTTAGTTTTTAGTTTTTAGTTTTTAGTTAAATTCTCGTGACTTGCAGCTTCAGTTTAATCAACCGCAATTTCTGCGCCTCTTCCGGCTTAACGTATCGGACCCGCCGTCATCTAATCAAGCAAATCCAGGCGAAAGGAGCAACCCGGTGAACTCCCTGACCACCAGAATCGGACTGTTGCTGTTCGTGGTTTACGGCCTGAGCTGCCTGTTGAGCCTGATGCACAAGAACTTCGTCTTTTGGTAAGAGAAGGCTGGCTTGGGCGCTGTCCACCATTCTCTGGCCCTACCTCCGGAGATTCAAATAATCCCTCAGGGCCCCGCGGGTGGAGCGGAAAGGAATCTCCTCCCAAGGGATTTCGTCCAGTCCGAAGACCCGGGCCTCCAGGGTTTCATCCCCGGCCGCCAGTTCGCCGCCCAGATATTGGGCCAGGTAACCCACCACCACGGTGGTGCTGTCCCGGTAGGAATAGACGTTGAGGAGCCGTTCCACCCGGACGGAGAGATGGGTTTCCTCCAGGGTCTCCCGCGCCACCGCCTCCTCCACCCGTTCGCCCACGTCCACGAAGCCCCCGGGCACCACCCAGAGGCCGTAGCCCGGGTCAATGCCCCGGCGCACCAGGACCACCCCGCCGTCCAGCGGCACCACCGCGATGGCCGCCAGCTTGGGGTCTATATAAAAGACAAAGCCGCAGCGGGTGCAGACCAGACGCGGCGGCTCTCCCTCCTTGATGAGGCGCTTCTCTAAAGACCCGCCGCACTGCGGGCAAAATTTATAAGTATCGGCTAAAATCAGGCTCAAAGGGATATCTCACGCCAAGACGCCAAGACCCTGGTGCGCAGTGCTCACCCTACGGTTATTGAAACCAGAGGCCCGTGACTTCGACCTTCTTGCCCCGCTGGGAAAGCACCAGCTTGATCAGGACGTCGTCGTCGCCGGCGCTGAAGCGGCCCTTCCAGAGGACTATGCTGAAATTGCCCTGTTTGAGAAACCCCAGATAGGTACGCGACTGGTAGGTCCCCAATTTCTGCCGGATGTCGCGGCGCACCTGCCGGAATTTCTTCTCCGGAATGGCGTCCTTCAGGGTGGCGTCGAAGTATTTGGAGTATAACCCATAATTGTCGTCGTTGAACCCGGTGAGGACCGCGTCCAGGATGGGACTGGCGACGGCCTGCACCTCCTGATCGGTCTGGCCGATCACCGCCGCAGCCGCCGGAGAGCAGAACAGCAGAGCCAAAGCCAGGGCTATCGGATAACGGCCCAGTTTCATAGATTACCCCCCTCGATTGACGTTTACGGCCGGGTCAGACCCAAAAGGCATTCTACCACCAATACTCCAAAAAAATCTTGTCTTGCTGAAAGCTAAAAGCTAAAAGCTGAAAGCCGAAAGCTATCCAATCCCCAGGCTGAAGGGGGTTGGACTGAAGGTCAAGAGAAACACCAGGATGGTGACGAACCCCAATAACCGGCGGCGTTCATCCAGGGGCACCCGGTGATAATAGGGCGGCGGATGGCGCCAGCCCAACCAAGTCAAAAGCAGGGCCCACATCAACCAACCATACCAGAAAAAGAAACCGCAGAACAGCAACAAACCGAGACAGGTCCAGGAAATGTAACGATGGAATGGCGGGAACAGGGCGTAAGCCACGTGGCCCCCGTCCAGTTGCCCGTAGGGAATCAGGTTGAGGGCGGTGACCAACATGCCGATCCAGCCGGCAAAGGCCACCGGGTGCAGGATGACCTGGGTCTCCGGCGACAGGTGGCCGAAGACCAGCCAACTCAGGAGTTGGTACAGCAGGGGCTCCCCCAGGACCACCAGGTCGGGGCCGGGGGGCATCACGGTGGTGCGGGAGAGCAGCAGCCCCGCTACGGTCACCGGAATGGAGACCGCCACGCCCACTAAAGGACCGGCGCAGCCCACGTCCAGCAAGGCCCGCTTGTCCTGGATGGGCGAGCGAATTTTGATGAAGGCCCCGAAGGTGCCGATAATAAACGGGATGGGGGGCGCCGGGATAAAGTAAGGCAGGGTGACGTCCAGTCGGTGGCGCCGGGACACCAGGTAGTGCCCCATCTCGTGGGACCCGAGGATCAGCAGCAGGGTGAAGGAAAAGGGGATGCCTTTATAAAGCAGGCCGGGGTGGGCAAAAGGGTCCACCCCCTGTTGCATGGCCCCGGCGGCCACGGTGGTGGCCACCGTGGCCAACAGCAAAGCCAGGTGCAGGCCCAACCGTTTTCGAGGCGGTTGGGGGGCCAGGCCCAGCCGACGCCACAATTCCAATTCCTCCGGGGGAGGCTCGGGCGGCGGCTGCCAGGAACTTGGATAATCCCTCATTTCAGCCCCACCAGGGCCTTTAAGGCGGCCAGCTCCGCGGCGGTCAAAGCCCGGTATTTACCCCGGGGCAGCCGCCCAAGCTGCAAAGGCCCCAGGGCCAGGCGCTTCAGCTTTAACACCGGATGCCCCACCTGCTCCAGCAGGCGCTTCACCAAGTGGTAGCGCCCCTCCCACACCGTGAGTTCCAGCACGGTCTTGTCCGCCTCCCGCTTCTTCACGGCCACCGCCGCCGCCACTTCCCGGTCATCCAGGACTATCCCGGCGCGGAGGACCGTCAGGGTGGCGCGCAAAACCTCACCCGCCACCGTCACCCGGTAGGTGCGGGGCGCCTGATAGCTGGGGTGCATCAACCGGTGGGCCAGTTCGCCGTCCCCGGTGAGCAGGAGCAGCCCGGTGGCGTCATAATCGAGGCGCCCCACGGGATACAGCCGGTTGCGCAGATTCTCCGGCAGCAATTCCATCACCACCCGCCGGCCCTGGGGATCCTGCCGGGAAGAGATATAGCCGTAAGGCTTATGCAGCATCACCGTGGGCGCCGGGGCCTCGAGCTTCACCCGGCGGCCGTCCAGCCGAACCACGTCCCGCCCGGGGTCCACTTTAGTCCCCATCTCCGTGACCACCTGGCCGTTGACCGTCACCCGTCCGGCCCGGATCATTTCTTCGGCGGCGCGGCGAGAAGCCACCCCAGCGCGGGAAAGAAATTTTTGCAGGCGTTCTAAGGTCATGGAGTTCAGGGGATGTTTTTCTGATTGCCGAGTTTCCGCCCAAGCAGAGCTTGGGCCAAAAATTGCGTTCCCAAGCAGGAGCTTGGGAACGAGATGTGCCTAACCTTGCTTTTTCCTTAACCTTTTTCCCTATTCCCCTTTTAACCCCCAGATGTTAAGCCCACTGCTGGAATTCCAGATTAAACCCAATGGCGTCCCTCACCTCAGCCATGGTTTTTTGGGCCTGTTCCCGGGCCCGTTGATTGCCCTGGCGCAGGATGTCCCGGACTTCGTCGGGATGGGCCTCATAATAGCGCCGCCGCTCCTGGATGGGAACGAAGTTTTCCAGCAGGGCCTCGGCCAGCAGCTTTTTGCAATCCACACAGCCCAGGGCCGCGGCCCGGCACTCGGCGGTGATCTCGGCGATGCGCTCCTTGGGCAGGTTGAGGCGGTGAAAGGGGAAGGCCAGGCAGCGGTCCGGCTCGCCGGGGTCCCGGCGGTAAGGGCGCTGGGTGTCGGTGGTCATCTGGCGCACCTTCTGGGCCATGACCTCCGGGGGGTCGCTGAGGTAGATGCAGTTGTCGTAGCTCTTACTCATCTTGCGGCCGTCGGTGCCGGTGAGCTTGGGGATCTCGGTGAGCAGGGCCTCGGGTTCCGGGAAAATAGGCCGATAAAGGTGGTTGAAGCGCCGGGCGATCTCCCGGGTCATCTCCACGTGGGGCACCTGGTCCACCCCCACCGGCACCCCTTCGGCCTTGTACATCAGGATGTCGGCGGCCTGGAGCACCGGGTAGCCCAGGAAGCCGTAAGTGGCCAGGTCCTTGTGGGACAACTGCTCCATCTGGTCCTTGTAGGTGGGGTTGCGCTCCAGCCAGGGGACCGGGGTGAACATGCCGAAGATGAGGTAAAGCTCGCAATGCTCCGGGACGGCCGACTGCACGAAGAGGGTGGACATCGAAGGGTCCAGGCCCGCGCTCAGCCAGTCGATGAGCATCTCCGGGATGTAGCCGCTGATCTCCCGGGGCGCTTCGTATTCCGTGGTGATGGCGTGCCAGTCGGCCACGAAATAGTAGCAGCGGTAATGCTCCTGGAGCCGGACCCAGTTGTACAGCGCCCCGTAATAATTGCCCAGGTGCAGCTTGCCGGTGGGGCGCATGCCGCTTAAGATGCGTTTCAATTTTTGGCCCTCAGGTTTTGGTGGTTTCGCAGTGTTATCTTCCAACGCCATTCCGATTCCTATAATAGTGATTTTTCTACCCGGCTTGACTTGGCGTCCCCAAGCAAAGCTTTGGTTCCCAAGCCCGGCTTGGGAACCAATTGAATATTTCCCTGAAGGGAAACTTACCATTTGGCGGCCCCCTTTGGCAAGTAGGCGCGGAAACATTGCCGGCCTACCACCTGGAGGCGGCCGAGACTCCTCACCCCTGGAGCGAATCCAGGTACGCCCTCAGGGAGGCGAAATCCTGGGACGGTTCGACTTCATTCCCCGACTTGAGGTCGTGGATGGCCACCCTGACGGGTTCTTCCAGGCTCGCAGGGAAACTGTCCCCGTTCACGTCGTTCACCGTGATATAGGCCCGTTTGCCTTTATGTTTGATCCATTTAGTGTACGAAGCCTTCCCGGCGCAACTGGCCGAGAGATTAAAACCGCGCTCTTTCATTACCTCTTCGATATTCATCTTGTTCTTTGCTCTTTGATTTTTTTACCGAAAACCGAAAACCGAAAACCGGTTTTTATCGTTCTTTCCACTCCGGGGTTCTCTTATCCAGGAAGGCTTTGACCCCTTCTTCGGCGTCCTCGGTGCAGCACAGGGCGGCAAAGCGGTCGCTCAGAGCCTGCAGGGCCTGGGTGTAAGGCACATCCTGCATGCCGTAGAGCCCGGCCTTGCCGGCCCGCAGGGCCAGGGGGCTCTTGGCCGCCAGCTTCTTGGCCAATTCCAGGGTGGCTTCCTCCAGCTGGTCGGCCGGCACCACTTTATTCACCAATCCGAGCCGCTGGGCTTCGGCCGCGGAAATAATATCCCCGGTGAGCACCATTTCCAGGGCCTTCTTGAGGCCGACGTTGCGGGCCAGAGGCGCCGCCGGCCCCAGGCAGATGAGGCCCACGTTGATGGCGGTGGTGCCGAACTTGGCGTCCTCCGCGGCCACCGTCAGGTCGCAGGCGAAGGAGAGGCCGGCGCCGTTGGCCAGGGCATAGCCCTTCACCGAGGCAATCACCGGCTTTTTCA
The DNA here is from genome assembly GCA_964578335.1 of uncultured Desulfobacca sp. Lineage (GTDB taxonomy): Bacteria > Desulfobacterota > Desulfobaccia > Desulfobaccales > 0-14-0-80-60-11 > JAPLJC01. The sequence continues at coordinate 22,723 of CAZOCQ010000019.1, forward strand.
TCAGGGCGATGGTGTGATTGTGCTCATCCATTAGTCGGATGAATTCCCGAAATTCCTTATTGGTTTTCCCGTGGAACTCATCCAGGGAAATCCCCGTGGAGAAATGCTTGCCATTGGCCTCGATGACCACCACCCGCACCTCCGGGTCTTTTTCCATGTTCCACAAGGCGTCGTTCAGTTCCCGGGCCAAAGGCACGTTGAAGGTGTTCATGGCCTGGGGACGGTTTAGGGTGATGAAGCCGATATGCTCTTTTTTCTCCACCAGAACGCTGGCATCGCTCATAAGGGCTCTCCTCTGGTTATGTCTATCTCTTTTGAGATCTGCGCCAAAATCCTATCTTAAATCAGGAAGTATCCTAACCCATCAAGATATTAGTGAGCAGGCGACTTTGCCGGCGCTATCCCGCCGGGGGTCGTTCTCCAGG
>CAZOCQ010000020.1:0-22005 GCA_964578335.1 uncultured Desulfobacca sp.
CTGCCGGATGCTTAGTTCTCCGGGTTCGGTGCCCAATTTCTGTCCCTGGAAATAAGCCCCCAGAGCCACCAGGGCCCAGCCGGTGTCGCTGGTGGAGGTCCAGATGCCCTGCCGGTCCAGGCCGCCCAAGAGCAGCAGGGCCGCCTGTTTGGTAAGCTGGTCCTCGGGCATGATGGCCTTGGCGGCCAGCAGGGTCAGGGCCGGGCCCCGGGCCCGGGCGTTGAATTCATCCCAGCCCCAATGGGTCTCCTTGGCGATGTCCGGACCCAGCAGGGGCTTGAGGTCCTTTTGCAGTTCCGCCGGAGTGCGCAGATTGGCCTCCCGGGCCGCCAGCAGGAGCAACAGCTTGCCTTCGCGCTGGTTCCGGTCGTAACTGCCGGCCAGCGACTTGAAGACGTTACGATCCAAAGCCCGGTTCAGGGCCAGGATGTAGGCGGCAAAGGCCCTGGCCGCCTCCGGGGTCCTGGGTTTGGCCAACTGCTCCTTAAAATACCCCAGGGTCTTTTCCATGGCGGCGGCCGGGACCTCCACCCCGTTTTGCTTGGCGAAACTCAGGGCCGCGCCGGCGTAAATGGAGCCCCAGCCGCTGGTCTCCGACTGCCCCGGCCAGTAACAGAAACCGCCGTCATTGGTCTGCATGTTCAAGATCCGGGTCACGCCCCGGTTGAGGTATTGATCCACCTCCGCCAAGGTGAGGCCGGGCATCAGGCCCTCCCGCACCGCGCCTCGCAGGGCGGCCAGGGCCAGGACCCCGGAACTGGTCTGTTCGATGCAGCCGTAAGGGTAGGTGAGCAGATAGCGGGTGGCCTGGCCCAGCCGCAGGAAGGGAGAGCCGGAGAGAGTCAGGACCGCCTGGACTTCGGCCGGGTTGATTTTTTTGCCGGTCTCGCCGGTGAGATAGGGCGGCAGGCTGAGCTTCACCTGGGAGCGGCCCGACAGGGTGCCGGAGAAGACCTCCGTGTCCCGCAGGTGCCCGGAATTGATGGGCAATTTGAGCTCCACGGCGTCGGCGTGGCCCTGGAATTCCGCCCCGAAGCGGGCCGTGGCCTCTCCCGCCTGTTTGGCTTCGCCCTTGACGTTGAGCTTCAGGCTGTCTTTGGGTTGGAGAGTCTGCTGGGTTTCTTCCGCCTTTAAGACCAGCCCGCCTTCGGCGGTGGCCCGGAATTTTACCGGCCCCTTGGAACCGGTGTGGTTGAAGGCGGCCACCTGAAACTTAAAGCGGTCACCCTGGTTAAAGAAACTGGGCATCCCCGGCTCCAGATAGAAATCCTTGGTAGCCAGCAAAGAGCGCTCCGGGCTGGCGAAACCGCCGCCCCGGTCGGCCGTCACGGCGTACACCCGGTAGCTGGTCATGTTGTCCGGCAGTTCAAAGGAGATTTGCGCCCGTCCTTGCGGGTCGGTGCGCAAGGCCGGGTTGAAATAGGCCACCGGTTCGAAGCGGCGCCGCAGCTTGGCCAGCATGGCGGCGTTCAAACCGCCGCCGCCGGTCAGGGGATCAATGCGGGCCAGGTAGAACGGGGTCTGGTGCATCAGCCAGGCCCGCAGCTCCCCGGTGAAGACTCCCAAGGGGCCGTCGAAGCGGGTCAGGCCCTCCAGGGTGGGGGTCTTGAAGCCGGTGAGGGCCAGCACCGCTTCATCCACCACCGCCACGGCCATCTCCGCCGCCACCCCTTTGCCCTGGTGGTTGCGCACGATGAAGTCCAGGGTCACCTTGGCCCCGGGCTGGGCCCGCAGTTCCTTGACGCCCGGACTGATCTGCACCTGCAATTGCTCCACCTGCTGGCGCACCGGCAGGTTGAGGTTGCCCCAATAGAAGCTCGGAGCCTCGGTGTCGTAGCGCCCGGAGAACACGGGAAAGTCTCCCCGGGGCGTGAGCCCCAGCACCGAGAGATAGACATTAGGGGCATATTCGGCCCGGATGGGAATCTCCAAATCTTTCAGGGTCTTGGGGGCGGCGATCACCCGGTGCTGCAACAGCCCCTCCTGCTCCAGGGTGACCAGGTAGCAGGAGACCGGCCGCGGGGGCTGGAAGGAAATGCGGGCCTGCTGTCCCGGTTCATAGGCCGGGCGGTCGGCGCTCAGGGGCAGGACCTGATAGGATTTTTCTTTTTTCTCGGGTTCCTCATAAAGTCCGGCGCCGGACACCTGGTAGCCGGTGGCCGAAGTGAAGCTGCGGCCCTGGTCGTCCACATAGGTGAAGGCCACCCGGTAGCTGCCGTACCAGCCGAAGTTGAAACGGAAGACGGCTTCGCCTTTCACCAGGGGCAGGTCGCTGGCGGAGGTTTTCCGCCAGGTCTGCTGGTCCGTCCAATAAACGTCGCCGGCGGCGTTCCTTTTGGCCACGTAGGCCCAACTCTTTTCCAGGACTTCGGCCCGAATCTGGCCTTTGCCGAGCTTTTTGCCCTCCCGGGTCACGGCAATCACCCTGAGCGCCTGCTCGGTGTCGGGTTGGACCTGCTCGGGGTGGCTGCTGAAGCCCACCAGGTAGTCGGGCTCCACCTGAAAATCCTTGCTGTTGGACGCGGCCCGGCCGTCAAAATCCACCACCGTGGCGATCACCAAATAGCCGGATTCCCCCGCCAACACCTGCCGGTCCAGGGGAAACTCCAGCTCAGTGCGGCCTTTGTCGTCCAGGATGGCCTGGCCGCTTTCGATCAGCTCGCCCGGCTCCTCCCGGGTATAGCCGAAGACGAAATTATCAGAGCCCGGGACCTGGTAGCTGGTCTTGCTCCGGTGCACCTTCCAGCGCACCTGCCCGTGCTTCACCGGCCCGCCGGCGTAATAGGCCCCGGAGAGGCCGATGCGGACAAACTCCTGGGTGCGCTTCAGGTTGACGTAGTCGGTTTCGGCCCGGGTCAGCCGCTTAAAATCAATCTCCACGAAGTGGCGAGGGGCCTTGAATTCCTGGACCTGGAAGGTGCAACTGGTTTCATTTTTGGGGGCATTGCCGTTGGTAGTTTCGGCCTCCTGGCCTTCCTCCGAGTTCTCCGATTTCCCCTTGGCTCTGGCGGAAGCCGCCGGCGTCTCTTCTTTAGGCCCGAAGGTCATGGTCAGGGTGTAGGCGCCCCTCGGCCAATGGCCGGCGGCCACCATCTCCCCGGCGGCGGAGCCGAACTCCGACAACTGCTGTTGGCCGGAATAGACCGTTTCCCCCTTGGGATTGGTGATTTGGAAGGAGCAGGCGTCGCCCTGGGGTGAATAGATGCGCCCGGCCTGGTATTCCCGGACCAGGCCCTTGAAGTGCACCGTCTCGCCGGGGCGGTAGATGCCCCGCTCGGTAAAGACCTGCCCCTTGAGGCGCCTGATCTTCTGCCCGGCCCGGACCTGCCAGAGGCCCCGGGGCTTGAGGCTGTCCGCCGGCTTCAGTTGAATATAGGAGACGTCGGCGGGGGTGCCGGCCAGCAGGCAGACCAATTGCCCCTGGTCCAGCTTCCGTTTCACCGGACGCATATCTCCCAGGTCCTTCAGAGACCAGCCCTCCAGTTCCCTGGCCTGGAACAGGAGAATCCCGTCCTGATCCGTCCGGCCCAGGGGGAAGGCCTCCATTTCCTTGGTGAGGCCCACCACCTCCACGCCGGCCAACGGCTTGGCGTCTTTCAGCGAGGTCACCCACAACAGTAGTTGGTTGTCCCCCAGTTTGTAAGTGAGCCCCAGGTTGGTGATGCGAAAGACCCGGGGGTCGGTGGCGGCGCCCCCTTCGGCTTGCTCCTCCCGCACCCGGATGAGCTCCAGGGCGCCTTTTTCCTTATCCCGGCGGAAGCTGAGGGGGAGCGACACGGCCAGGGGTTTGTTCTTCTCCCCGGCCGCGGTGAAGAGTTGCTTGTCCACCCAGGCGTCCCCCAGGAAGGGGGCCAGGGCCTGCTGGCCCTTGATCAATTGCCGGAGACGGGCCGCGGCGTCCTTGAGTTCGTTAAAAGTCCGGTCCCAATCCTCCGGGGAGTCCTCCACCGCCAGGACCTGAGGGAGCAGCAGCGGCGGGAAGCGCATCCCTTCCAGCACCAGGGCCTTGACGTTTTGGGTCCGGACATGGAGCAACTCCCGGCTGTTCAGCTCGATGAGGTTTTGGGGGCCGACGAATTCCAGTTGGGGCGGCCGGTCGGGCATGAAAAAGGTGTTCACCGTGGGCACATAGGTCTGGCCGGCCAGGGAGAAATTTTCCGGCAGGCTCACCACGTAGCCCACCCCGTATTGGTAGCGGGCCTTGAGAGTGAGGCGTTCCCGGTCCAGGGAAGATTCGCGCCAGTTAATCTTTACCAGGGGCAGGAGGCGTAGGTTGCCCTTCAACCCCTCCAGGGAAACCGGTTTGTTGAAGAAAATCCTGACCTCTTCCTTGGCGGCGTCCGGTTCGATCTTGACGATGGTGAACTGCCGCTCCGGGGCGGCGGCGCGGCTTGGGGGCGCCTGCCCCGGCCGGCCTTCCTGCGACCGGGCCGGGGTCTCCGGGAATCCCAGGCTTAGGGACCAGAAAGCGGCGATGAGCAAGCCGATGAGGATAAGCCCAAGCCGCCGCGCCGCAGGAACGGCGCCGGCCAGGTCTTGCCTAAGTCCACTCTTTTCCGCCTCCATGGTGGTTCTCCTTTTCCCGAAGTGGCCATTGAACTCCCTAAAGTTCAAAGATAATATTCCTTATCCAAAAATCCAACCAGCAGTTTTTTTTAGCCGGGAAGATGACTTAAACTTCCCGATTATGCTAGTAGGCAATTCTTGTGGAACATGATATCTTGCAAGAGTTATCGGTTGTTAAGTCGGTTGGATCGAGCTTGCCCGATAATCGAATTTTTTGGCAACGGATTGCGTAAGGAGGGTGCATGAGAAAGCGAAACCTTCCCAGGCCCTGGCGGCGCCTTCGACCCCGGGTGGTCTGGTTGCTGCTGGCCCTGTTGATTTTCGGCGGCTGCCAGGCCAAGGAACCGCCTTTGAGCCCGGCGGCGAAGTCTTTTAAAAAAGAAATCCGGGATTGCCTGCAACGCCTCTCCCCGGAATTGGCTACCCCGCTGATCAAGCGGGACGTGGCGGCGTTGAATGAGGTCCTGGCCCGGGTGGAGCCCGAAGCCTCCAAATTGTGCCGCATGTGTCCGTTCCGCATGGGGGTTTTGGACAAGGCCGGGGAAACCTTGACGGTGCATCCCTATAAGGCGGACGCAGTGGGGAACTTCTCCAACTACGAAGTGGTGATCAAGACCCTGAAGGACCAGCAGATCAACCAACAGCGGCTTTTTTTGCAGGACGGCTCCCAGGTCTTCATCGTCTGCGACCCCATTAAGCAGGGGAGCGAATTGGTGGGCATCCTGGTCTTGAGCATGAGCGCCCAGGAAGCCAAGCAGCGCTGGGGGATCACTGAAGCAGAATTCCTGTCCCTGGATTTTAATCAGAAGTAATTAAGGAATTTTCCGGCGACAGATGAAAAAAGACCAGAGACGACATCCCCCGCCCGCCATCGGCGCAGCCGGCGAGCCCGGCCGGGAAATCACCCTGACCCTGGCCGGAAGGCTGGCCCTGGATAACCTCCGCTTCCTGGAAACGGAAATCGGCCGGCGCCTGGAGGAGCTGCGCCCGGCCGGGCTTACCATCGACCTGGCCGGGGTGGAGTATCTGGACAGCGCCGGGGCCCTGGCCCTGGTGCAGTTGCAGAGCCAGTCCCAAAGCCGGGGGATTCCTTGCCGTCTGGTCCAGGTGAGCGCAGAAGCCCGGCGGATCATGGACCTCATCAATCCCGAGGAGATCAACCGGCCCCCGCTGATTGCGGAGCAGCAAGGCGCCGGGGTCCTGCACCAGTTGGGAGACGCCACCCTGAGGCTGGGTCAGGACCTGGTCCAGGTGTTGACCTTCCTGGGGGACCTGCTCACCGCCCTGGGGTCGGTTTTATTGCGGCCCCGTTCGGTGCGCTGGGGCGACGTGCTCTTTTACATGAAGCGGGCCGGGGTGGACGGGTTGCCCATCGTCGGCCTCATCGGCCTGCTCCTGGGCCTGATCATCGCCTTCATGACCTCGCTGCAGCTCAAACAATTCGGGGCCAACATCTACGTCGCCTCCCTCCTGGCCATGGCCATGGTCCAGGAACTGGGACCCATCATGACCGCCATCCTGGTGGCGGGGCGCTCCGGTTCGGCCTTCGCCGCCGAGATCGGCACCATGAAGGTCAACGAAGAAGTGGACGCCCTGGTGACCATGGGGTTCGATCCGGTCCGCTTCCTGGCCGTCCCCAAGGTCTTGGCCGCCATGATCGTGGTGCCCCTGCTCACCATGTACGCCATCCTGTTCGGCCTGCTGGGCGGCCTGATCATCGGGGTGCTGGGGTTGGACCTGACGGTTTACTCGTATATCACCGAGAGCCAGCGGAGCATTGCCCTCTTCGATCTCATTTCCACCCTGATCAAGGCCGTGGTTTTTGCGGTCTTGGTGGCCGGCATCGGCTGTCAGCGAGGCTTCCGGGTGCGGGGCGGGGCCGAGGCGGTGGGGGCGGCCACCACTTCGGCGGTGGTGGCGGGCATCTTTCTCATCATTGTCACCGACTCGGCTTTCGCTTTGGTGCTGCATTATATTAGATAAGGCTCATGGATAAAATCCCGGTCATCGAAGTGGAAAACCTGACCGCCCGTTTCGGCGAGGACACCATCTTCGCCGGGGTCAGCTTCCAGGTTTTCAAAGGCGAAATCCTGGTGATCTTGGGAGGCAGCGGCTGCGGCAAATCCACCCTCCTGAAGCACATGATCGGCCTCTACCGGCCTTATACCGGGCGGATTCGCATCAACGGGGTCGATGTCAACTCCAAACACGAAGAGGAACTTCAACGGCTGCGGATGGACTTCGGGGTGCTCTTTCAATCCGGGGCCCTCTTCGGCTCCATGACCCTGGCGGAGAACGTGGCCCTGCCCCTGCAGGAATACACCGACCTCTCCGCCGCCGAGATCGACGCGGTGGTCCGCATGAAGCTCAGCCTGGTCAACCTGGCCGGCTATGAAAACCACCTGCCGGAGGAGATCTCCGGCGGCATGAAGAAACGGGCCGGCTTGGCCCGGGCCATGGCCCTGGACCCCACCGTGCTCTTCTTTGATGAACCGTCCGCCGGCCTGGACCCCATCACCTCCGTGGAACTGGACAATCTCATCAAGGGAATCAACGCCGGCATGGGCACCACTATGGTTATCGTCACCCATGAACTGGACTCCATCTTCAACATCGCCCACCGGGTGGTGATGCTGGACAAGAGCGCCAAGGGCCTCATCGCCATGGGGGATCCCAGGGAGCTCAAAGAACATTCCCCCGACTTGCGGGTGACCAGCTTCTTCAACCGCCAGCCCTTGGAGGCAAAGGAGGTCAGAGGATAAATGGCCGGGAAAACATCCAAATTAATGGTGGGACTCTTTGTCGCCCTGGGGGTGATTCTCACCGTGGTGGCCATCATTTGGGTGGGGGCCACCAAGTATTTCGAGAAGGGCAATCTCTTCGTCACCTATTTTGACGAATCGGTCCAGGGCCTGCAAAAGGACTCTACCGTCAAGTACCGGGGGGTGGAGGTGGGCCGGGTGGAGCAGATCAGGGTGGCGCCGGACAACCGGCTCATCGCGGTCATCATGAAGATCAACCTCAAAGAAGACTTGCCCAAGACCGTCATTTCCCAATTGAAGGTGGCGGGCATCACCGGCCTGGTCTTCGTGGAACTGGACCGGCAACAGAAGGGCGAGGCGGAAAAGTCTCCCAAGATCAGTTTCCCTTCGGAATATCCCATCATCCCTTCCCGCCCTTCGGAAATCGCCAAGATCATGGGCGGGGTCACCGCGGTGGTGGATAAATTCAGCGCCATGGACACCCGGGGCATCTTTGATTCGGTTAAATCCGCGGTCGCCCAGATCGAGATCTTCTTCCGGGGCAAGGACATGGAAACCATCATCGCCAACGTCAAGACCCTCACGGGATACCTAAAGGATTCTTCCAAACGCATCGATGAGCTGATTGCCGCCGGCAAACTGGAGGAAATCCTGGCGGAGGCGCATAAGACCCTCCAGGAGAGCAAGAAATTGATGGCTGCGGTCCAGGAGGAGATGAAGGGCCTCGATCTGCGGGAGACCCTGCGCCAGACCAGGAGCATCGCCGGGGAAATCAAGGGCACCAGCGAAAATCTGCGGCAGACCTCGGAGACCCTGGAGGCCTTTGCGGATCGCATCAAGGACCGGCCCCCGGACCTCCTCTTCGGCAAACCGCCCAAGAAGAGGTTTAATGAGTAGCTTTCAGCTTTCAGCTTTTAGCTTTCAGCAAAAACCAGATGAAAGGTTGAGAGATGACTAAGCCTGCCCATCAGAGCGCCATTTTATCCCGGTTGACCATAGTCTGCTTCATCATGTCACTGCTGTGCGGCGGCTGCGGCAAGCCGCCCATGCTGGTGCAGAAGTATATCCTGGACTACCCGGCCCCGGCGGTCCGGGCCTCGACTCCCCTGCCCGACAGCCTCAGGGTGGAGCAATTCTCCGTGGCCCAGGCCTTCAACACCACCGCCATGATCTACCGCACTTCGCCCTACAAGGCGGAGAATTACAACTACAGCCGCTGGCGGGTCAATCCGGGATATCTGGTCACCGACTACCTGCGGCGGGACTTCCGGGACTCCCGCCTCTTCAATGCGGTGCTGCCGGACGAGAGCGGCGCCAAGGCCAGGTTTGCCCTGGAAGGCGGGGTGCAGGAGATCCAGGAACTGGACCAGGGTGAACTCTGGCAGGGCTCCCTGGCCCTCAGCGTCACCCTGCTGGACACCCGTGAAACCGACGTCACCAAACGGGTGCTCTTCCAGAAAAATTACCAGGCCGCCGAGCCCATGGTGGAGAAGACCCCCGCCGGCCTGGCCCAGGCCATCAGCCAGGCCATGGCCCAGTTGTCCCCGCAGATCATCGGCGACGTTTACCAGGCCGCCAAGAAAGTGAGCAGTAAGCCGTAAGCCGTAAGCAGTGAGCAGTGGTCAGTAGCCAGTAGCCAGTGGTCAGTAGCCAGATTTGGATGGTGGGACAGGTTTTTAACCTGTTAGGCGAGGCGATTACCGGACAACGGTTTTTCCTGAAAGCTAAAAGCTAAAACCTGAAAGCTATCAAATGTCAGACGCAGTAACCATTCCCGGACCGGACCTCACCCTGGAAGGCCGTTTTCTGGCGGGCGCCAAAGGCCCCGGGGTGGTCATCACCCACCCCCACCCCCTGTTCGGCGGCGACATGAACAACAACGTGGTCTGGACCGCGGAGCGGGCCTTCCATACCCGCGGCTATGCTACGTTGTGCTTCAATTTCCGGGGGGTGGGCCGCAGCACCGGGAGTTACGGCGGGGGGGAGGCCGAAACCGCCGACGTGGCCGCGGCCCTGGACTTCCTGCGGACCCGGACCGCCGGCCCGTATTATCTGGTGGGGTATTCCTTTGGGGCCTTCGTGGTCGGCAAGGCCCTGATCCAGGGGCTGGCCGTTGAGGGGGCGGTGCTGATCTCTCCGCCGGTGGCCTTCATGGAGATGGCCTGGCTGCCCGAGGCGCCCCGCCTCAAGCTCATCGTCGCCGGGGACCAGGATGACATCGCGCCCCTGCCCCGGCTCCAGACCATGCTGGCCGCGGTGCAACCCCCGGTGCCCTTCGTGGTCATCCCCGGCGCCGACCACTTTTACGGCGGCCGGGAAGACCGGCTCTTTCAGGCCCTGCTGGATTTTCCTTTATAGGCGGTTTTCGATTCAATACCAAATCTCAATCAAATGTTATTTTGCGTAGGGGCGAATCTTGTATTCGCCCTTTTTTATGGGCGAACCCAAGGTTCGCTACGGATCAGCGCCTTTTGATAGCGAAATGGCCTCAGGACAACCGCGGCAGGGCGGTGGCGAGCCGAGCCACCAGGCCGAAGAGCATCCCCGGCCAGACCCCCAGCCCCAGCAGCAAGACCAGGATCGCGGCGCCGGCCAGGCCCACGGCCGAGCCGGCGCCCGGCGGGGCCTCCAGGCCCCCGGCGCTGGGTTGCAGGTACAGGGCGGCCACTACCTTAAAATAATAATAAATTGAGAGAATGGCAGTCAGGATGCCGATTCCCGCCAGGACCGGGTAACCGGCCTGGAGCACCGCCCGGAACAGGGCGAATTTGCCCATGAAGCCGGCGGTGGGCGGCAGCCCCGCCAGGGAGAGGAGGCAGACGGCCAGCGCCGCGGCCCGCCAGGGTTGGGTGTAGCCCAGCCCCCGGTAATCCGCCAAAGCATCCCGGTCCGGGTCGGCCTGGGCCGGCGACAAGGCGCCGATCATCCCGAAGGCCCCCAGGTCCATGAGGGCATAGACCGGCAGGTAGAACATCAGGGCCGGCAAGGCCCCCTGCTTGACGGCCGGCAGGGCCATGAGCAGGTAACCCATCTGGCCGACGGCGGAGTAGGCCAGGAGGCGCTTGATGGAGGTCTGGTAAAGCGCGGTGAGGTTGCCCACTATCATGGTGAGGGCCGCCAGCACCCAGAGGGCCGGCAGGCAGTAATCCCAAACCGGTTCGGCCACCAACGTGGAAAAACGGAGCAGGGCGGCGAACAGGGCCACCTTGCTGCCGGCGGACAAAAAGGCGGTCACCGGCGCCGGGGCCCCCTGATAGACGTCGGGGGTCCAGAGGTGAAAGGGGACCAGGGAGGTTTTGAAGCCGATACCCACCAAAATCAGGGACAGGGCCAGTAGGGTCACCGGCAGGCGCTGGGGATAAGCCAGAACCGCGGCCAGGGAGCCGGCCAGGTCCAGGGTGCCGCTCATGGCATAGAGCAGGGCCAGGCCGAAGGTGAGGAAGGCCGAGGCCACCGCGCCCATGACGAAATATTTCAGGCCCGCTTCGAGGGAGGACATCCGGCCTTTGCGCACCGCAATGAGGACGTAGAGGGACAGGGACAGGAGTTCCAGCCCCAGGAAAAAGATGACCCAGTTCAGGGCCCCGGCCACCAGGACCAGGCCCGCCGCGGCCAACAGCAGCAGGCCGTAGAATTCGTCCCCGGCGAACCCCCGGTCCCGGGCGTAGCGCTGCACCAGGAGAATGGTCAGGAAGGTGATGGCCGCGAAAAGAAAGGTGAAATAACGGGCATAACCGCCCAGGTCCAGCATCCCTCGGAAGGTGGGGAAGTCGGGGGGCGCCGCCAGGGCCGCCGCGCCCGCGGCCGCGGCGCCGGCCAGGGCCAGGGCGAACAGCACCCCCTCGGGCGCCCGCCAGAAGGCCCCGGCGCAGAAGATGACGACCCCGCCGCCCGCCAGGAGGAAGAGCGGGAGCAGGCCGGGCCAATCAGTGGACATCGTCGGTCACCATGGTCAAGGGCCAAATTTTCTCATGGCCTAGCGAGGCAGCCAGGCCACCGTGGTGGTTTGCTGCAGCATGGTCTGGACCGGATGCTCCAGCAACTGCAAGACCGGGCCGGGGTGCAGGCCGATAAAGAGCACCACCAGGGCCAAAACCCCCAGCATGACGATCTCCCTGAAGTTGACGTCCCACAGGACGCGCTCGCCGCGGGGTTCGCCGAAGAGGGCCTCCTGCACCATCCGCAGGATGTAGATCACCCCGAAGACCACCCCGATAAAGCCCAAAATGGCGATCACCGGCTGGTCCTTAAAGACGCCCACCAGGATGAGCATTTCCCCTACGAAATTATTGAGGCCGGGCAGGCCCATGGACGACAGGGCAAAGAACAGGAAAAAAGCGCTGAACACCGGCATTTGGCTCCACAACCCCCCCATGTCGGCAAAATTCCGGGAGTGGATGCGTTCGTCCAACATCCCCACCATGATAAACAGGGCCGAAGTGGAGAGGCCGTGATTGACCATCTGCAGGACGGCGCCGCTCAGGCTGACGGCGTTCCAGACCGCGATGCCGATGACGATCATGGCCATGTGGGAAATGCTGGAATAAGCCACCAGGCGCTTGAGGTCGGTTTGGGCCAGGGCGATCCAGGCGGCATAAAACAGCCCCCCAACTCCCAAGACCAGGAGCAGCGGCCCGAATAGCTGGGTGGCGTTGGGAAAGAGCGGGATGGCGAAGCGGAACAGGGCATAGACCCCGGTCTTCAGGAGCAGCCCGGCCAGGTCAACGCTGCCGGCGGTGGGGGCCTCGGTATGGGTGTCGGGCAGCCAGGTGTGCACCGGAACCAAGGGGATCTTGATGCCGAAGGCCAGCAAAAACGCCAGAAACAGCAGGATTTCGGTGGTGCGGCTCAAAGGTCCGTGTTGCGACAACTGGTACACCGAGAAAGTGTAGATGCCGGTCTGCTGCCCATGGATGACATAAAGGGCGATGAGGGCGATGAGCATAAACAGACTGCCGGCCAGGGTGTAAAGGAGGAACTTAATGGCGGCGTGAACGCGGTTTTCGTGGCCCCAGATGCCCACCAGAAAGAACATGGGAATGATCTGGATTTCCCAGAACAGATAAAAGAGAAGCAGGTCGGCGGCCAGGAAAAGCCCGGCCAGGGCGCCCTCCAGAAACAGGAGAAAAAAGAAGAAGGAGCCGACCCTAAATTCGATGGCCTCCCAGGAAATGAGGACGCAAAAGATGTTGATGAAGGACAACAACAGGATGAGGACCAGGCTGATGCCGTCCAATCCCAGGCTGTAGCGGGCCCCCAGCCAGGGAATCCAGGAGTAATCCTCCAGCAGCAGCCAGGTCCCCTGGGCAGTGGCCTGGGGGTGGAGGTCCAGGAAAAGAAGCGAAGCCACCAGGCCCACCTCCACCAAGGCCACCATGAGACTGAGCCGGCGGACCAGGCGGGGGTTGCGGTGGCTTGCCAGGACCAGGAAGCTGCCGAGGATCGGCCAAAAGACAATGACGGAGAGTATGGGAAAGCGCAGCATGATCCGGCCTCCGTTACTGCAAGTACCAGCTTAAGCCCAGGGCGCTGAAAAAGAGGGCCAGGCCCAGGAGCAGCATCTTCAGATAAGTGGACAGCCGCCCGGTGGTCCAGTATCCCAGCCCCCGGGAGACGGTGTTGAGGCTGTCGGCGGCCTTGACCACGCCTTTATCCAACAAGATTTCGTCCAGCTTGAGCCAGCAAAAATTGGCCCAGGCCCGGTAAGGCCGGAAGAGGGCCCTGGCCCCGGCCACCAGGACGCGGTCATAGCGCTCGTCCACCCGGCGCCACAGAAAATCGGCCATGACCTGATAGGGGCGCACCAGGGCCAGTTGATAGAGTCGGTCCAGGTAAAAGCCGGCAAACCACAGGCCCCACCAGCCCGTCAGGGCCGGCTCCCGCACCGGCCGGCGGCGGTAAAGCCGATAGGCCAGAGCGATGGCGGCCACCACCAGGGCGGCGCTGGACAGGCCCATGGCCCATTCCGTGGCCGATGGCGCTCCCAGGTCCGGCCGGGCGCCGGGGACCACGGCCAGATAGCGGCCCAGAAAGTTCTTGCCGAAGCCCCCGGGCAGGTTGAGCAGGCCGTCCCCCAGGGCGCAGACCGCCAGGGGCCACAGCACCCAGGCCAGCAAGCGGGGGGTGGGCCGGAGGTCTTCGGCCCGGCGGCCGTCCGGACGGTCCGGAAAGGCGACAAAAAACACCCGGAAGGTGTACAGCGGCGTCAGGAAGGCCGCGGCCAAACCGAGAAGCCAGAAGAGCTTGTAAGTGGGATCGGGGTTGATAAACGCAGCCAAAAGGATGCGGTCCTTGCTGAAGAAGCCCCCCAACAGCGGGAAGGCGCTCAGGGAGACGGCCCCGGCCAGGAAGAGCCAGTAAACCGGGGGCAGCAGGCGGCGCAGGTTGCCCATGCGGAAGATGTTATGCTCCTCAGCCAGGGCCTGAATGACGATGCCCGCGGCCAAAAAGAGCAGGGCCTTGAAAAAGGCGTGGGACACCAGATGGAACAATCCGCCCACGAGGTCGCCGGCCCCCACCGCCAGGAACATGTAACCCACCTGGCTGATGGTGGAATAGGCCAGCATCTTCTTGAGGTCCCATTGGGCCAGGGCGGCGAAGCTGGCGTAGAGGGCGGTGACGGAGCCGACGGCGGCGATGATCCACATGGCCGTGGGGGAGAGCGACACCAGGGGGAAGAGCCGCATAAGCAGGTAAGCGCCGGCGGTGACCATGGTGGCGGCGTGGATCAAGGCCGAGACCGGGGTGGGGCCGGCCATGGCGTCCGGCAGCCAGACGGTGAGGGGCAACTGGGCCGATTTGCCCAGCGCGGCCCAGAGCAGCAGCAGGGCCAGGACGGTAATCGGGGCGGGGGTTAGTTGGGCGCTATGGCCGTTGATATAGGTTATGGAGAAATTGCCGAAATAAACAAAGATTAGGCCCAGGGCGACGCCGAAGCCGATATCCCCGAGGCGGGTGCAGATGAAGGCCTTGCGGCCCGCCGCGGCGTTGGCTGGGTCACGGTGCCAGAAGCCGATAAGCCCGTAAGAGCAGAAGCCCACCCCCTCCCAGCCCAAATAGGCGAAGAAGAGATTGTCCGCCACGGTGATCACCAGCATGGCGAAAACGAAAAGGTTCAGATAACAGAAATAACGGACGTAATCCGAGTCCTCCCGCATGAAGGCGGCGGAATAGAGGTGGATGATGAAGGCCACAAAGGTGACCATCAGGGCCATGACCGCGGCCAGGGGATCATAATGGATGCTCAGGGCCGCGGCCACCCCCCCGGCCTGGAACCACTTGAAGAAAGTGAGATCTTGGGCGCGGCCGGCGGCCAGGACCAAGGCGGCGGAGGCGGCCGCCAAGGCCCCCAGGACCGCGGCGCAGGCCACGGCCTCCACCAGCCGCCGGGGCAGCAGGCGTCCCAAGACGGCGTTGATTACCGCGCCGCCCAGGGGAAAAAGTAGGAGGAGCAGAAGTATCGTTTCCACGTCAGCCCTTCATGAGGTTGTAGCGGTCCGCCTCCAGGGCGCCGGTGCGCCGCTGGGCGTAAACGATCAGGGCCAGGCCCACCGCCACTTCGGCCGCGGCCACGCTCATGATGAAGAGCGCCAGGGCCTGGCCGTCCAACTGCTGCCAGTGCAGCGAGGCGGCCACCAGGGCCAGGCCGGCGGAGTTGAGCATCACCTCCACCCCGATGAGGATCATCACCAGGTTGCGCCGGGTCACCGCCGCGGCCGCGCCCAGGAAGAAGAGGGCTCCCGCCAAAATCAATACATGGCTATAAGGGACGATGGTGTCCATAAGTTTAGTTCAAGGTTCAGGGTTCAAAGTTCAAAGCTTTAATTCCACCGGCTCAAGATTCGAAATTTAAGGTTTTAACTTTTAACTTTGAACCTTTAACTTCGAACTTTGAACTAAAATACCCCCTATTCCTCCCGCCGTCCCAGGTACAAGGCCCCCACCAGGGCCACGAAGAGCAGCAGGGAGACAATCTCCACCGCCAACCAGTATTGCTGATATAAAAAGCGGCCGAACTCCAGCGGCGCCGCGGCGCTTAAGGGCAGGGCCGCCCCGCTGCCGGGTTGACCGGTTATCAAAACGCCGGCCACCGCCAGACAGACTCCTCCCAGGACCGCAGCGGGCGCCCAGCGGCGCAGGTAAGCGCTCAGAGGCTCCTCTGAGGGCCGGATTTCCAGCATCATGACGATAAAGAGGAAGAGCACCATAATGCCGCCGGCATAGATGATCACCTCCAGGACCGCCAGGAACGGCGCGCCCAAGAGGTAAAGAAGCTGGGCCGTGCCGAAAAAGGAGAGCACCAGATAGACCACGGCGTGCATCAGGTGGCGCCGGGTGACGGCCAAGGCGGTGGCCGCGATGATAATAAAAGCCAGAAGATAAAAGATGATAGCGTATAAGTTCATAATGACCTTTTCTATGTTCCTTCACCTTTTAACTGGCCACTGACCACTGACCACTGCCTTTAAGGCAGGTTGCTCTTTAAATCCACCGGCTCAGCCTCATTGATGTGGCCCCCCTTGCCGCCCACCATGGCCACCCCGGCAAAGCGGTAAAAATTGTAGTCCAGGTTCTTGCCGCCATGGTCCACCAGCAGGTCTTGCTTTTCCGCCACCAGGGCCAGGAGGTCCGGCTCACAAAACTCAAAAAACGGCGTAAGCTGGAGGGCCAGGGTGGGGCAGGCCTCCTCGCACAGGCCGCAGTAAATGCAACGGGCGAAGTTTATCCTGAACCACGGAGCCCAGCGCCGCCCGTCGGGCCGCTCGCCGCCCTGCATGGAGATGCAACTGGTGGGGCAGACCGCGGCGCACAGGAAGCAGGCGACGCAACGCTCCTCGCCGTCCGGGTCCCGGGTGAGGATGATCCGGCCCCGGGAGCGCACCGGCAGGGGGCGCTTATAATCGGGGTATTCCTCGGTGACCGGCCGCCGGCCCAGGTGGCGCAGCACCATCATGAGGCCGTCCCATAGCCCGGCCAGGCCCCGGGCCAGCACCTTCAGGAGATGGGGTCGGCCCCGCAGAGGATCATGAACTTCCGGCATGGTTGACTCCGCCGTAAAGGCTTGGTAGGGGCGGCTCGCCAGCCGCCCCTGCACCTTCATATTTTATTAAACAAAATCAAATAATTATATAGCCCGATGCGGGCCGTCCGGGTCCTCTTGAAACCATAAGGCGCCGCCAGGGCCTCCACTTCCTCCGGGCACAGTCTGATGTGTTTCGGCGGCCCCGGCGGGCCGTCCACCTTGTCGAACTCCACCACCGCCAGAGTGCCGCCGGGCTTCAGAATCCGAGCGGTCTCCCGGAGTGCGCCCTCGGCCAGGCCGAATTCCGCCAGGTCGTGCAGCACCGTGGCCATCAAACAGAGGTCCAGGCTCTCATCCGCCAAGGGGATGAGTTGGCTGACATCCGCCACCCGGGCCCGGATATTTTTCCGGCCGGCCGCCGCGGCCCGGCGGGTCAGGGTTTCGATTCCTTCCTCCCACAGGTCCAGGGCGTAAATCAGCCCTGGGGAGCCGACGGCCTCGGCCAGCGCCAGGCTATAGTTGCCGGCGCCGCAGCCCAGGTCCGCGATGACCAGGCCTTCCCGGAGCGGCAGTTCTTTCAGGAGCTTCTCCGGCTCAATGAGGTCGAAGCTGCTTTTGCCGGCGCCGGGGGGCTTGTTTGGGGTAAGTTCAGGATTATGTGTCATCTGCGACCCCTAATGACCCAGCGCCAGCATGATTCCCCCGGTGACCATGATGTTCAGCAGCGCCAAAGGAATCAAAACCTTCCAGCCGATCTCCATTAACTGGTCGTAGCGCAGCCGGGGGAAGCTGGCCCTGATCCAGATGATGACGAAGACGACGGCAAAAATCTTGAGAAAGAACCAGACCAGGGGCGGCAGCCACGGTCCCCGCCAGCCTCCCAGGAAGAAGACCGCCACCACGGACCCCAAGGTCACCAGGGTGACGTACTCCCCCAGGAAGTAGAGGCCGAAGCGCATGCCGCTGTATTCGGTGTGGTAGCCGGCCACCAGCTCGTTTTCCGCCTCCGGGAGGTCGAAGGGGATGCGCTTGATCTCCGCTACGGCGCTGACGAAAAAGATAATGAAGGCCAGGGGTTGCATTAGAGCGAAAGGCAGCCGCGCCTGCGCCTGTACGATGTCCACCAGGGAAAAGGAACGGGCCAGCATCACCACCGGCACCAGCGACAGGCCCAGGGAGAGTTCGTAGCTGATCATCTGGGCCGCGCCCCGGATGGCCCCCAGCAGGGAAAACTTGGAGTTGGAGGCCCAGCCGCCCAGGGCCACGCCGTACACCCCGATGGACGACAGGGCCAGAACCGCCAGCAAACCGACGTTGAGGTCGCAGATCACCCCGGGAATCTCCCGGCCCCGGAAGGTCCAGCCCGGGGCCAAGGGGACCACCGCAAAGATGAGCAACGCCGTGGCCGCCACCACCGCCGGGGCATAAAGAAAGATGACCCGGTCGGCCCCGGCGGGAATGAAGTCCTCTTTGGCCAAGAGTTTCACGGCGTCGGCCAGGGGTTGCAAAAGCCCCAAAGGACCGGCCCGGTTGGGCCCCAGGCGCAGTTGCATGAACCCCAGGAGGCGGCGCTCCACGTAAACCAGGTAAGCGGCCAGCAGCAAGAGCGCCACCAGCACCACCAGGAGCTTGACGACCATGAGGAGGAGGCCCAAAGCCCAGAGGGACATTATTCCGCCACCTTAACGAGGTCTTGTTCAGCCAGCATGATCTGATAATCCGGCGCCAGGCGCCAGTTGAGCCGACGGTGCCGGGGCAGCGCCAGGACGCCCGCGGCCAGGCCGGGCGCCACCTCTAATTCCACTTCGAGTTCACCCCCCGGCAGACGGAGAGACACCCGGGCGCCGGAGTTAAATCCGAATCTGGCGGCGTCCCCCGGAGACATCAACAAGCGGGGCGGCTCTTCCGCCTGCCGGATATGGGAGGAGTAGGCGGCCAACTCCTCAGTGCCGAAGGTCCGGTCCACCAGGAGCAGTTCCAGGCGGCCCGGCGGGGGCGGCGCCGGCTCCAGGACCGCGGCCGGGGGAAAACTCTCCGGTGAAATTTCCACGGGCAGCAGCCGCTCCTCAGGAGCATCAATCCGGGCGAAAACCGGATTTTCCCGGCGCAGCCAGTCCCAGAGGTCGTCCTGGGGCAGGGGGGCTAGGGGCGACAGGGCCGCCGCCAGTTCCGTCAAAATCTCCCCCGCGGCTCGGGGTTCGCCGCCGGGGATATGGCTCAGGAAGGTCCGGGGCGGATGGCCCTCCGGGCTGATCTGGCCCAGGGGAGTGCCGCCCCGGTGCACCGGGGTCGTCGGTTGCCGGCGGCCTTCCTGGTTAATAAAGCTGGAAGGGGTCCGCTCAAACAGGGTGGGGGTGGGAAAGACGAAATCGGCCCTTTGCACCAGGGGCGAAGGCAGGTAGTCCAGCACCACCAACAACTCCAGGTTCCCCAGGGCCTCTTCCAGGCGCGCCCGGTCCGGGTAATCCCAGCAAGGATCGTTCTCCACTGCCAGCAAGGCCTTGACCGCGCCCGTTTCCAGGGCCTCCAGCAGCGGCGGGGTTTTCTCAGCGTTCCCCGACAGCAGGGCGGCCCCGAAGGCGTTGGCCCCGGGCAGCAGGTAAAAGAGACCCGCCTCCATACCGGCCTGCCGGAGCAGCCGGGCCAGATCGCCGGCCAGGGCCGGGGTGGACTCCCGGACGACGTCGGTTCCACAGATGATGACCGGCTTTTTGCTTTGCCCCAGCTTTTGCCCCAGATCGACGAGGCTGGCCTGGATTTGGGGCTCATAGAAATTCCCCTGCAATCGGCTTTCCTTTGTAGCCCCAGGCTTTGCCGTGAAATCTGCAAATCCCCCTAAATCGCCCTTTGCCAAAGGGGGACTTTTAACTCCCTTTGAAAAAGGGGGGCGAGGGGGGATTTGTTCATTCTTCGGGGGTGAAAAATTGGTGGTTTCATAAGTGTTCAGCTTGGGCTGCACAGGCGAGACGCCTGGGCCACCGATTGTTTGCCACCACTGCCGGGCGGCGGGATCGAGGCTCTCCAGATTTTTGCCGTCCAAAGCCCTGGCCGCCACCAGCCCCAGGGCCGCGTTGATCTCGCCGGGGGCCAGGGGCAAGTGCTCAAACTTAAAGGGCAAAAAAACCGGTCGGGGGTCCAGGACCGCCACCCGGCCGCCCCGCCGCCAGGCCTGGCGCAGGGCCAGGGCCAGCATGGGAGCCTCGTGCACCGGGTCGGCCCCGGCCACCAGGATAAAATCCGCGGCTTCGAGCTCCCGCATAGACACGGCCAGCCGGGCGTCCAGGCGGGAGATGGCGGCTTTCACTTTGCGCTCCTGGGAGGGCACGGTGAAATAATGGGGCTCAGGCCAAGCCAGGGCGCGGCAAAAACGTTTGAGCGCCGCCTGGGCCTCCAGGCTGCTGCGGGGCGAGCCCAGGCAGGCGACGCGGCTGGGGCCGTAGGTGGCGACGATCTGTTTGAGTCGGGTTGCGGCCGCGGCCATCGCCTCCGGCCATTCCGCCTCTTTCCCGGCCACCCGGGCCCGCCGGGGCCGTTCCGGGTGACTCTCATAGGCGAAGCCGTAGCGCCCCCGGTCGCAGATAAAATAGCCGTTCACCATTTCGCTAAAGCGCCCTTCCAGGCGCCACACCTGCCGGTAGCGGGCGCTGGCGGTGGCGTTGCAGCCCAGGGTGCAGTGGAGGCAGAGGGAGGGGGCGCGCTCGAAATCCCAGCGCCGCCCCACGAAGCGGCTCGGTTTATCGGTGAGCACCCCGGTGGGGCAGACGTCAATGAGGTTGCCTGCAAAGGGGCTCTCCAGGGGGCCGTCCGCAAAGCGGCCGAAATACATGCGGTTGCCGATCTGCAAGGCCCCGTAATCCCGGTAGCCGGCAAAACCCTGGTAAAAATTACGGCAGCGCCAGCAATGGATGCAGCGGTTCATTTCGTGCTGCACGAAAGGCCCCAGATACTGGTCCCGGTAGGTGCGCTTGGGGCCAAGATAACGCCGGAGGCCGTGGCCGCCGGAGACGGTCTCGTCCTGGAGCAGGCAGTGCCCGCCTTCGTCGCACACCGGGCAGTCCAGGGGATGGTTGAGCATCAGCCACTCGATGACGTAGCGGCGGAAATCCACGGCCTCGGGATCAGTGGTGGAGACTACCATGCCGTCCTTGGCCTCGGTCATGCAGCTCATCTCGAGGCCCTTCACCGGCCCCTCCAGGAACTTGACGGCGCACATCCGGCAGGCCCCGAAGGAGCCCAAGCCGGGGTGGTAGCAGAACCTGGGGATCATGATCCCCAACGCCTCCGCCGCCGCGATCACCTTGGTCCCCGCCGGCACCTCGATGGCGCGGTTATCAATGATGAGCTTAGGCATAGTTAATAGCCACCACCAAGGCACCAAGACCACCAAGAAATTATTCTTGGTGAACCCTTGGTGCCCTTGGCGCCTTGGTGGTTCATTAGTTCTTTTGTTACTCCGGCGGATACCAAAGCTGGCATTGCGGCCGGTAGGCCGTCCCGAAAGGGCACGTCTTCTGGCTGACGTGCTCCCGGATTTCGTCGGAAAAATATTTCAGCAGCCCCAGCACCGGCTCCGCGGCGCCGGGGGCGAAGGCGCAGTAAGCATTCCCCATATGCCGGGCCATCTGCTTCAGCATTGGCAGGTATTCTTCCCGGCCCTCCCCGGCCTCAATGCGTCGGAGCAGGTCCCGGATATAAGGCAGGCCCTCCCGGCAAGGGGTGCAGTAGCCGCAGGACTCCCGGGCAAAGTATTCGATCAGGTTCAAGGTGGCGGCCACCAGGCAGGTGCAATGGTCAAAGACCATGATGGCCGCGGTCCCCAGGCGGTGTCCCACCTCTTTCAAGGGGTCGAAATCCATCGCCACGTCCAAGTACTTGGGCGGCATGAAGGCCGTAGAGGCCCCGCCGGGCAGCACCGCCTTGAGTTCCGAGCCGGCCAGCATCCCGCCGGCCGACTCTTCGATAATCTCCCGCAGGGGAGTGCCGATAGGCAGCTCATAGCAGCCGGGCCGGTTGACCTTGCCGCTGACGCAGTAGAGCTTGGTGCCGGCTCCGGTCTCGGTCCGGGCCAGGCCCTTGAACCAGGCGGCGCCGCGGCGCAGGATATGGGGCAGGCAGGACAGGGTCTCCACGTTGTTGACGATGGTGGGCCGGTGCCAGAGGCCGTCGGTGGCCATGTGGCGGTCTTTCATGGGATGGGGCCGGTGGCCCTGGAGGGCGTTGACCTGGGCGGTGGCCTCGCCGCAGATATAGCGCCCGGCGCTGCGGTGCACCACCAACTCGAAAGAGAAATCGCTGCCCAGGATATTTTTCCCCAGGAAGCCGGCCTGGCGGGCCGCCTCCGCCTCCCGTTCGATGAGCTGAGCATCCAGCTCATAGGAGGGGCGGATGAAGAAATAGGCGGCTTCGGCCCGGATGGCGTAGCCGGCCAGGATGATGCCCTCCAGCACCAGGTGGGGGTCCAGGTTCACCAACACCCGGTCCTTGAAGGTGCCGGGCTCCATTTCATCAGTGTTGGGCACCACGTAACGGGGGAAGGGGGCGTCCGCCGGGATGAAGGACCACTTGCGGCCGGTGGGGAAGCCGGCCCCGCCCCGGCCCCGCAGGCCCGAGTCCGCCACCAGTTGCCGGACCTCTTCGGGGGTCCGCCGCCTAACG
>CAZOCQ010000020.1:22015-22807 GCA_964578335.1 uncultured Desulfobacca sp.
CTCGATCAGCGCCTCATAGCCGCCGCTCAGCCGGTATTCGTCCAGGGTGGCGGGCCGGCCGGGCCGGCGGTTTTTGAATAAGACTTCTTCAAACATGTGGGCTCACTTACAAATCACCAGGTCGCAGTATTCGGTCTTTAACTTCTCCAAAATCTCGTCAATCAGGTCCGGGGTGAGGGGCCCGTACATCCGGCCGTTGATCAGCATGGCCGGGGCGTGGTCGCAAAACCCGAGGCACGCGGTGGGCAGCACCGTGAACAGACCGTCGGGAGTGGTTTCCCCGGCGCAGACCGCCAGCTTCCGGCAGAGATACTCGAAGACTGAATTCTCGTGGAACATCCAGCACACCACCCCGTCGCAGACGTGGATGACGAACTTGCCCACCGGCCGGCGGTAGAGAAAGTCATAAAAGGTGGCCAGTTCCTCCAGCTCCAGGGGAGTCAGGCCCAGGAGTTCGGCGGCCTCCACCAGGCCCTCGTCCGTCAGGTGGCCGTAATGCCCCTGGATGGCGTACATGACGTTGATGGCCTGTTCCCGGGGGTGGGCGGCCCCGGAGATTTTGGCCTGCAGTTGTTCGCGTAATTCTGCTGGAATCATTTCTTTATATAGTGTGGGACAGCCGCCCCCGGCTGTCCTGGACAGGCGAGGGCGCCTGTCCTACATATTCTGACGCCCCTACCGGTCAATATCCGGCAAGACAAAATCAATGGAGCCGATGATGGCGATCAAATCCGACAGCAGGTGGCCCACCGCCATCAGGGGCAGGGCCTGGACATGGGCAAATCCGGGCGA
>CAZOCQ010000021.1:0-4175 GCA_964578335.1 uncultured Desulfobacca sp.
AAGGAATTGTGCGAGCGGATCATTAACGAAGGTCTCAAGATAGAATGGAGCGCCCAGGTGCGGGTGGAGGCGGCCAAGGATCCGGAAATGCTGGACCTCATGGCCCGCAGCGGTTGCTTCGCGGTCTTCGTGGGGCTGGAATCCATCAATCCGGCCACCCTGAAGGCTTATAACAAGTCCCAGACCGTGGAAGGCATCAAGGATTGCGTGGTCAATTTCCACCACTACGGCATCAAGGTCCACGGCATGTTCGTCTTCGGCTCCGAAGAGGATCACTACCAGGTGATCCGGGACACCGTCAAGGTCTCCCGGCAGTTGGACCTGGACTCCCTGCAATACCTGATCCTGACCCCGGTGCCGGGCACCCCCTTTTACCAGGAGATGGAGGCCCAAAACCGCATCATCTGTCGGGACTGGAGCCAGTACGACGGCCACCACGCCGTCTTCCAGCCCCGCCAGTTTACCCCCTATGAACTCCAGATGGAAACCACCCGGGCCATGAAGAAGTTCTACTCCTGGCCTTCGGTGGTCAAGCGCCTCATAGCCCGTGACCTGTTTTACGCTTATCTGAAGGCTTACGGCCGCATCCTCCTGTGGAAGGCCACAGCCAAGCACAACCCCCACTATCAGCACCTGAAGAATCAGTTGTTCTTGAAGGCCCGGCAGCTGCGGGACTGGCTGCCCCGCCGCAGCCAGGTGCCCCGGGTGGGCATCCCGGCGGATGTCTGGAACCTGGGTCCCTGGGAGAGCCGGCCCCGGGAATTTTTGCTGCGCTTTCTCAAACGCCTGGGGGTGGAGGTGGTGCAGGAAGCCAGTGATGGTGCGGCCGACGTCGGTCCCTTGGCCGCGGTGAAGAATGAAATCGTCAAACTCCAGGAAAAGGCCGACCTGGTGTTGCTGCCCATCTGGCAGGGCTTGGGGGACGCGGCCCAAAAAATGAAAGACCTGCCCCAGGAATTGGCCCAGGAGACTGTGGCCCGGCTTATGGCCCTGGAATTCAGCCCCGTCTCCTTCTACACCGCCTGCATGGAATTGGGCCTCTGCTTCCGCATCCGCCTGAAGCGGCTGCGCCGCATCTATTTCCAGACCCTGGCGGAGGTGGGCGGACAGCTTTAATGCGGTTTTCGGTTTTCAGTTTTCGGTTTCCGGTAAAAAGATTGCAGAAGTTTCAAATGACTTGGTTGCAGAGGCAACCGCGCCTGGCAGGGTAAGAAGGATCAAGGATTGCTGAGGCGGCCGGCTCCCAGGCTCAGGTCTGGGACCGGCCGCTTTTTTTTGCAGGGGGAGCCGGCCACGGCTGAACAATATTGGCGAATTATCTGGCCTCGAAGTATTCCTTCGTCCCCATGTAGGGGCCTGAAAGGGGGGTGCGGGGCGGGTTGGTCAGGATATCGAGTTGGTGGGCCAGGTTCTGGTCCAGACTCCGGAGCGCCAGAGATTCGGCATAGGCCAGGACCCGGTTGCCCGCCGCCAGGTAGCTGATTCCCAGATTATAGTGGGCTACGGGGTTGTCGGGCTCGCGTTGGAGGGCTTCCTGTAAGGCGGCGGCGGCTTGTTCCTGGCGGCCGGCGTTGAAATAGGCGACCCCCAGGTTATTTAAAGGCACGCTGGCCTTGGGGTCGAGACTGGCGGCCTCCTGAAATGCCCTCTCGGCCTCGCCGAAGTTGCCGGCCTCGAAGGAGGCTATCCCCTGCTGGTTATATTCTTTGGAGGCGCGCCCCTTTAATTTCTCAGATTGGGGTTGAAGCTTCATCAGCTTTCCCAGGTCGCTGACCGCGGCGCCATAATTGCCCTGGCCGCTCTGCAGGGCAGCCAGGGCGCTGAGGGCCTCAGGGTAGTTGGGCTTGAGGCGGACGGCCTCCTGCAGGTACTTGAGCGCCTGCCGGGGCCGTCCCAACTCCTGATACTTCTTTCCCAATCTATAGTTGGCTTCGGGGTCCTGGGGGTTCTGGCTCAGGGCCTGGCGCAATTGCGCCAGACTGGGGCCGCGTTCGGCCCGGACCGGGGCGGTCGGCCAGACCACGCAGAGAACCAGGAAAATTACCCAGAATAAACCGCGGCGCGGCATCTTGTGCTCCCAGGAAAAGGGGGGCCCGGAGTTTGGCGGTCCGCCCGGCCCCGGCCTCAGGTCTTGACGATCTTCTTGAAGCGCTTGGTGCGTTTGGCTTCTTCCGGCGACGGTGCGGCTTCCTTGGTTTCGGCCTTGACCTTGGCCAGGCGCTCTCCGGTGGGCGGATGGGTCTTGAAGATACCGCCGGAGCCGCCTTTCTCTTTGGCCATCATCTTGTCCAGCATGGCCGTCAGGGCCTTGGGGTCGTAGCCGGCCTTGGTCATGGTGGCCACGGCGCCGGCGTCGGCGGCCTCCTCGGCGGTGCGGCTGTAGCCGTTGACCACCACGGTCTTGAAGACGTCGTCAATGGAGCCTTCAAACAGGGTGACCAGGTTGCCCGCCACGCCGCCGTACTGCCGGGCCGCTTCCGCGCCCATGGCGGTCCAGACCTCGGTCCAGCGGGCCTTGCTGATGGAATTGACTCCATCCTTGTTGGCCACGTGGGAGACCTCATGGGCCAGGACCGCGGCCAACTGGTCCTCGCTGGCGCAGGTGGTCAGCAAGCCCCGGGTGATGAAGATGGTGCCCCCGGGACAGGCGAAGGCGTTGATTTCCTCGGTGTCCAGCACCGCGAAGTGATAGCCCCTGAAGGTCTGGGGCCGGGTGGATTTCCGGGCCACCGTCTGGCCCACTTCGTTGACGTATTCCGTCACCTTGGCGTTCTGGTAGAGGGGGTATTTGGTGAGGATACGGGCCGCCACCGCCCGCCCCACGTAATATTCCTCGGAGTCGTTGATCTCCCGGGCCGCAGTAGTGGCCTTGGAGACCCCCTTGGCCGCGATGGCCGCCACCGGCACCACCGCGGCCGCGGCGCAGCCCCACACGGTGGGCAGGGCCAGGAGCAGCATCAGGGCTAACCAGCGCAGATGGTTTCTCATGGCTTCAACCCTCCTTCCGCAATAAAGGCCTGGAGGGTGGCGGGGTCAACCCGTAGGGCCTCCACCTTGTCCACTTCGCCGAATTTCATCTCCGGGTGCTTCTGGCGATAGGAGGACTCCACTTCCGGAGTGAAGCCCTTACCGGCCAGGGCTGCTTCATCGCTGCTGGTTTCCTTGGCCGGGGCGACGCCGATCAACTTGCCCAGACTGAACTTGGAGCCTGCTTCGGGAGCGGGGAAGGCCTGCCGGTGGATCCAGCCCACCTTGCCCTGGTACTCCACTTTATACCAGTCGCCGGCCTGGCTGTGGACGTTGAGGGCGGCCCCCTCCGGCACCGCCGTGATGGGCTGGCCGGCAAAGTCCGGGTCCGGGTAAAGGCACTGGTTGGGCTGGCAGACCGTCAGCACTTCGCCCCAGGCGACTCCGGGCGCCGACACCACCAACACCAGCCCCAGCAGGGCCAGCCACGCTGCGGGTCTCTGCAAAAATAGCCTTCTCACAAAACCTCCTTTCTGGAAAAGTAGCCAGTAGCCAGTAGCCAGTAGTCAGTAGCCAGTAGTCAGTAGCCAGTGAAAATAAGGAATTAAAAGGCCAAGGCTTCCTGGGGGAGCCAGCCCATCTGGTTCCCATATTTGACCTTGCGCCAGTCCCCGGCCGCGGCCAGCGTCTGCACTCTGGCGCCCGCCGGCGCCGTGACCAACGGGGTCCCGGAGGGGTCCGGGTCGCGGTATAGGGGTTGATCTTTCTTTAAGGTCCTCCGGTCCAGGTCTTCCAAGCTAAGCGGGTCTTTCGGCGGCATACGCTCGGCCTTGCCTCCCAGGGCCACTTCATCGCCCGCCCCCGGTCGCACCGCCCCTCCGCTCAGCAGGCCCGGCATCTGGCCCGGCGGAGGCTTTAACTGGGGGAAGGCCAGGCGGTTGAGCCAGCCTTTCTTGTCCCCGTAGCCCACCTTAAACCAATCTCCAAGGGTGAGAAATTTATTAACTTCGCTGCCCAAGGGCACCGGGCAGACCGGGGGGCTGGCGAAATCAGGGTCCGGATAAAGGACCTGATTCGGCATCCCCACCTTAAGGATTTCTCCCCGGCCGACTCCGGGCAGCGCCACCACCGCCAGCAGGGCCAGGGCAAGCAGCCACCACCGGGAAATTTTAACACGATAGGTGCTGGTCATGGTTGCTTTGCTGGTC